>CAZCGY010000094.1:383-1749 GCA_964498355.1 uncultured Gammaproteobacteria bacterium | reverse complement strand
GAATCGAACCTACATCTCGGGCTTAGAAGTCCGGAGTTCTACCCGCCTGCCATCGCCTTTGCCCCCAGAAGGAATTGAACCTCCATAACCGGCTTAGAAGTCCGGTGTTCTATCCATTGAACTATGGGGGCGAAGGCAAGGGCGGGCAGGTCCATTGAACTACGAGGGCGTGTCGTGAATGAGGCTGGAAAGTCCGCTTCTCCCGCCTCATCGGCGGGTCGCCGGAGAAGCGACTATCTATTGATCTACGGGGGCCGAGGCCACGAGCCCCGCTGAGCGGGGCGAGAGCCGAGGCGGGATAAGCGCTGTCGCCGTAAAGGCGACCGCGAAACCCAGGACACGCAAGGATGCATAGCCTTATTCCTTTCAATAAGAACACTACCGTTCTCTTCTGTTACGGTCAAATAAAAAACCCGTCGCGTCTGACGCGAGGCGGGTGAGGAGCGAACCTAGAAGATTTTGTATTCGATGACAGGCATGCTGGATCCAGGCCAGTATTTTTCCACTTTTTGGCGCAGAACTGGCCAGACGCTTTTCAGGGTCTTACAGTCTGTGATGTCCAACGGGTACGACCGATTGGCTGGGTAGAGTGTGAACCTGCATGCTGCGCCGAACTCCACGATCGTTGCACCGCACGCGGAACTTGTATTGCAATCGTGCGCGTCATCCGGGAGCGTGTAGGTGAAAATCTTCCAATCCACGCTTGGGCCGAACCCTCGCAGGCGGAGAAACGGTTTTGCGCTGTCAAAATCGTTCTCGCCTGGCTCGAGAACCAATGCCTTGATTGGCATGGAGATTCTTTGTCCACTCAAGAAGCAGTCGGCATGGTCGATGTTGGTAAAGAGCCAGAACATGCCTTCTTCCCCCGATCGTTACCTCAGAACGGCGTTGAGAAAGTCATACTTGGTCAGGACGCGGCTGACCACCTTCTTTTGGCCATCCTGGTCGTCGTAGGTTGTCCGGTAGACTTCGCGAAACGTGACGTCAACGGTCTGGCCGTCAAGCCCATGAAACCGTTCGTAGATTTCCTTGCGGCGGATGATGAACTTGCCGTGCTGGCACCTGAAGACGACGGCGTATTCCTCTGGCACCGTGGAACTCGAGATCATGAGTCCACTGCCGATGTCAACTCCTGGGTTGCCCGAGAGATCACGGCTTTCGCCCCAGGGGCCCTCGAACGCCTTCATGCCAAGGCCTATGTCATGTTTCGCAGGAGTGAAGACCGTCTCGACGATCGTTGCGTCTTCATGGAGCGTGTCGGAAAATTCCGTCCTCGTTGTCTGGCACCCCAGTTCACCGAGGGCGGCAAGAGCGAGAACAACTGCGAGGTGCGGCGTTCTCACACCCGCTCCTTTGAAAAGAACAT
>CAZCGY010000094.1:0-373 GCA_964498355.1 uncultured Gammaproteobacteria bacterium | reverse complement strand
TCGACGATCGTTGCATCTTCATGCAGCGTATCTGAGAATTCCGTCTTGGTCGTCTGGCAGCCCAGTGCGCACATGATGGCGAGGGCGAGGAGGGATATCCCACGATACACTCTCACATTATCTCCTTTGTGAAAGGACATCGTTGACGCATGCTCTCTGCACGCGCCACGTCTCCTTATCACGACCCCTTCATCCTGTCAACTCCGGTACTTTGGTCACCCGGACGGATTGACAACAAATCTATCTGTGCTACAGTACGCCGAACCAACGGCTGTTCATTTTGTGGGAGGAAATACCGTGGTGTTCGACGAACGCGGCTGGGACACGATCCGGAATCGAATTGCCCCAGAGTATCTGCTTGACTTGAAGCGGC
>CAZCGY010000093.1:0-1824 GCA_964498355.1 uncultured Gammaproteobacteria bacterium | reverse complement strand
AAGCCGTCGGGCCATAGGATATTGTAGCATTCATTCTCAAGGCGGTCAAGATGGCCAAAAAAACCGACATGTTTTGCAATGTCGGCTGAATGCTCGGTTAGGTTTTAGGTAGAAACGTCGTGATGATCCAGCGGCTGGGATCAAGGAACCTGGCAACGCATGACCGGACTTCTTCCGGCGTGGTTTCTGCGATGCGACGCTGCCACTCCTGCTGCGTCATGATGCGGCGGTCTTCCTGAAGCGAGTCGTACGCCCAGTCATAGACGCTCCGGCACCCGAAATCCTTCATGTGATGAGAGCCGATGATGGACCGCTTCATTCGTTCGACAACGGTGTCAGATAGCCGCTCCGGCCGTGTCAATTCGTTCTTCAGAAGGTCCATGGCAACGGCAATGTCTTCACGCCGTCGGAAGAGACCTCCGAACGACCACCACGCGAGGTTCTGATCCATGTGAGTGCGTTGTCCGGAGAAGGAGTAGACGATGCTTCGCTTTTCGCGCAGTTCGTGCAAGAAGACACTGGAGAAATCGCCAGACCACAGCCGCTCGCCAATAATGGCCATGGCAGGAGCAATGGTGACGCCAAGGTCGTCATCGAGAAGCCCCCCTGTTCGATGAAGAGGCCCGCAGACCGAGAGGAGCGGCTGGCGCGTCGGGAGATTCGTTGATTCCCACGCTGCAGGGATATCCCCGACAATCGGAACGATGACGCGTCGGAGCTTGCGCGCCGCATCTGCGAATTGAGAAAAGCTGCTTGCGAGAAATGTTTCCCATCCCGCTTCGAACTCCTCCAGATTCCCAATGGCGATCACGGTCATGTTCGCCGGCACATAGTGCTCGCGGTGGAACGCGTGGAGGTCGTCAAGCGAGATTGCGTGCAAGCTTTCGTTTGTCCCAAGCCCTTGAAAACTCCGCGCGAACTCTTCGCCACCAATGAGCGTCCGTTGCCGAAGTTCATCACCCATCGATCGTTGATTCATCCGCTGGGCGATTTCCGTTTCGATGACCGGCAACTCGGCTTCAACGTCTTCCTGCCGAAGGAGCGGATGGAACAGCATCTGTTCCAGGCGCTTCCACCCTTTCTTGCCGTTTCCTGCCTTCACCTGAACCCAGAACTCCGTCACATTGCTTCCGGTCCCAGCTCCAATTGAACCGCCATCGGATTCAATCGGGAACACAAGTTTGCGTTTTGAAGGGTACGCATCGGTCCCCCGAAATGGCAAATGCTCGAAGAAGTGCGCAAGGCCGTCTTTCCCGACCGGATTGTCGATATTGCCGGACCAAACGAGCGCGCCGATCTTGAGGTACTGCGCTTCGGGCCTGTGGCGCCAGTACGATTCAAGCCCGCACGGAAGCGTCGCGTGATGAAACTCATACGGTTCCGCAATCATGCATTCCTTCTTTCTTTTGAGAAACCATGAAAAGAACGGTCTGGTCATTTGTAGCAAAAATCCGAAAAAAGTCAAGAGCGCTTGACGTGGAGATTCGTTCAGGTAGAATGCGCGCAGTTCTTTCACAAAGGAGCATCCGTGGCGACCTCTCTGTCCATCCGCAAGCCGGACGACTTTCACCTGCATCTGCGGCAGGGCAACGTACTCCCCCTGCTCACAGACATCAGCGGCCAACAGTTCGCCCGTGCACTCGTGATGCCGAACACCGCCCCGCCGATTTTCACCGGTGTTGAAGCATCGCGGTACCGGGCGGAAATCGCCCGCGCTGGAACGAGCTTGACGCCGCTGCTTTCCATCTACCTCACAAGCCCCATGCCGACGCAGATCATCCGTGACGCCCGGGAGCACGGCGTCGTAGCGGCAAAGCTGTACCC
>CAZCGY010000092.1:0-1838 GCA_964498355.1 uncultured Gammaproteobacteria bacterium | reverse complement strand
GCAATGCGGTCGAGACGCGCTTCGGTATACCGGTGTGCAGCGGGCGCGTCGCCGTCCATCGAGCCGAAGTTGCCCTGGCCGTCAATGAGCGTATACCGCATCGCAAAATCCTGGGCCATGCGCACCATGGTGTCGTACACCGCAAGATCACCGTGAGGATGGTATTTGCCAAGCACCTCACCGACGACGGTCGCGGATTTTCTGTAACTCGCGCTGGATCGCAACCCCATCTCCCACATCGCGTAGAGCACGCGGCGATGGACCGGCTTCAACCCGTCGCGGACGTCCGGCAGCGCGCGGCTGACGATAACCGACATCGCATAATCCAGGTAGGACCGCTGCACTTCGTCGGTGATGGGCTGTGCGTTGACTTTGCCGATGGAAAATGTTTTTTCTTCGGGCATGGCCGGTGTTATTCCGTGGTGTTCGTAAACTCAGGAAACACGCGATTGCGCAGTTCGTCGATTTTCTCGTTGCTCGTGTTGGTCGGATTTTCCTCTGCCGGCTGCCGGGCCGTTGAGAAAAAATTCGCGATCTGCTCAACGATCGTGCGGAGCGGGCCGTTGCCGGAACTCGTTGAAAGCGGTCGTGATCGGAGCACGAGAATCCATCCGACAATGATAACCGCCATGAGGGAGCCGATCATCATCCACATGAGCGTCATGCGAGGCGGCATGAGCTCCCTCGGCTCTTGCCGGGAGGATGAACGGGCGGCTGGGGGTGTCGGCCGCTTCTTCTGTGCCGGCTTCCGTTGCGGTTTTTGCACTGGATCAAGCGACGGCATTGCTATGGTTTCAGGACGACGACGCGAAGGTCCTCATCCGGCAGTTCCTTGCGAGAGATGCGCAGCTTGTCGCCGTTTTCGGTGCTTTTCGCTCCCAGTTCCTTGGTAAACTTTTCAACGCCGTCGAGTTCCTGCTTCAGACCGGGAATCTTATAATACATCGGGACGACAATGCGCGGCTCGATCTGGCTGATGACATCCGTTGCCTGGTCGGCATTCAGAACGCCGTGCCCGCCGACGGGGATGAAGAGGACGTCGGCGTCCTCAAGGTATTCCAGCTCGCTGTCTTCGAGCTGACGCGCAAGGGTTGCGAGATGGCCGATGAGCATACCTTCTGCGGCAAAAGAGAAGAGCGCGAGGGAAAGTACGTTGCTCTTGCCGGGCTGCTCGACGGGCGTACCGTGAATGGTGACGTTGCTGTGCTCGAATTCACCCGCACTGTCGAGCACGAACGCGCCCGCTGGCGCGTTCTTCCGTTGCGGGTTCGCGGTGTCAGAGAACACAAAAACATCGGCCTGAAGCCGCGGTGCTGAGAGCCCGCCGGTAGCCGGAAACGGATCAACGAGGATAGTCGCATCCTTCGTCTGAATTCTGATGCACGAGAGTCCGTGCCAGGTGATCTGCATACAAAAAATGGGTCAGTTGACCTCTTGAGGGTACCATTTTTTGAAGGTGTGAGCAAGGGAAAAAATGTCACGAAACGACCCGTTCCCTGTTTTTTTGGAGCAAGAAAAGGCGGGAAAGTTCATGACTCTCCCGCAAAGAAGTGAAGGCATCCTTTGAGATTCTGGATGGGGCTGGTATTTCATGATCGGCTCCGCCCGAACTGGCGTGCGGGGATCAGCGCCTCCCAGCTATTCTGCACACCATCGGTCGCCTCGCGGGACCAGCGGCAGGGATTCGAACCCTGCGCCTTGCGCCGTGGGCGCAAGTTGACCAGCATCGCTGTTGCCACAAGAAGACCTTAGTGAGCCCCTTCTTGAGAAAGAATGGATTGGGATGGCGACCGCTCGCCTCCTTCCCAGGCAGGATTGGGGGTGGTGCGCGCTTCCCG
>CAZCGY010000091.1:0-2144 GCA_964498355.1 uncultured Gammaproteobacteria bacterium | reverse complement strand
AAACGCTCAAGTACGCGCCATTGTGCGGTCACCGTTTCGAGCGAATGGCCAAGGATTGACTCTCGGTACAATTGAAAATCCTTTTCTGCCTCGTCCTGCTGCCCTTCCAAAAGATGTCGGCGGAACGCTTTGAGCGCCGAGGCGTGCAGCGTTTCCGCTTCCCTCAAGAGCTTTGCCGCCTGTTCGAACTTTGCCCGGTCAGCAAGCGAAAGGCCGTCCTTCCGTTCAAAAATCCCGCTCCCGACCTGTTGGCAGGCACCCAGCATACCGACAAGATTCTGTTCGTCAGCACTATCATCAGCAATCACCTCGATCTGGGCATCGGTCCTGAGCTGCTGCTCGACAGAAAAAAATGTTGCGTCCGGTGGGGGTGCTTCGTGTTCCTGCTTCTCGCGGTCGGCGCGGAGAGCGCCAGCCATGGCCTCATCGATGTGTTCGCCAAACTGTTCATCCAAAACCTTTTTCTCGCCGGCTTCTGCACCTCCCTCAAGCGTTGCGGACTGTTCGTCGAGTTGCCGAAAAACGTCCGAAGGTGAATACCGAACACCGGCCTCCTCCTCACGACGGACCTCTTCACGTTTCGATCGTTCTTCGGCGCCGTCGTCTTCTTGATCGGGATGGGGACCAGCTTCGCTCATGGCTCGTTACGCAAAGTGTGCGAAGGCGCGGCCTGCCCGCCGAAGCATCGGACGAATGATGAATGCTCGCGGCTTGGATGCAGAGGTCGTCATAGTCGGTGCCCTATGCAAAATGTGCGAAGGCGCGGTTCGCTTCCGCCATTCTGCGAACATCTTCTTTCTTCTTGAACGCTTCACCCTGATTTTGGACCGCGTCAAGAAGTTCCGCGGCCAGCCCTTCGGCCATGCCTTTGGCCTTCCTGCCCTGTGCGGCGCCGATAATCCAGCGCATGGCGAGCGTCTCGCGGCGGGGGCCGCGGACCTCAATGGGAATCTGGTAGTTTGCTCCGCCAATCCGCCTCGATTTCACCTCCACCGTCGGTTCGATATTCTTCATGGCACGCTCAAACACGTCGAGCGGTTCCTTGTCTGACTTCTCTTTGATGAGTGCAAAGGCGCTGTACACGATTTTCTGGGCGGTGGATTTCTTGCCGCGACGCATCACCTGGTTGATGAAACGTGCAACGGGAACGCTCTTGTAGACGATATCTGCGTCAAGGGTGCGTCGGACGACTGGTTTGCCTCTCATGATGGTGCGGATAGTTATTCAGACGCTTTCTGCGGGCGCTTCACGCCGTATTGGCTCCTGCCCTGCTTGCGGTTTTCGACGCCCTGCGCATCGTAGACGCCGCGGACAATGGTATACCGAACGCCCGGCAGGTCTTTGACGCGGCCGCCCCTGATGAGAACGATGGAGTGCTCCTGAAGATTATGTCCTATGCCGGGAATATATGCCGTGACTTCCATGCCGTTCGAAAGACGCACGCGCGCAATTTTTCGGAGTGCGGAGTTCGGTTTTTTGGGAGTTGTCGTCGTGACTTTCACGCAGACGCCCCGTTTGAATGAGTTCCCTTTGCGGATTTTTGTGCGTTTGCGCTTCAGCGGATTCAACATGACCTCGAGCGCCGGCGTGCCGGATTTTGTGCGGGTTTTTGACCGGCCTTTCCGTACCAGTTGCGAAATAGTTGGCATGATTGGGTAGTGAGTACGAAGAGAAGAAAAGCGACCCGCGGACCGTCCGACGGATCATGAAGTACTCTACCGAGTTCTGAAAAGGATGTCAAGCTTCGGCGAACGACGCCTTTTGGCTAAAGGTGTAGGTGGTAGTTTCGGGCGATCCGCTTACTGCCACATCAAAATCCGCTCGGCGACATTGTTGACCCAATTGAACAGCCCGCTCAAGAAACTGGTGCCAAGGATTATTTGAGAAAAGAGAAGGATGAACAAGAGCATCGGGCTGTACCGCTCAAATGCCATCTTGAACGCGACATACTTGTCAGGAATAAGCGTCGTAACCAGCCGAGATCCGTCCAGCGGCGGAAAAGGCAGGAGGTTGAACGCCATGAGCACCAGGTTGATCTGAATGAGGAAAATGACAAAAATGACGAGCAGGTTCGTTGCTTCCAGGTCGAAGAGCGGCAGGACGAAATGGAAGGCGAGGCCGAGGACCGCAACCACAATGAGGTT
>CAZCGY010000090.1:0-2215 GCA_964498355.1 uncultured Gammaproteobacteria bacterium | reverse complement strand
TGGAAGAGTTCCCTCTGCCACTTCGCCCTTTTTCAAGAGAAGTTCCGAGAGGCCGACGCCGATCTCATCCACTGCTGCCTGCAGCGTACTCGCGCTGAGACCGCTGACGCTGTTCGCATAGACGATGTTCTCTGCCTGTTTTTGCCTCGTGACCTGAAGCGCCAGATTCGTCACTGCGGCTTGCAAACTTGTCCCCAAGCCGGTCGTGCCCGGTGCAAAGGTCACATACCGCGCCGCGATCTTGCCGCTGACCGCATTGATATAGCGTGTCTTGCGTAGAAGAATACTCACTTTGGTCGCCAAGCTCCCTAAAGAAATGCCCGCGCCTTGGGCACGAAAAACCGGCACGAGGGATGCAAGGAAGACGACTGCTATGGATCCGATGACGACTCGTTTTCTCGTGTTCATGTGCTTTGGGTTCATGATCTGTCCACCCTCAGTATACTACTTTGCGGGGGGGCAATGGGAATGGCCAGGGGATCTTGCCAAAGACGGAAAAACGCTGTACGACAATGCTAGGACTGCTCTTTTTCCAACCGGAGATCCTATGATCGGACACGCCGCGTTTATTCTCGCCTTCCTTGTTTCGGACCTCAGTGCACAAGACAGCTTGAAAGTTCAAGAAACCAACTGGCTGTCGACGATCCGGCAGACGCGCCAGGCCGTGGAACGCGCTTTCGGCGATGCGGCAACCTTCACAGAAGGTCAGCGCGACCATCAGGGCGCCTTTATCGTTCATGTGGTGCCGCGTGACTCGCTCGACCATTTGGGCACCAGGATCGTCCGCAAGCCATACGCGGAGAAAGCGATAGATGCGATGCTGCACGCCGCGAAACTGCGCTGCACGCCGCCCGGCAATACGCTCGTCATCCGGGTGTGGCGTCGCTCCGCGTTGCTCGAACACCGGCTCGCCCGGCCTCTGGTGATTGCAGCTGTTCCGTATGCCGTGCTTGCCGACTCGCTGTTGACAGCAGACGTGCTTCGCTCGGCCGCTTCGGTCGATTCCTCGATGGCACAGACCGACGGGATGCCGGATCAATCGCGGAAGGAGCAGAAATGACCCGGCTGATGGCGGATGAACAGCCCCTGCAGACGCGGGGGTTTTTCATTGACAGGCCCGGAGCGCGAGTGGTACGTTGAACCGCTCTTTCACAACACCGAGGAGACCCTATGCAGAAAACGGGAATGCCGATGGACCTGGTTTTGGTCCGTCACGGAGAATCGGAAGGGAACGTTGCGCTGAACGCGTCCAAGAGAGGTGACAATTCGTACTTCGAACTTCCAGGATTCCGCGAGCGACCCGGCTACGACTGGCGGCTGACGCTCAAGGGGGTGGAGCAGGCCGAAGCCGCGGGAGAAATCCTACGATCCCGCTTCCCCAAGGGCTTTGACCGGTACTACGTTTCTGACTTCGCCCGGGCCAAAGAGACGGCGGCGCTGCTCGACCTGCCCAACGCGGTCTGGTTCATCAATATCTACCTGCACGAACAGCTGTGGGGCCGGCTTGATGTCATGCCGCGCAATGAAATGGAGGAAAAATTCCCGGGCGCGCACGACCTTCGCAACCGCCACCGATTCTACGGCGCGTACCCCGAAGGCGAGTGGATGGGCGAGGTCTGTCTGCGCTGTGACCGCATTCTCGAGACGCTGGGGCGCGAATGTTCGGGCAAACAGGTGGTTCTCGTCTGCCACGGGAACGTCATTTGGGCCTTCAGAATGCTGCTGGAAAGGATCGCGCCGGCGGAGTTCCACCGTCTTGATACGTCAAAGGACCCTGCGCACCAGATTGCGAACGGCCAGATCGAACAGTACACGCGACGCAACCCTGAAACGGGCGAGGTCACCGACCATTTCTCATGGAAGCGGTGGGACCGTACCGGGCTTTCGCCGCTGGCAAAGGACTGGACGCTGATTCATCGCCCGTCTTTCTACAATCATGAGCTCCTTCAGCAACTTGCATTGCTGCCTCGCATCGTCGAGGAGTAATCTGCCGTCCGGCACACCCCGGACGGTTTTCATCACGCACCAAAGAATCAGAAGGCCGGTGCGGGATGATCCCGAGCGACCGCGTCAGACGCGGGAGTCGAAGGATCTCATCCATCCCGAGTGACGAAATGAAACAAAAAAGTAGAAGCGAGGGATCTCCTAATGCTCGGTGATAAAGAAACCAGAAACAGAGAAAATATTCCGAGCCCCGCTGAGCGGGGGCGAGGGA
>CAZCGY010000089.1:0-2288 GCA_964498355.1 uncultured Gammaproteobacteria bacterium | reverse complement strand
CCTTTTAGCTAAAAGGTGTATTTGCATATCCGACGGAAAAGACAAGCACTCCCGCCGTAGCCGGTAAGAACCACGACGATCGAAATTCGGTTTTCCGTATTTGCTATACTCACCCCATGCCCTCTCGCCCACTCCTTCCCAGAAGGACTTGGACAAAACCTGTCGCCGCTTCCTCGTTGGATGTGCACCCAAAAAAGGTTCGGACGGTTATTCGCCGGCTTCGAACGCCGCGGGACGTTCAGAAGTGGATCTACACCCTGAAATACAATCCGAGCGATACGCTGCGGACGCTTGATGGAGTCGTCCGGACAAACAAAGCGCACTGCCTGGAAGCTGTGATCGCGGCGGCAACCATCCTCGAATATCACGGCTATCCCCCGCTGATTTTGGATTTGGAGTCTGCGGACTATCTGGACCATACGCTCTTTCTTTATCGCCATAATGGGAAGTACGGAACCGTCGGGATGTCACGGGACGTTGGGTTGTATGGAAGGAAACCGATGTATCCAAACATCCGCAGTCTGGCGTTGAGCTACGCCGCTCCGTACATCGATCACCATGCCGCGCTCATGGGATACGGGGTCTTGGATTTGCGAACCCTCAAGCATGATGGCTGGCGTCTATCGAGCAAGAGCGTCTGGTATATTGAGCGGATGCTACGTAAAATCCCCCACCGTCGACTCAGTGTCTCTTCGGCCTATATACAACAATGGCGACACCGGTATATCGAATTCAAGAAACAACACCCTCGAATGCAGCCCCATTTCTATCCCAACCAGCGCCACTGGTCCTAGGGTTGGGGTGGACGATCAATGCAAGTTCGGTGGGAGATCAAAATAAAAAAACACCGGTTGCCCCGAGCTCAGATGCCCTGCTTCATGCGAGGGTGGAGCTGCGCGGAACAACCGGTCAGGAAACGGAGAAAGGACAGATGGGGAGGGTGGCGTCGCGGAGAATCTCGGCGTCGATTCTGGGTCGTGTACTGCAACCCGGACAACCACCCTCCGTCACAGTCAGACGCAATGATACCGCAACGCTGAACGATAATCAAGAGGGGCCAGCCAGAACACCTCCCCCGCAGTACACCAGGGAAGGTCGCCCAACGCCGTGGGACACACCCGCCCTGGGTCGGGTAGAGCCCAGCCGGCCCCCCAAAACTGGAGAGCCCCACCTTACTAGGCGGACGCGGCATTGTCAAGCGCGAAGAAAACGGGTTGCGAGAAACGACGTGGACGAATGTGGACGGTTCATCCTCTCATGGCATATGCTGACGTGTGATGGCAACTCTCCAATATGTCCCCAATACCATCACGCTGAGCAGGGCACTGCTCGGCATCGTGGTGTTTGGACTTTTGATTGGCGGCGAGACGGAACGCGCTCTGCTTCTCTACCTCTTTGCTTTGTGGACGGACTTTCTCGACGGCGCGGTTGCTCGAAAGTTCAGCGTGACATCGGATCGGGGAGCCCGCATCTTCGAGCCCATAGCGGACGCGACACTTGTTTTCACAACGGCCCTGGGCATCGCGCTAACACAACACATCCCCTTCACCGTGTTCATCCTTTTTGGATTGGGGATTCTCGCTTATTACTTCTTCATTCAAAACCTGCTGTCCGCTCGCTTTCAGACATTGCGAAGGGCGATGGAACCGACGCTTGATGGCGTGTGTATCGTGGGGCTTGGGCTTGTGCTCGCGTCCCTCATCGGTGGCATGTGGCCGGTGATCGTTACCCTGTTTTTTCTCGTTGCAGCATGCGCCAAGCGGCAGCGCATCAAGGAACATTTGAGCTTGTGGAAGCACGTCGGCTCAAAATCCAGTACAGCCCGCTCACCAGCAGCTCGCTAACGATAATTGCCAGCCGCGAGCCGATGGCAAGGAATGTTGCCGTTGGCACGCCGAGGGCCGGGGCCAGAAAGAAAATGATGGTGCCCTCCCGCACGCCGAGCCCGGACGGAGTCAGAAGCACGGCATACCCGAGAAACCATGCCAACCCAAAAAGTCCAATACTCTCCGGAACTCCGAGGTGGACATTGATGCTGCGCGCGAGGAATAACAGCGCGAGTCCTAACCCAAGACCATAGCCAAAATAAAGAACGGCGAGGATTGCCGCGCGCCGAGGCGAAGGAACGGGCTGCTTTGCATGAAAGTTCCTTGCGAGAAGGATGGTGACGACAACGATGCCGATGACGGCGACTGGCGTCAGCCAGGGAGCGAGGTAGAGAAAGCTGAGCGCGCCGGTTGTCAAAAGTAAAAAAACACCCTCGATCCCGACAGAAAGCGATCCGGCGG
>CAZCGY010000088.1:0-2302 GCA_964498355.1 uncultured Gammaproteobacteria bacterium | reverse complement strand
TCGTAGTAGTCCTTCATAAGCGCGCGGGGTTATCCAGCGTGACGACCTCAACGCTTGCGGTCAGACGGTGGACATGGACAAACCGCGCCCGTCGCAGCAGCCAGAATACTGCATTCGCAAGCTGGCCAATGCAGAAGCTGTAGAGAAAGGTAAGCGTGGAAAGGACGAGAAAGACGGCCACCCCGAAAAGCGGGGGAAGAAAATGACCGTAGTTGCCTACTTTGACGATAAGCGCGTGCGTCACGGCCCCCTCCACCGCCTCGCCGATGGTCAGCCCAGGTTTGTCCGGGACGTTGAGGGTGGCAAGAAACCGCTTTCGCGCTTCGTCAAGCTGCGTCATGATGATCGCACTCGGCTCCTGGCCAAGCGCGCTCTGTGGGATTTCTCCGTTCAGATTCAAGCGTTGCTTCACGTCGTCAGGAAGCTGCGCATAGAGCTGACTCAGGTCGAGCTTTGCCGCTTCCTCCACAATCACCGGTGCGTTGAGAACGGACCCCGTGCCCCTCGCATCGCCCGACAAAAATGTCATCCGCAGCAGGAACTGCTCAACCGTTTCATCGGGGTTATAGCCCTTGATGAGAAACCCAAGCGATTCGTTCGCCGTTGCGCCCAAAAACGAACCGATACGTTCAATCGGCTGCTGCGAGGATGTCTCTGCTTTCTTCGCCGTCACGCCGTACGATGTGATGGAAACGGCAAGCAGCACTGCGACGAGCATCATGCCCAAACCGCGTTCAAAGACGCGGGCAAGCGAAAAGCGCACCCGTTCGCCTTCCTCCTTCCGGATGGATGCGGTGAAGTACGCCATGCCGAGAAACAACAGAAGCAGCGTGATGAGCGCGTATGCCGCGACGTGAAACCACACGGTATAGGAAAGCGATGCGAGCACAAGAACGGCGAGTTCTTCGATATGGTCGTGGACAAGCACGCCGACCAGGCCCACACAAACGATGTGAGCGAAAAAGACGAGAAACGTCACGATGAGCAGCACCCATGCTCCGTCGCCAGAAAACGTCGATGAGGTCAGCAGGCGATGCACGAGCCCCCATGCCGCGATGCCGGTAAGAACCGCCACAACGGCAAGAAGAGCGATCTTCCACCGCAGTGTCGCCGCTTTCTTGAATGACACAAGCATCGCACGTTGTCCTGTAAACCAGCTTGTGCCTGTCGCTCCCGTCGTATCTTTGTGGATGGGTTCGTTGTCCATGTGGAATCAGGAAAGCCACTGTGCAACGATGCTGTCTGTCTTTGCCTGGTCAGGAACCCAGTAGTACAGGTCCTTCTTGAACTCCGGCGTGTACATCATCTCGCCCTTGCCGGGGATAACATCGTTATGCACGTTGGCAAGATCAATCGTCCCGCCGTGCTGGATGTACGCAAGCACGCCGAACACGGCGAGCTGCAGTTTGGGAATGGTGACGCGCGACTCGCTGTTCTTTTGCAGCGCTTCGAACACGTCCGCTGCCTTTTTCTCGACCCGGATTTTCTTTGCCAGTTCAACGAGAATTTCGCGCTGGTCAGCCGTCCGTGCAAAATCGCCGCCTTCGCGCGCTCTGTCGCGGACGATTTTCAGAGCAGCCGGCCCATCCAGCTTGCCGTAGGTCGGGGTCACCACGCCGCCGAGCGAGTCGATAAGCATCTCGAAACTGTTGAACGTCACCTCAAGCGTGCCGTCAATGCGGATGTTCAAGAACTGCTCGACCGTCTCTTTTGTCAGCGTCATGTTGCCGAGGTTCTTGCCGTCCTGCTTCTGCTCACCCAAGGCATACGCATGGGTGATTTTCTGCATCCCAAAACCCGGAACTTCCACCCTTGTATCTCTTGGGATGGTGAGGATCGTGGTCGCGTCTTTTGAGCTGCGCGCGGCAGAAACGATCATGAGCACGTCTGACCTGCCCTCACCCGTGATTCGCTGGTCTGACCCGATCACGAGCACGTTGAACCGTTTTGGCGTTTTCAAGATGACAAAAACGCCAGCAACAATCGCGCCGACAACCACGAGAAAGATAAGGAGTTTGACCGTACGAAAGAACGAGAACGGCCAGCGCCGTCGTCCTTTTTGCGGTGCAGGAATAAATGTTGGTCTTTGTTCAACCCGCATGGTCCTATTGTACCATTATGAGGCCTGGAATCCGATGCCCTGCCCCGGCGCTTGCGCCTCCTCGATTTTGCCGAACTGACTTTCGTATTTCTTCACGTTATCCTGGAGTGCCATCAGGACACGCTTCATGTGGCCGGGCGACGTGACGATCCGGGCCGTCACAATCCCCTGCCCTTGGGCCGGGTAGATGTTCATGAAGTC
>CAZCGY010000087.1:0-2348 GCA_964498355.1 uncultured Gammaproteobacteria bacterium | reverse complement strand
ACCGTGTCCGAACGCGTCCTCTTTTATACCGGGAAAAAACATAAAATCGGCGAGGTCCACGAGGGCGAAGCAGAAATGGACTGGATGGAGCAGGAGCGCGAACGCGGCATCACCATTACCTCCGCTGCCACCACCTGCTTCTGGAAGGAGCATCGCATCAACATCATTGATACCCCGGGCCACGTCGACTTCACCGTTGAAGTGGAACGCAGCTTGCGCGTGCTTGACGGCGGCGTGGTTGTTTTTGACGGCGTCGCGGGCGTCGAGCCGCAATCCGAAACCGTGTGGCACCAGGCAGATAAATACAACGTGCCGCGCATCTGCTTTATTAACAAGCTCGACCGAACGGGTGCCGACTTTTTCAAAGACCTGCAGTCCATCCGCAATCGGCTGACCCCAAACGCCCACCCGATCCAGCTGCCGATCGGCGCCGAAGACAAATTCACCGGCATCATCGATCTGTTCGAACGAAAGGTGCGTATCTACAAAGACGAGCTGGGCAAGGAATGGGAGGATACGGATGTCCCGGCGGAGATGAAGGATCTCGTTGAGGAGTACAGGCAAAAACTGGTCGAAGCGATTTCAGAAAACGACGAAACGCTCCTGAACATGTTCGTGGAAGGCAAAGAGGTTCCGATCGCGGATTTGAAGCGCGTGCTGCGGAGCGCGACCATCGCGAACCATCTTGTTCCCGTCCTGTGCGGTTCCGCGCTGAAGAACAAAGGCGTCCAGTTCATGCTCGATGCGGTGAACGACTACCTGCCTTCTCCACTCGATGTTCCGCCGATCAAAGCAACCGATCCAAAGACCGGCAACCCGGTTGAGCGGAGACCAGACGATAGCGAGCCGTTTACCGCGCTTGCTTTCAAAGTCGCGGCCGACCCGTTCGTCGGCAAGCTCGTCTTCTTTCGCATCTATTCCGGAAAACTTGAAGCTGGGTCGTACGTTCTGAACGCGAATACGGGAGAAAAAGAACGCATCGGCCGCATCGTCCGTCTGCACGCAAACCACCGAGAAGACGTGACCGAAGTGTTCTCCGGTGAAATTGCTGCCGCAGTCGGCATGAAGCGCACGTTCACCGGCCATACGCTCTGCGACCCGGACCACCCGGTCCTGCTCGAATCCATCACCTTCCCTGAACCGGTCATTTCTGTTGCCATCGAGCCGAAGACGAAAGCGGACCAGGAGAAAATGGGCCTTGCCATCGCGCGGTTGGCAGAAGAGGACCCGACCTTCCGCGTCCGCACCGACGACGAAACGCTCCAGACCGTCATCTCGGGCATGGGCGAGCTGCACCTCGAAATCATCGTCGACCGCATGAAGCGGGAGTTCAACGTGGGCGCAAACGTCGGTGCGCCGCAAGTTGCGTTCAAAGAAACGATTACGACGACCGCAGAGGCCGAGGGCAAGTACATCAAGCAGTCCGGCGGCCGCGGGCAGTACGGCCACTGCTGGGTCCGTGTCGAACCGCAGGAGCGCGGCAAGGGCTTTGAGTTCGTGGACGAAGTGAAAGGCGGCGTCATCCCGCGCGAATATATCCTCCCCATCCACAAAGGCATCAAAGAAGCATTGGACAATGGCGTCATCGCCGGCTATCCGGTCGTGGACGTGAAAGCGACAGTGTATGACGGAAGCTATCACGAAGTCGACTCGAGCGAAGCGGCGTTCAAGATCGCCGGTTCCATGGCGTTCCAGGATGCCGCGCGCCGCGCGAAACCCGTCCTCCTTGAACCGCTCATGAAAGTCGAAGTCATCACGCCGCAGGAGTTCATGGGCGATGTCATCGGTGATCTCAACTCCAAGCGGGGCGAGATCAAAGAGATGCGCGACCGGCAGCAGATGAAGGTTGTTGACGCCATCGTGCCGCTGGCTGAGATGTTCGGCTACGCGACAAAGCTCCGGTCTATCACCCAGGGCCGCGCGTCTTATTCCATGGAGTTTGATCATTACGCCCAGGTGCCGCCGAACGTGGCCGAAAAGATCAAAGGCGAACGGGCAGGCACAACTGCGCGACGGTAGGATCGTCCAAATCAACAATGACCAATGACGACTCCGGGAAACCGGGGTTGTTTGGGCAAAATTTTCTTGTACGAGAACCTGGATAGCGCTATGTTTGGATGCTCTTGACGGGCTAAACAGTTGTCCTTATACTGGTGTCGTCATTGCCAGCCATCCTCCGTTCAAACGGCGAAGTGTCCAAGGATGAGCAATGGTGCATATTGATAATAGTTGCCGCAAGATATGAACCGCCCTGGCTGAACCGGCGGATGTCTAACTCGGATCTCGACGACAACACAATAATATCGAAGCCAACAACGCCAAAAGCCGTTGTGTTTGTGCATATTGAT
>CAZCGY010000086.1:0-2367 GCA_964498355.1 uncultured Gammaproteobacteria bacterium | reverse complement strand
AAGGAAGCGTCGGATGAAGGTCCAGCGCGCGACAACCGACCATCTGCCCGAAAAGGTTTCGTTCCCCGCTGACGGGAACCTCCTGTTTCTCGAGGACGGTTTTCAGGCGGCCGGCGGCGTCGTCCAGTCGTCTCTCGCCGTCCCGGAGAACGTTCATGTCGTGTACGTCCTCAATCTCATGCCCTCCTCCTCGCTCCATCGGACGATTTCTCTTTCTCTCCAACAGGGCGCTTCTGTGGAACTCCTCGGCATCATTGCCGGCAGCTCTGGAGCGCCGATACATCTTGTGTTGAAGGAGAAGCATGTTGGGAAGGGATCCATGAGTTCAGTCCGTTTGCGGACGTTGCTGCAGGCCGGTGCGAGGCTGGATGTGAAGGGAACGCTTGCGATTGAGAAACAAGCGTCCTCCTCCGATGCTTTTTTGGAAAGCCGCGCGCTGCTGCTTGGTAACGGTGCACGCGCCTCCATGACGCCCTCGCTTGAAATTGAAGCGCAGGACGTGAAAGCCGCCCATGCGGCGGCCGCCGGACCCATCGACCCTGAACAGTTGTTCTACCTTGGCAGCCGCGGCGTCGATCCGGCTGCGGCGCAACAGCTTATTGTCAGGGGGTTTGTTGAGGATCTTCTCTCGAAGGTGCCGCAGAGGGAGGCCCAGCTCGATTTGCGTGAGCGTTGGCAGAACCATCTGGCGCGACTATAATGACCAAGGCGCTTCTTCTTCACAAGTTGCCTGTTGGGACGATGAAGCGCGTTGTTGTTGACGGCCGGGCTCTTTGTCTTTATCATCTCTCAGACGGGGTGTATGCCACGGACGACCGGTGTACTCACGCGCAGGCGTCACTCTCGATGGGCGAGATGATCGACGATGCGTGTGTGGAGTGTCCATTGCACGGATCGCGCTTCAATATCCGAACGGGGAAGGCATTGGCATTACCCGCCTACGAGCCGGTCGCGACCTATCCTGTCCATATCCAGAACGATGCAATCTATGTCGACCTCCCGAACCGTTGAGTCCATCCGCACGGAATTCCCGATTCTTGCCTCCCAGTCGCACGGCAAGCCGCTTGCCTATCTCGATAACGCCGCCACGACGCAGAAACCAGCATCTGTCATCGATGCGACGGCGGCCTTCTATCGCACGGCCAACGCGAATGCGCACAGGGGAATCTATGAACTGGCCGAGAAGGCGACGGATCTGTTCGAAGCCACCCGCGCCAAGGTGCGAGATTTTTTGCACGCACGGTCCGACAGAGAAATCATCTTTACGCGCGGGACGACAGAGAGCACGAATTGTGTCGCGTCCACGTGGGGCAGGCAGAACATCCGCAGCGGAGACGCCATCCTCGTCTCCGAGATGGAACACCATGCGAACCTCGTGCCATGGCAGCAGCTTGCTCATGCCGCCGGCGCTGAGCTGCGTTTCATCCCGGTGACGGATGAGGGCCGCCTTGACGTCAAGGCGTTCTCTGCGCTCCTGGCGGACGCAAAAGTCAAACTCGTCGCAATCACAGCGGCGTCCAACGTGCTTGGGACGATCACGCCGGTGAAGGAATTGATCAAGAAAGCCCATGCCGCCGGCGCGCTCGTTCTTGTCGATACTGCACAGGCGGCGGCGCACATGCCTCTTGATGTGCAAAGCTGGGATTGTGATTTTCTCGCGTTCTCAAGCCACAAAATGTACGGCCCGACCGGCGTGGGCGTTCTCTACGGCAAGGAACTGTTGCTCGAGAAGATGCCGCCGTTCATGTTCGGGGGCGATATGATTATGGAAGTCCACAAAGCGCAGAGCACGTGGAACGACCTGCCATGGAAATTTGAGGCGGGAACGCAGAATATTGCCGCCGTTGTCGCGTTCGCCGCTGCGCTCGACTACATCACGTCCATCGGTTGGGACTGGATTCAACAGCATGAGCGGGAACTGACCGAACATCTTCTTGCCATCCTCGGGAAAATCCCGGGTGTGACCATCTATGGTCCGCGCAAGGCGACGGAGCGACTCGGCGTGGTCTCCTTTTCTGTCCAGGGGATCCACCCCCATGATCTTGCCACCATCTTCGACCAGGAGGGGCTTGCGATTCGTTCAGGACATCATTGCGCGCAAGTGCTTATGGAACGACTCGGTGTTTCAGCATTGGCCCGCGCGAGCATTGCACTGTATACGTCCAAAAAAGAGATCGACCGCATTCCTGCAGCGATTGCCAGGGCGGGAGAGATTTTGCGACCATCAAGAAAATGAAAAAGACAAAAGGAAAGAGGCAAAACAAGATAGGTATCTGCACGATTGTCCAGATCGATGATCGCATGCCCGTTGCTGTATGATTTTTTCCTTCTGAATTTTCTTTCTCCCTTACCTTCATGGAATTGTAC
>CAZCGY010000085.1:2476-2783 GCA_964498355.1 uncultured Gammaproteobacteria bacterium | reverse complement strand
GAGCGCGGCACTGATAATGCCGAGGTCGGAGGTTCGATTCCTCCGCCGCCCACCACGTGTCCATAGCGGCACTGACCTGCCCCGAACTACAATTTTGCCTGGGTAGCTCAGTGGTAGAGCAGTGGACTGAAAATCCACGTGTCGCCAGTTCGATCCTGGCCCCAGGCACCAGAGAGCCCGACATTTCACCATGGCGGGTTGTCTGTTTTTGGTAGCTCAGTGGGTCGAGGCCACGAGCGACAACAACTGCTTGTTGTCGTGAGAGCCGAGACGGGTGTGACGTTGTCACCCGAAGGGTGACCGGCAC
>CAZCGY010000085.1:0-2376 GCA_964498355.1 uncultured Gammaproteobacteria bacterium | reverse complement strand
ACCCAGGGACGGAGCGTTACAATAAATGAAGGAATGGGACATATGCCGAGACGGGTGTGACGTTGTCACCCGAAGGGTGACCGGCACACCCAGGGACGGAGCGTTACAATAAATGAAGGAATGGGACATATGCCGAGACGGGCTGAGTGATTCCGCCCTGAGTTCGTCGAAGGGCGGGCACGAAGCCCCGGAAGTCGCCTCTTCGGCGACCCACCGAGGAGGTGGGAGCAGTGGACTGCCACCGCCTTTGGCGGGGTGCCGCTGCAGCGGCAAAAATCCACGTCTGCCCCGGTGTCTGCCGGGGTGTCGCCAGTTCCCCCGGATCAAGTCCGGGGCTGGCCCCAGGCACCACACGCCACCCAAGATTGCTGATCCACGAGCGCTGAGCGTCCCACCAGATATTTGTAAACATCCATATACCCTTTTGGCTATAAGGCTTTATCCGTTTGAGTGCAAAAAAACATCCCCGGCCGGGGATGTGGCGAATGTTCAGATGTAGGCGCTCTTCCAGTGAACGGGCCCGGGTCCTTTCTCGTTGAGCCGATAGCCGAACGCAATAAGCTCGCTGACGAGACCATGGATGGGGTCGTCGGTGGCAAGCATATCCAGCCGCAGGAGGATGCCAAGCGTCCCGCGGTGAGCTCCACTCTCTTCATCGTCAGAAAACTCCAAGGGGGCGATCTTCACAATCATATGAGCCGTTTCGCTTCGTTCGGCGATGGCGAGGTACTCGCTTTCGGAATGGCTCGAGAACGTAATCCGCTTTTCTCCATCAACCATTTCAAGGACGGCGATCATCCTCTCTCCTTTCTCATGACTCAGAAAGAACGACTTCTGACGGTAGCACGGCTGTGTATCCACGTCAAACAGCAATTTGATAGAATGGGAGCATGAGGAATCCCAAGATTGTCCGAAATGCTGTAACCATGCTCCGCCGCCTTCAGAAGGAGTATCCCAACGCGCGGATATCCTTAACATACCGCACGCCTTTCCAACTTCTCGCCGCGGTCATCTTATCCGCGCAGTGTACGGATAAAAAGGTCAATGAAGTCACTCGCCCGATTTTTGCGAAATACCGGTCGGCAAAAGATTTTGCTGTTATTCCTTTATCCCGATTGGAACGGATGGTCCGACAGACGGGGTTTTACCGTTCGAAAGCCAGGGCCATCCACGTGACGGCGCAACTCGTCCGCGACCGGTTTGGCAATCGCGTTCCCTTGAATATGGATGATTTGCTTACGCTTCGCGGCGTCGCGCGGAAAACAGCCAACGTTGTTCTCACCGAGCTGATGGGAACGTCCGACGGTATCGCGGTCGACACCCATGTGATGCGACTTTCACGTCGGCTGGGGTTGACCAGACATTCCGATCCCGCGAAGATTGAGCGCGATCTCATGGCGTCCATTCCGAAGAGCAGGTGGCACGAGGTCACCCACCTTCTTATCCATCATGGCAGAGCGGTGTGCACGGCCCAACGGCCGGACTGCGGCGCATGCGTTCTTGCCGATCAGTGCCCTTCGGCGTTCTCCTTTTCCCACTTTCAGAAACAATGACTGACCGCGGGGTCAGATCGGGGGCGGTTCACTGGAAAAGAAAAACTTCTGTCATGACACCGGATTGCGTCAAGCAACGGCGCAGTAGTGACAGAAGTTTGCATTACATTCTTGGGAGAACCCAATCCGGCGTCAGATGCCAGATGGTGTCGAACCCCTCCATGGAGTCCGGCGGATTGCTCTCGAGCTGGCGCTGCATCCGGGCGATGGTCTCGTCCGACAGGGTCACGCGTACGCCCCGGCTGACACGCTCGTGATGGCGCCGAAGGCACTCCTCAAGAGGTGTTTGCATGACGACGGCAATCGTCCGTTCGGCATACGGTTTACCCGCGAAGATATTTTCCGTGCGGTGTAGACGGATGGTGTTTGTCGCGTCGAACACCACATCGCGGCCGGCCTTGAGGTGCAGCGCGACTTCAGCACGCGCCGCGGCGAAGATTTCGGCGTCCGACTTGCGCCGATACCGCTCGCGGTACGCGTCAGGAGAAACAATCACGGCTCCGCCTGACGCGAGCATCTCAGCGCAGGTCGACTTTCCTGATCCCGGGATGCCGATCATGAAATAGTAGGTTGGCACACAACCTCCTTTCAGCAAGGAACAAGAAGACCGGCAACAATAGCAGAGACAACCAGTTGTGTCAAGCATCCAACGGGCACGTTTCTTGGCGTTTTCCCCTCATCACCGTAGCGTAACGTTACCGGCTTACTGGGATGGAAGGAGAAAAGATGTGCGCGCAGTGCGTGAACGCCCGGCTTGTCCTTTCCATGATTACTGTGCTCGCCGCCTTGATGCTTGACCGGTATGGCTGGGTGGGAACATATG
>CAZCGY010000084.1:0-2802 GCA_964498355.1 uncultured Gammaproteobacteria bacterium | reverse complement strand
TTCCATCTCGTCATCATCCAACGGACGGAACAGCGCCGTTTCATGTCGCTGACTGCTCTGGTAGAGCTCGTCCTCAAATGTTCGGGGCTGGAGGTGAAAGTGCAGATGGTGGCGCTTGAGCCGACTTTCTTTTTGGAATGGACGGAGATTCTCACGGATATCACATCCAGGCGCAATCCGTTCAAGGATTTTTACTTGGTAAGTGAAGAGCGTATCAAACAGCTCGTCGCGCTCATTCTTCGTCAGCTCAGACGGCCTCTCGATATGCCGTTTGGGAATGACCAAAAGATGCGCCCGCATGAGGCGCGGGTCGCTGGCGATCACGCGAACAAACTCTTTTTCTTCAAGGGTGCGATGTGCGAGATGTTCTGGGGAGCAGAAGGGACAGTCCATGCCAGAAGTGTACCACAAGCTTTGTGATCCGTGCTTTGACCAGTGTCCATTTTTATGGTATCAGTAACCAGTATTCTGATGGTCGGTACATGTGAGCAACGCCATCCGGCATATTTCTGGGTCTCGTCATTGGGGGGTCGTCTAATGGTAGGACACTGCCCTTTGGAGGCAGGTATAATGGTTCGAATCCATTCCCCCCAGCCATCTGAAGAAAAAACTCGTATCAAGGATTGAAATCTGCACCGAAGTCGAGAATAGTTCATGAAATAATATTTTTGGAGGAACAACTATGAACAAAGTCGTACACTTCGAAATCCCGGCGGACGATGTGGAACGCGCAAGCGCGTTCTACACAAACGTCTTCGGGTGGGGCATGCAGAGCATGCCCGACATGGGGTATACACTCATCCGGACGGTCGATGTCGATGAAAAAACCCAGATGCCGAAAGAGGCGGGTGCTATTAACGGCGGAATGTTCAAACGCACAGCCGAACTTCCTGTTCCGGTCATCACGATTGGTGTTGACGACGTCGATGCAGCCCTCAAAAAAGTCGATGCGAAGGGAGGCGCTATTCTTCGGGGAAAAATGCCCGTCGGCGATATGGGTTTTGTTGCATATTTCAAGGACACCGAGGGTAATGTCGTCGGGCTGTGGGGCAAGAAGTAGCTCCGGTGCGCGGAATCTCTTGTCGGCACTGAAAAGGGGGACGACATATCCGCACTTTTGGTGTATACTGTGATGGCAACAGCGTATCCATCACTTCAGCACCCATGAGTGCTACAAACAGTAAACTCATCCTTGGCCTTGTTCTCGTTGCCCTTGCCGTCGGGGTCGTCGGAGCGTTGACGCTCTCCTCGCGGCCGGCGCTTGCTCCCGGGAATACCCTCTCCATCGCGGCAGTCGGGCCCGCGGCGTTCGGCGATCTTGCTCAACTGCAGGCGCCGACAGCGAGCGAACGCGAAGATGCGCTCGCTTCGGGTGCGGTGTCGAGCGACACCAAGGGGATCCCGGCACCGGTCGGCGGGATTCGCTATTCGTACAAGGGTGCTGCTGTAGCGCTTGCCGATGTGACTGTTGCCGTGCTGGAGCGGGAGCTGCCGTCAGACCCCTTGCGCTTTCCTGCCGCGACACTTGGCACGCTGGGTATCGGCGGGGTGGATCTCTCGCGCCAGGGTCGCTCAACCTTGCAGCAGTTCAGTATCCTGACGCCGGATGGATACGTGGTTGATGTCAGCGCACAACAGGGGACCGTGGCGATTTCTCAGGGGATACAGCAGTTGTTAGCTGCCCAGGCGAAAGAGAGGAAGGAGGAAGCCCCTGATGTTCCAGCAGATGAGGTGCTTGTCCGGACGGCGAACAGCTTTCTCGATACTTTTGGCATCAGCCGCACTGCATATGGAACACCGATTGTGGACCGGCGATACCTTCAACAAACCCTCCCGCCGGAGACCGCTGAGGGTGAGCAAGACGCTCCTGTGTCTGATGTTCGGCCGATTGAGGTGTCCACCGTTCCGGTACTCTATCCGCTTCTCGTGAACGACAAGAAGGTTTTCACGCTCTGGGGTGACCCTGTCGGCATGACGGTGACCATCAATATCGCGACGGGCAAGGTCGAGAGCGCCTTTGGTATTCAAACCCAGACATTCAAGTCCTCGGCGTATCCTGCTGTTCAGTCGTGGGATGAAGTGCTGGATGCACTCAACGCTTCTTCTCCGCCGGAAGGCGAGGGTGTGAGCACCGTTGAACTGGCCGAGCCTGAGCACGTGTTGATTCTCATGAACCGGACGCTCGACAGCGGTGAGTGGCGCGATTTGCTCGTTCCTGGGCTCGCGTTTCCTCTTCAGGAGCCGGCGGCGGGCATGCCGGAACGCATGATCGTGCCGCTTGCGAAAGATCTTCTTTCGAGCAATGGATTCGGCATCACTCCTTTCCCGGTCCCCGAAGTTGACGAAGGTGGCTCTGGCGATGCCGAAAGCGGTACAGTCGAGATTCTCAATCTTTCAGAGGATGTCCCTCTTGAGTAAACCCCGCTGAGCACCGCATCTGTCTGTCGGTGCCGGGCTCTGCACCTCGCTGTGGCGAGCTTTTTGTCTTACCGCAAACCATTCTGCTCAACGCACATGTGATGGAGGGAGAAGACACCATCGTATCTTCGTGTCCGCATTGTGGCAGATACATTTTGAACACCTGAGCAAAAGGGCGTATTTTCTGTCTGCTCATACTTTGATATCCACATAAGGCCGTTCTCGCCAGGTGATGACCGTGCGCCCGGACTGATGCCGAGTCCTCTGGCAGTTTGTCTCACTCTGCCTTGGTTCCTCTTCGATCGGGTGACGATTTCTCGCGGATTGAAGCGCATATTGCTCCTTTCACCATTATTCTCGTGAAGGTGTTCAATATGTCGTGTC
>CAZCGY010000083.1:0-2965 GCA_964498355.1 uncultured Gammaproteobacteria bacterium | reverse complement strand
AAGACCGAGAACATGCGCAGGGTCGGAGGTTGTGCCGGAAGGAAGGCGAACCACGAGTTGGAAACCAGCAATACCTGGCTTAACGCTTCGCCAAACAGCATGGGGATCACGGACAGCGCCCAGAAACTCCAGAACGTATTCAGGCCCAATGTTTTGACCAAGACGAGCTGCAAGAAACCTATGAGAACGACGATGACGATACCAGTGCAGAGCGCTCGGGTCAACACCTCGCGCTTTCCCCCTCGGCCGATGTGCGTCCCCACGATGGCCGCCAGCAGCAACGTGAGTACGAGAAACAAGAGTCTTTCCAGCGCAAAGGTTCGATCGGCGGCAATCAGCACCGAGAGCGCAGCGACTATAAGCAGCAGGTGTGCGCCGATCACAAGACGTTTGGCTGCCGGAGTGTCCGGGGACATTCGGTTCGAGGGGCGTGCCGGCCGCTCGAGCCACGCGCGTATCCCCAAGACGGGGATAAGAAAAATCCAGGCGTTTAAGTTGTCGCTTGCGCCGAGCGTGAGCGCGGGCAGAATCGGCATTGCGGAGAGAAAGAGCGTGAGGCCTTCTTCGAGGGGGGAACACGCTACGAAAAACAGCGCAAGCCCGGTCCAGATAAGGAGCGCTTCGCGGGGGAGCACGCCGTGTGCCACGACCGCGCTGGTGATGATGAGCAGCGTTAATAGGACCGTACGCGAACTCATGGCGTGTTGGTAAGTCGGTGGAAGACGTCGGTGATGATGCGGGCAGTTTTCTCCCAGCGGAAATTTGCGCTGTGCGCGCGTCCCACTTCCACCCGGAGCGTCCGGAGCCGCTCGTTGGTCAGCACGTTGCGAATGGCGATCGCAATTTGTTCCGCATCAGCGGGGTTGCCGACGTACCACGCAGCTTCCCCGCCTGCTTCGGTGAGCGCGCTTGAGCGGTTCGTGAGCACCGGCGTGCCGCAGGCGAGCGATTCGATGACCGGCAGCCCGAACCCTTCGTAGTCAGACAGGTACACCGTAAGAGCGGCGCCGCGGTAGAGTGCCACAAGATCTGCGTCCGGCACGTGCTGCTTCCAGATTACCACCGGCCGTCCCGCGCTCGCATTCAGGTGCGCGATGCGGCGCGCAGCGTCGAATGGTGGACGGGTCTCATTGCGTCCGACCAGCACATACTGCAGGTCGGTAAATTCGTTTGCGAGAGCCTCAACCGCATAGAGCACCTCGGGGATGTGCCGGCGGGTGAAAATGGTGCCCGGGGTCAACAGAAAACGCCCGTTCAGATTATAGTCCTTTTTTACCCGTTCGGCTTCCCCGGCTGGCAGGGGTTGGGAGAAAACCGGATCGGCAGCGAGGGGGGCCACCGTGATTCGTTTTTCCGGCAGCCGGTAGAGGCGCATCACCTCGCTTTTGGTGAACGCAGACGGCACGACGACCGCTGCGGCCCGTTCGGCAGACCAACTGGCCATGCTGCGGAACACCCACCGCGTCTTCAGGTTTAGCCACTCCGGGTGCGCTTCGTAGGAAATGTCTTGGATCATGGGAACTGCCCGACCGCGGTAGAAGGGACTCACCAAATACATCGGGCTAAACAGTACATCAACCCGATCTCGGTGCGCCGCCCGGGCAATGCCGAAATACCGAAACACGTTGGGTGAACCGCCGAGGATTCGCGGCGTCCCCCACGAGAGCGTTTGGACGTCACGGGGAACAGCCTTCCGGAAATACAAGTTTGCATCAAACGGATTGGTCTTCGCCCACTCGTGAAGCAAATTTTTCAGCACCCGACCCACGCCGGTTCGTTCTCCCTCAAGCTGATGGCAATCAATGCCGATGAGCATGGTTCGTCTCAGGCGTTCTGTCCTGGTCCAGATCTCGTGAGCTCTTTAACATCTCGAACGTCGTTTCTCCGTGCGATTGCCTTCTTAATGCTAATAAGATTCTGTCTTGGAATAATGGGTAGCGTCATGCCAAAGAATTTCTTTTTCCGACGCTCTCCGAGGTCTTGCGTGATGAGACGCCATCGTGTCGCCTCATGGTCGTAGATTCTGCACCCGGCGCCGATGTCGATCTCTTGACCATGGAAGTTTAGGGTTACCATGTGGACATCGAAATTTCTGTCGATATACTGTCCGGGTCCGAATACGATGAACTCTTTTACTCGCGGCAATACTTTTTGAAATTCAGTCTTCCGTATCTCGATGTCGATATCGTTTGTGCGCCTGGAGGAACCATAAAGAGCGGCAGCGAACCCACCCGTTATTAAGAAGGGCACGCGGCGCTCGTTCAGAATTCCCACGATCCACTTCAAGGCTCGTTTCGTCCTGTTGCTGCACAGCATGGCTATTCTCTAGCGTTCTTTTGTTCTCTCTCAACAACTCGGTTTAGGGTTAAAGATGGATTTCTTTTTCCAGCCATTCGATCTTTTCATGTTTCCGTTTCCAGAAGATATCCTCCCAAATATAGTGAACCGCGAGCATGGAGTACTCTCCATACCGTTTTCTGATGTCGTTGCGAATTTTCTCCACCGGCACCATTCTCTTGCCGTAAAACAACCGGGAGTATATTTTTTGCTGCCATGGCGCAATGTGATCGAAAACGTCGTAGTGGTGAAAGGCCTCAAACAGGAGGATGCGCGCCGTTTCGGGGCCGACTCCATAGAGTTCCGTGAGCGCATCTTTAACATCCCCTTTGTTGAGATTCCGCAGCTTCATTTCGTCAATCTTCCCCTCGGCGAAGTCTTGGGACAAGCGCCTCACGAATTTTGCCCGATAGCCAATTTTCAAATCTCGCAGCGTTTGCTCGGGGACATTTGCGATCTCCCGTGGGAGCCATATCGCCCACAGCTCCTTGTTGTCAAACGTAACACGCGTTCCGAACACTCCGAGCAGTGCGTCGAGCATCTGCTGGCTTCGTCGTACCGTGGCGTTTTGCAGCACCGTCGCAATGATCAGGAGCTCATACAGTGTATTTTGGCTTGGGCTTCTCAT
>CAZCGY010000082.1:0-2999 GCA_964498355.1 uncultured Gammaproteobacteria bacterium | reverse complement strand
TGTTCCAGGAGATCAGGAGCTTGTTGTTTCTCTGGCTGCCGCGTCGGATGTGATGCAGTGTCGTACATGTCGTGAGGTAACGAAAAGAGGAATCGACTCAACTCTACCGATTTTTGGCTCGCATGTCAAAGCTCGCGACCCTTGTTCCCGGCAGATGATCCTGCTATGCTCGTGAAGCATATCTCCGTATTCTCCACGAGCTATGGATGCGCGACTTGCCCGCTATCATACGCAAGAGGAAAAGGAACGTTTCAATCGAGAGATCGTCAAACCCTTCTATACGTCGGAGGAAGATTATGACTGGACGGATGTCGCCGACCACCTTCGCGGTTTTGAGACCATCATGCACCGGCTGCGGGAGCGGGCGACGATGCGTCTCATGCGTGCGCACGTGCGCGGACCTGTTCTTGATCTCGGATGCGGCTCAGGGCTTATGCTTCGCCATTTGCCGGCCGGCTCGGTCGGGATTGATCTGAACCCACGGAATGTGGAGCGGGCACGGCGATATGCGCCGCACATGCGCATTGAACAGGCGGATGCCGAAGCGCTGCCGTTCCCTGATCATTCGTTCCAGGCGGTGGTGTGCACCGAAGTGCTTGAGCATCTTGTCTTTCCGGATCGCGCGGTGCACGGCGTGCTCCGTGTTCTCCGCCCGGGCGGAGTTTTTTTCGGCTCCGTACCGCGCGCGACACGACTGTGGGGGGTACGCCGGTTCAGTGCGACTTGCCCGGTGGAGGAACCGTTTCATAATGAAATGTCCAGGTCCGAAATCGGGTCACTCCTTGCTCCATTTGCCGACCGGTCCGTCCACCCGAGCTTCTGGTTGCTGCACTATTTTTTCGTTGCGCATACACCGTCATGAATGTCTGGGTCATCGTCCCGACCTATAATGAACGGGAAAATCTCCCCGCCATTCTCAAGGAAATTTTTTCGCTTCCCATATCCGGGCTTCATGTCCTTGTTGTCGATGACCACTCTCCGGACGGAACAGGTGAGCTTGCCGATACGCTGTGCGCACACTATGCAAACCTTGCCGTGCTCCATCGGGCAAAGAAGGAAGGGCTTGGTCGCGCGTACCTTGCCGGTTTTTCCTCTGCGCTCGAACATGGGGCGGACTATCTCATTGAAATGGATGCAGACGGTTCACACGCGCCCTCGGAGATCCCGGCGCTGCTCGATGCTGCGCGCACCGCTGATCTTGTTTTGGGCTCTCGGTACTGTCGGGGAGGCTCCATACGCAACTGGGATTGGTTTCGGCGTACCATCAGCAAGGCAGGGAACTGGTATGCGCGCACGATTCTGCGTATCCCCATCCGCGATCTCACCGGTGGATTCAAATGCTTTCGCAGATCCGCGTTGTCCGACCTGCCGTTTTCTGAGATCAGCGCCATCGGGTATCATTTCCAAATTGAGGTAACGTACCGGCTCTGGCGTTCGAGAAAAACTGTCCGCGAAATTCCCATCACGTTTACAGAGCGACATATTGGCAGATCCAAGTTTCACCTCGGGATTATCCTTGAAAGCATGATTGCGGTGTGGCGTCTCAGGTCCTTATCATAGCCCTTGCTCGTTCGGACAAATGTGGTATACTACACACGATTTGGGCTCGTTTTTCGTTCGCAAGGGTAACCAACGTTGTGTGCGAGCGGCGCTTTTTTCTCGTGCTGCATCTTGGCGTTTTCGGTCTGCAGCTTCTGGCAATACCCGACTGACGAAGTCAGCCCCGACTCTGCGTCCGACTGCGGAGGTTCACATCCGTACGGTCGGAGGTTCGCCCGTCCCGCCTGCCGTAGCTGGGGCGATTAGCTCAGTTGGTCAGAGCGCTATCCTCACACGATAGAGGTCGCTGGTTCAACTCCAGCATCGCCCACCAGCGGCGGGCAGGCCCGTCCACTGCGATGGATTGGCGGGACAGGCCAGAAGTTCTCCATCATCCACCAAGCAGCGGGGTAGGTCGCCCTCTTCTCTGATGATATGCAACAGTCGCAAGAACAACCACGTTTTGATGAAGGAAGACCGCAATTTCCCCTTCTCGTGAAATCGGGTGCCCGGTTCCTTTTTGAAGTTGTGAAAGTCGTTGTCATTGCGCTTGCCATCATTATTCCGGTCCGCCTCTATCTCTTCCAGCCGTTCTACGTCAAAGGCGCATCGATGGAGCCGACGTTTTATGACAATGAGTACCTCATCATCAATGAGATCGACTACCGCTTTCGTGAACCGAAACGCGGCGATGTAGTCGTTTTGAAATATCCAAAAGACCCCTCTCAGTTTTTTATCAAACGAGTGATCGGTCTTCCGGGCGAAACTCTCGAGTTTCATAATGGTACGGTCGTCATCGTCAATGCGGAGCATCCTGACGGAGCCGAACTTGATGAAAGTGCGTATCTCGACCCAAATGTTCAGACGAGCGGTGGCGCGCCAGTGACACTTGCCGAGGGCGAATACTTTGTCATGGGGGACAATCGTCCCTCAAGCCTTGATTCACGATCGTCGATTCTTGGACCGGTGACACGTTCGTCATTTGTCGGCCACGCATGGTTCCGCGTATGGCCGTTCACGCGCATGAACGCGTTTCGCCCGCCATCCTACCTGTTTGAAGCACTGCCATGAGTGCAAAGAGGGCAACCCTGGGGAAAGATGCCAAAGAAGAGGAAGGGAAGCCGGCGTTTCGCACGGGTCCGGTCCGTCTGCTCGAAGGATTCAAAGACCGACTCCCGGCGGACGCACCGACCTGGGATGATGTTCTCATCCGAACCGAAGGCATTGCCCGCGATTTTGGGTTTCAAAAGGTCGACACACCTGCCGTTGAAGACCTGCGGCTGTATCGCCCCGGCAAGGATAATGGTGTCTACGGCGATGCCCTTGTCACGCTCACCGATGCCCAAGGGTACCAAGCGGCGCTTCGGCCATCGCACGCGTTGTCTTTGGCTCGCGCATACCAGGAACACGGATACGCCGCGTTGCCGCAGCCGGTCAAGCTGTTTGCGCTTGGCCCGGTC
>CAZCGY010000081.1:0-3022 GCA_964498355.1 uncultured Gammaproteobacteria bacterium | reverse complement strand
GCGCGCATGAAGTGTCGGGTCGGGGTGTGGCGCAGCTGGTAGCGCGCTTGCATGGCCCCGCACAACTCGCTTCGTTCGTATGCGGGGTAAAGGTGCAACGTTCACCAACAGATTTTGTCCGCCGCGGTCGGGGTATAGCGCAGCTGGTAGCGCGCATGCATGGGGTGCATGAGGTCCCGGGTTCGAGCCCCGGTACCCCGACCGCGGCGGATGAGGTGCAAGCCTGCCGTGCACCCGGATATCGTGCGGGGAGTTCGCGGGTTTCACCCTCCGCCATTATTCCTTTGTATCAAAAAAACCCCTTCGGAAGGAAGGGGTGGTCAGCGAAAGCGGAAGGAGCGTCGGTACCGCTGCGCATCCTGGACAATGGTCAGGAGCAGCGCGGCCGAATCGAGCAGCAGGGTGTGGCGTCGCTTGTCGTGCCCGTTCCGGCGGCATTCTCGTCGCCAGCGGAGCGCTGTTTGACTCATGATCAGACGTAATTCCCGAATTCCGGAGCACTGCCGTAGGAACAGCGGCAGGCCGTGGGCATTGTGTACCATCCGGCGGTCACGCCAGCGCAACTCGGTCACGGTCGGGAATGTTCCACGCTTGCACGCCTGGTTCAATACGGCATTCAGCGTGTCACGCCGCGACGCGATTTGGAGTGCGTCACGCCGTGTGTGCATGTCAAGCGCTGTTGCCACTGTGCGGTAACCGCCGCAGCGTTTGTGGATGATGTGCTCCAAGGTTGGCGCGTTGCAGAGGAAAAACGTCCGGGGCGGGAGAATGCGCCGCCGGAATTCGTCCGGCGCCAGGCGAAGCAGTTCACCCTCGACGTACGACAGCCACAGCAGCTTCATTGCCCTTTGCGGGAAACACGGTTCTTCCAGCAGACGCTGGATTCCTCCATAGCGACTGACGAGATGGCGCAGATCCCACCGCTGATCCTCGTGGATCATGGTTGTGATGGCAATCTGCCCGCCCGACCTGATCCAGCGGACAACGTATGGCCACAACGCGCGCGCAAGTTTTCTCTCCGTCCACGCTTTGTAGGACGATCGCGGTCGCGGTCCATGGAGCGTAGCGAGCCATACACCGTCATGAACGTTCTTCGCGCCCTCCAGATATTTGCGAAGAAGCGCCGTTACCCCTCCATTATGGTTCACGATGGTCTCAGCTTTTGCGCCGAGTTCATCGTGGCGCGGCAAACAACCTTTCTTTCTGGCAAGAGCGGCAATCGTCTTCCCGACCGCACGTTGTCGATGGAGATTCCGTCGTCGAAGCTCGTCGGTTTTCCAGCAACGGAGGCCGTATTGATGAGCGAACGCCTCGACGCCGAACTGACCGTGGATGACACAGACGATGTTGTTGTAACCCGCCCTGCGTAATGCTGTCGGCGTCGGAAGGTACCCATGTATGCAGAGGTGCCTGATGATCTCATAGGCACGGTCGGGGTTGTCCCAGTAACCGAATCGCTTCAGCACGTTCTGTCTGCCACCATGACCGCGTATCTCCGCCGGAAGTCCGGGATAACCCAGTTCGATCAGCCGCGCGGCATCCGGCAGCGGTCGGCCGAGCCGAAGTTCGCTTCTGATGATGGACAGATACAGCGCGTCGAATTCTCCTGGCGGCAAACAAGCCGGATAGCGCCGCGGAGGGCGCTTCGTGTCCACAGACATCGTCGCCCTCCTACGCGTTTGAGTTGTGAAAGATCACAAGGGAAAAGCGAACATAGTGTACGAGATGCGGGGTGGGTCCGTCAATGTGGCCTTGACGATCCTGATGGGGTCCCGTAGAGTAGGCAAAAGCTCTTTACCAACGAGGTGGATATGAAACAGCTTTGCGCGGACATCCGCACATTTCTTGTCGAACGCGGCTGGGACGGCATTCGCCCGTCCGACATTGCCAAGTCGATCAGCATCGAAGCCGGTGAACTGCTCGAACTCTTCCAGTGGAACGACATGACGCAAGAAGCGCTGAAGGCTGACGGCGAGAGGATGAAAAAACTTCCTCGTGAACTGGCGGATATTCTCATCTACGCGCTTGAAATGTGCGCTCTTCTTGGACTGGATGCTGAGGTAATCGTCCGCGACAAACTGGCATACAATTCCGAGAAGTATCCGGCAAAACTCATGCGTGAGCGAGCGGACAAGTCCGGCACAAGCACTGACCCGTACATTCAGATCAAGCGATCCCACCGAAGAAAAGAAAATGCATAACCGTCCATCTGGATGGTTTTTTCGTGCGAAAAAACCGACCATAGGGTCGGTGTGCAGTCATTCCGCAACTCGCCAGGGCAAGGTCTGGCCGGCAAGAAAGGGCACGAACGGTCCGTATCGCTCGGGGACAGTCCATTCCTCGCGGACGAACACGAGCCGTTCTTCAGTGAGCGGCAGCCCGTAGAACTCAGCGCCGAACCGCGACGTGAAATCCTCAAGCCGATCCAACCCTCCCATTTCCTCAAAGATCGTTGCGAGCAGCGGCAGCGCGACAGGGGACGAGAAAATACCCGGCGGCGCGTCAGCCGACTCCTTCGCCGATTTCGGATGCGGAGCAGAATCGGACCCGAAAAAGAACCTCGGGTGGCCGCTTGTCGCTGCTTCACGGAGAGAACGCCGGTCATGATCGCTCTTCGGCAATGGTCTGCAGAAGTGATGCGGCTGGAAGAGCTGACCAAAAACGTCGTCGAGCGTGAGACGAAGATGGTGCGCCGTGATCGTTGCTGCGACATTGTCCGGCAGCCCAAGGATGCATTCGACCGCATCGGCCGATGAGATGTGCTCGAGGACAATCTTCAACTTTGGCACCCGCGCCGTGATCCATTCGATCCAATCCAGAAAGTGTCGCTCTCGCTCGAGCACGGGCTGGTCTGGGTCCTCGCCGTGCACACACAGCACCATGCCGACTTTCGCCATTTCCTCAAACACCGGCTGCAGCGACTCGATATTCCGCACTCCGCTCTCGCTGTTTGTGGTTGCGCCGGCCGGGTACAGCTTTGCCGCTACGACGCCGTGCTCCCGGGCGTCACGGATGATCTGCG
>CAZCGY010000080.1:0-3030 GCA_964498355.1 uncultured Gammaproteobacteria bacterium | reverse complement strand
TTGCTGACGAGCAGCGAAATGGCCGCGTTCATATCATCGACGGCAAGCTCTCGGATCACGAACTGCCAGAGCAATCATTCGATGTCGTCACTCTTTGGCAGGTGTTTGAACATATTGCCGAGCCGCTCGGACTGCTTGCGGAGCTTCGCCGCCTTCTCAAGCCCGGGGGACTTCTCGTCATTGCAGTGCCGAACATCGACAGCTTTCAGGCGGCGCTGACGGGAAAACGATGGTGGGGTCTGGACATTCCTCGCCATTTGTCACATTACGCGCCGCAATCGCTTCACCGAGCCCTGAAAGCGGGAGGTTTCGATATCCTCCGCGTCAACCATTTTTCCTACCGATATGCGCCGTATGCCCTTTTCCATTCATTGCTCGATCGTTTTTTCACGCGTCGCGATTTTCTCTCTGATCTCGCAAAACGATCGCTCCCGGCCACCATGAGCCGCGCCGTTTTTACGTACAACATTGTCATCCTCATCGTGGTTGCTCCGGTCTTGTTCCCCTTGTGTATCATCGAGGGCCTGCTCGCGCCCCTTTTCGGCCGGGGAGGATTTATTGAAGCATTCGCGATAGTTGCGTCTGAGAAGAACAACGGTCAGTAAGAGACGGCTGGGAGATAACAACTTGTGGCCACAAGTTGTATTTTGAATAAAGAAAAGCAAAAATAAATATCGCAAAACGAGAAATATACTTATGGCAATAAGTGTATTTATAAAAAAACCGCAACGCTCGATATTCGCGGCGAGCGGCAAACAGTGGTTCGCTTGTCCCACCCCATGTTCGACCGCAGGAACTTCGTGAACAAGGATCGGCAGGATATTCTTGCGCACTTAAGCCAGTTCGACGAGGTTGCCAAGGCCGAAGTGCATTTCTCGCCATTCTGGGTGTTCCGGGCGCCAAGCCTCTTGGACCACATCGAGATAAAATTGCTCGAGCCGGAAACTTTATAAGGCCGCAAGGCTTGACAAGACGGCCTCAATCTGCTAGGCTGATTTGTTTTTGAACCAACCATCCCTGTTCATTGGAGGCTGCAGATGTGGCGACTTGGCAGCGGCGAGTCCGTGATCGACCGCGAAGACTCTCACCTCAACCAGCATGCGGATGTTCTTGCCGTGCTGTCATCAGCTCTTCTCAAGGTGAACAGCCGCGATCGGCAGGAATTCGGACAAGAGGTCTGTTTCACCTTCAACGTTGGGCGAACGATCTGCGTCGAGACATGTTCCTCAGACGAGATTATCTACGCGCAGCGGGTCGGCCGCGCAGGCCTGACGCGGTTCGTCAAGAACCGTACCGACGTCCCGACCACGAAAGTCACGGTCTTCCTGAAGCAGCATGAGACCGAACCGCGGACGTACGTCCTGACCACGGCATTCATCGGACAGTATGCCCCGAAAGAGCCGTGGGATGCGACGATCGCACCGGATGACCTGGACTTCGCCAAGAGATTCTGGAACAGGCATGCCCTGCTCTGGAGCAGCCAAGAGATCGTTCCCGGCACGGAAACAACAACGTGCCCCTGGCAGTAGGACTTCCTACTGCCGTTTTATTTGACAAGGAATGCTCGCATGTAAAAGTAGTGTTGCCAGCAGCGATTGTCCGGCCGACCAAACCGGAGCAAATAGCGGCGCGAGATGCGCTCCAAGCTGCGAAGAAAAGCGCCTGGTTCGACAACCGGGAATTCGGGTGGAACCGTCCTGAGCCAGTCAAAGGAAAGGACCCCGATCATGATCAATGATTGGGTTTTTCAACTTCCATGAAAACGAGCAACTCCCCTTCCCTTAACCTCGAATACTCTCCGGGCTGAATCGAATTCGGCATCGTAATGCCCTAATGCTCCGTGCCAAGTATCTTCTTTTTTATGTGACTCCATGCACCACTCTATCCGAAACCGTGATCGCGGATACGCTCAATGCATGGATACCGGGTTCGGTAGTCCCGCCAAGGCGGGACATATTCACCTACTACCAACGTCAGTATAGCAACTCTCATAGAAAAAGAATGCCCCTGCTCTGATTCGTCAGAGCAGGGGCCAAAGGACAAACATCTCAGCGCTGGAGTGCAGAGCACCGAAGTACTAAGCGCTCACTTACGAGACGGCGAACGCGAAGCCGTTGTTGCGAAGCCACCTGTTGCCGGGCTCGCCAAGGCACGTGCGCAACCAGCTGCCGTGTGCATCCCGGTCCGTGTACAGGAGGTACGAGTAGCCGTCGGACGCCTTGATGGGTTCGTGCATGGTCACGATCCAGCAAAGCCCCATGGCTCCGATCTCCTTGTCCGTGAACTGCTCACGGATGAGGCAAGCGACCTCGGCGTTCAGCTTGCCGAACTTTCGTCTCCCGGCGTACGTCCGGATCTTTTTTGTGGTCCGGTCGTTATCTTTGAAGAGAGCGCCTGTGAGGACGGCGATCTCGGCAGTCACGTCAGAGGTCGGCCTGAAGTCCGACGAGCGGAGAACGCTTTTGTCGTAGTCCTCAACCCGGAAGCCTTTCGCTTCCAGGCGCGTAATCCATTCTTCGCCGGTCGTACCGTCGGACGTCACCGAGAAATAGATGACGCCGTTGTCTTCGCGCCAGGAACGGACAGGTTCGGAAAGTACGAGTTCATCGCGCAAAAAACGTTCAGCCCCCTCTTCGCCGCCCATCTTATTGACGATGGCTTCGAACCAGTTGTGCGGCCTGTGGCCGTATTTGGACATGACCGTCCTCCTTCCGACTGATAGTCGGCTTTATTCCTTCGCTTGATAAGCAAAGGGCCGCGGAATGCGGCAGGAACCGCCAGAGGACTACCCTTCGACGCTGCTCAGGGCGGGCCGTGGTAGCCATAGCCAGAAACATCCGAAAGTGGGTTCCTTCGCTTTGCTCATGATGACCTTCGGCCATTTGTGGCTATGGCTACGTCGCAAGCAGACATTCTTAATGAGCTGTTAAACAGCACAAGATACCATAGCTTTCTCATCATGTCAAGCACAGTGAAGGACAAGAGACGACTGGCCTTGAAATTCTTCAGGAAATCGGTAGAATGCAGTGG
>CAZCGY010000079.1:1968-3040 GCA_964498355.1 uncultured Gammaproteobacteria bacterium | reverse complement strand
GCGCATATTGCTCCTTTCACCATTATTCTCGTGAAGGTGTTCAATATGTCGTGTCATATGACGAGGAGGTTGACACGCCCCGTCGTTCGTCCTAGGGTTGCGGTGGTACCTTTCCATCTTGATCACCCCTTCGCAGGGGAGGTGGCATCGACATGTCACGGTTCGTTGTGCTCGTGCTGATTGCATGCGTCCTCGCCGCTTCGCCGGCGTCTGCCGGCTGCCCTGTCGGCGATCTTCACCTTCCGCCGGTCCTCATTCTCGAAAGCGTTCCGCCGGACTGCTGCTACGGCAGCTGGGCAGGCGACATCGTCGGCCGCGTCATGAACGTCCACACCGATTCGGTGTACGTTACCGGATGGGCGCAGACGGATCGCTACTATGTCCAGCCGTGGGCGGACAGTCGCCGCTTCACGGTTGTGAACTGCGACGGAACGTTCCGCATCGCGAGCCGCGGAGGACACCATTACTGCGTGGTGCTCTTCAAGCGCGGCGGTTGGTCTGCGCCGACGCCGATTGTGAGTCTGCCGCCGGTCGGCGGTGCGATTCTCGGGGTTGCCTGCTCGCCGATTCCCCGTTACCTCCAGGCGTTTGGCTCCCCTTGGGAGGTCAAGACGAGCGGGAGCGTGCGCGTCGGCCCGGGGCCGAACTACTTCTCGGACTCGACGAACAACGTCTGGGTTGACGAGAATGGTCACCTGCACCTGAACACGACGGTAATCAACGGGCAGGCACACTGCGCCGAAGTCGTCCTTCTCGGGTATACCGGCTACGGAATCTACCGATTCTCGCTCCGATTCCCTGGTTGGCCGTACGACGCCTGCACGGTGCTGGCCGGGTTCCTCTACCAGAATGACTCGAACGAGCTCGATATCGAGTACAGTCGCTGGTGCGGAACGGTCAATGCCAACGCACAGTTCGTCGTTCAGCCGTGGAATGTCCCCGGCAACCTCAACCGCTTCACCGTCCCGCCGCCCGAGGGCGAGCGGACACACGAGATCGTCTGGGCGCGCGACTGCGTGACCTTCAGGATCCGAGAAGGCGGAGCGGGAGAGCGCGGCCTGGTGCTCCAGGA
>CAZCGY010000079.1:0-1868 GCA_964498355.1 uncultured Gammaproteobacteria bacterium | reverse complement strand
CGTTGGACCGCCCCCCATTCAGCCCAACGCGTATCGGCGCGCGGGGCTTTTCTTTTATTAAACACCCCGACCTTTACTTGGTTTTAATAGGAAGAAGACTCCTGTGGGGGAGTCTTCTGGTGTGTCCGGCCGAAGGACACGGGACGAGGCGGCCAGGACGATGATCAGTTCGTGAGGACAACGCCGAGAGCAAAGCGGAAGTGGTCGCGGTTCGTGAGCTTCAGTCCGTTGAAGTTGCTGCGGGGCGAGAAGGTGCTGGCGACGTACCCGGCGTCAGCGAAGAAGTTCGGGGTCCCCGGCTCGCTGCCGCCGAACTCGAGCCGGACCGCAGCGACGTACTCCCGCAGGCGTCCGGCCGCAATGAACGCCCGGACCTCGTCGCGGTTGTAGCGATCCCAGCCGGTTTCGAACTCGAGCGGCCGACCGAGGGGGTCGAGCTCCAGGGACGCCCGGAGGCGAAACCCGGTTGACGTCGGGAACGGCAGGTACGGCGTCCGGGCGCTCACGACCAGACGCGTTCCGAGCATCGTTGTTGACTTTGCGCGAAGCTCGTAGTACCGCGCACAATCGCAGTGACCGTCGAAGCTATCGCCGTTCCGGTAGGTGTTGTAGAGCCTTGAGCGATCGGTCATCGGAGGGGTCGGATACTGCCGCCAGGCCCCCGTGAGCATGAGACCAGCTTGGAACTCGAACCAGTCCCAGCGGACACCAGCCAGGTAGCGCGCGGAGGCAGTCCAGGCGCGGAAGTTCCTCGGCGCATCCTCGATCGGGGCCCAACTCCTATTCGTCAGAAAACCGTCGTCGCGGTGGGGCGGGATGTCGCGGACACTGATGGGTGTGCTTGCGAAGCGGTAGAGTGCGGTGTTTTCGATCAGTCCCTCGAGGCGATTGCTGAACTCGATGGCGCGAGCGGATCGTGGAGCGAGTGCCCAGATGACCGCGGTCAGGAACAGTGCTGTTCGCACCTCAATTCCTCCTTACTGGGTTGCGCTCTGAAAAGAGCAGGGTCGTAGCCTAGGATACGCTGGTCAGGGCCAGTGTCAAGTGTTTTCTGAAGGTCGATATTTTTTGTGCCTTTTACGCTCACCGCGCGCGGGCCCTGTTCTCAGGGCGACCGGCGTTGGGCACGGGATGGGGGCTTGGGTGTTTCAAGAACTTGAACCTGCTCAGCGCTACCCGATCGACCGGAAGCGGCGCGACGTTTCAGCGGCCAACGCATGCCCTTACTCCTTTCTTTCGTGATGGAACGAACAGTGTGGACACCGTAACGCATGCTCGGTCTTCCTGCCAATCCTCCTGTAGTAACGGAGCAGTCGAGATCGAGGAGTCAACTCGTTGCGACTGTTGAGGCCCAGCAGTTTGGAACGAAAATAGCCGTCAACGACGGCTAAAAATACGTAAACAGGTTCATGCTCAGCGCCAGTGCCGGCGTACTCGTCCGTTTGACTCTAACGTCACGTCGATGCCAAGAGTCGGCATACAGCGTTCGGTAGAGCTCAAGCGACACATAGATGGCGTCTCGCTCGGATTGTCCATTGAACCGTGGGGGGGGGTCTGAACACTAGTCGTCACCGTCGTCATCATCCTCTTCTTGCCGCCGTCGTCGCCGCTCCTCCTCTTCATGGCGGGCTCGCTCAGCTTCCTCCTCTTCTTGACGTTGCTGTTCGTCAAGAGCGCGTTGTTCATCGCGGCGCACCTTATTGAGAAGAAAAAGGTGAAGCGCAAGGCACGCGCCAGCACCATCCGAATCGGTCAGTTCGGAGTAGTAATCGGCCGGCCGCTCGTCGTCCTGTGCATCATGCCAGTCACCGATCCATGCCTTTCCGTAAGCGAAACAGCCGTTTGGAGGATAGGCATATCCCAATTTG
>CAZCGY010000078.1:0-3611 GCA_964498355.1 uncultured Gammaproteobacteria bacterium | reverse complement strand
ATTTGTCCCGGCATTCGCCGGGATCTCTGCGCAGTTTCTTGTTGACAACTGAGCTTCGAAACCAGATGCAGGTGGTGCCGCGGGGGAGAGTCGAACTCCCATGACCTTGCGGTCACACGGCTCTGAACCGTGCGTGTATACCAGTTTCACCACCGCGGCAGAGTTCGTCTATGATGTTACTGCGCTCAGAGGGGCTGTCAGTGGTTTTACCCAGCTGAATAGCAGGGCCACTTCGGCCTGTCGATGTTTCCGTCTTTGGCAATGATGACCACGCCCTTTGCCAGATCGCAAGTCCATCGTACCAGAAAACGGCTATGAGCGCTTCGCCCTCCAGCTCCACTGGTGTCGGACGTTGATATACCAGCGGTCGATATCATTCAGACGGTCAGACGGCACGGAGATCCGTTCCAGCGTTGCTCCCTTGATCCGTGTTGGCAGTACATGAATGTACAGCGGGTTGTAAAGGAACACAGCGGGTTGTTCTTCCGCAAGGATATTCTGGAAGTGCAGGTACTTGAGCCGACGTTGTTCGGGATCATTCGTTTGCCGCGCTTCTTCGAGCAGCTGGTCCACCTGTTTGTTGTAAAAAATTGCGAGATTCAACCCGGGGTCAAACGACTGAGATGAGTGCCAGAATGGGTACGGGTCAGGATCATTGCCGATAATTTCACCGAAGAGGAGTGCTTCGTACTCGCGCGGCTTGATAACCTTCTTGACAATGTCGGCACTTGAGTACAGTCGGATCTCGATCCCAACCCCAATGGCTGCCCAGTAATCACGTAACATCTCTGTGGTCTTCATATAGTCCGGCCGGTCGACCGTCGAGAGCGCAAAGCGCAATTCTTTCCCATTCTTTCTTCGGGTCGTTTCGCCTGCGGGCAAAACCCACCCTGCATTGTCAAGCGCCTTTTTTGCCTCGTCAAGATTGTAGGCGAGCCCCTGTACTGCAGGGTTGTACCCAAGAAAACCGGGAAGGATCGGCGTGTGGATCGGCTCGCCCGAACCGCCGAGCGCCGAATCGATAATTTCCTGCTTTGAAAGCGCGCGCTCAAGTGACTGGCGGATGATCTTTTCTTTCAAGAGAGCATTTTTTTGGTTAAAGAAGACGGCGGTATACTGTGGAAGTTGCAGCTGGTGGAACTGCAGATGCAACTTTTTGAAGTCGGTGCGCATGTCACTGGTAATAAAAGCGAGACCATCCACCTTCTTTTGCTTCAACGCATCCGCGGCGTCTTCTTTCGTCGGGTAGAAACGAAAGTTCATTTCCTTCAGAAAAGGCCGGTTGCCGAAGTACTTCGGGAAACGCACGACGTGGTAGGATTTAATAGAGCCAAGCCGGTCTTTTGTCAGCATCTCGAACATGAATGGTCCAGAACCAACCGGCTTGAGGTTATATTCGGCAAGCGTCATGTTTGCCGGCGGAACGTCGCTCCACAGGTGTTTCGGGATAATGCCGACAGTCAGTGTTGAAAGGAACGGGGCAAAAGGCTCGGGCAATGTCATCTGCACCGTCGCTTCATCAATTGCTTCGACCGCTACGCTCCGGAAGTTCTTGTAGTAGGGGCTTTGCGATTCCGGGTCTGCGATGCGTTCAAAAGTGAACACGACGTCATCTGCTGTCAGGGGCACGTCATCATGCCAGAGCACGCCCTGTCGAATCGTGAAAATATAGGTTTTCTGGTCCTGGCTGATTTCGGTGTGGCTGACAAGCGACGGAATGACCTCCCCCTTTTCGTTGGTTCGGAACAGGCTGCTGAACATGAGGTGTGTCAGATCGAGATCAACGTCATTCGAAAGCGCAAGAACCGGGTTCACATATTTTGGCGCTCCTACCGATCCTTCGATGTAGACCCCTCCTTCTTTGGGAAGGGAAATGATATGGCGCCCGAGAAAACGGACAAAGAGCGTGATGCCGCTTGCGAGCAGGACAAGTGCTGCAACCTGAAACACTCGCCACTCGCGAGGCGTCAGCATCTTCGGGAGATATTTCACCTGCGAACGAGTTGGCCAGCGGTTGCCAACGCGAGGCGCGGCGTGCTGCTGTTCAGCGTCGGGTGTCGGTACACCATGGTCCGCAATTTCACCCTCCTTCCAGAAACGACGGAGCCACTGGAACCGATCCCGGTCCTGGCTCGGGTCAGGCGTCATGCGTTGGCAAAAACGAGGTTCGCGACAGCGAGGCCGAGAAAAAGAATGGCCACAACGATTGTTGCACGAAAGATCACTTTCTCAGCGCCGCGTTTTGTTCCATAGAACTCGCTCGAACCACCAAAAGCACTGCCAAGCGCCGCGCCGCGCTGCTGAAGTAAAATCAGCCCAACGAGGATCAGGCCAAGAACGATTTGTGCGATGACAACTGGTTTCATAGTTTCTTGATGAGAAAAAACCGTACTCGTGAGCGTATCAGACAGAAGGATTGTTGTCAACGACTCGCTTTTTTCTTGCGCCGCACGCTGTTGGCTTTTTTCAGAATTGTCCGATGGATCGTCAACACGCTTCTTCCGCTCACCCGCATCGCAGGGTGGCGCTTTTTTGTGCGGCGCCGAACTTTGCGCTCGCTCGTTTTTTCAAAGTGTTCAATGGTGTCCATGGGTTCTTGGTGGACTCAACGCCGAACGTATGAATTGTATTGCTCGACGTCCAACGACTGCGACGAGTGCTGCATCGCTCGCGCGCCGTACGGCTGCAGGCGTCCGGAATGCATGGATAAGCGCCCTCCGCGTTTTGTCCCCGATGCCGGGGATATCGTCAAATACGGAATGGACGGTTGCGCGACCGTGCTTGTTTCGATAGAAGGTAATCGCAAACCGGTGCGCTTCGTCCCGGATGCGCTGAACGAGAAAGAGTGCATCCGAGCCGCGGGGCAACATGATGGGCGATGACTGGCCAGGAAGAAACAACGCTTCTTCCTGTTTCGCCAGGGCAACAACCGCAGTGGGATTGTTGAACTCTCGAAGTACCTTGACCACTGCCGAGAGCTGTCCTTTTCCCCCATCAAGAAGGAGGAGGGAAGGCCGTTGCCATTCGTCGTGTCTGAGACGGCGTCGCACCATTTCTGCCATCATGGCAAAATCGTCAGGCATTCCGGTCGTTCGCCTGATCGTGAACTTTTTGTATTCACTTTTCTCAGGATGTCCATTCTCAAAGACGACCATCGAGCCGACCGCATGCCGTCCCTGGATGTTCGAGATGTCATAGGCCTCTATCCGGTGCGGTACGTTCCGCAATCCAAGCGCCTTCGTCAGGAGTTCCAGGGCCCTGCGGCTTGCGTTTGCATCGGCGAACCACTCCGCTTGGCGGCGTTCAAGATAGAGCTTCGCATTCTCTTCAGCGAGCTTGAGCAGTTGGAATTTTGATCCACGCTTGGGAGTTGTGAACGTCGTCTGTAGCAACGCCGCGAGTTCTCGAAGCGCAGCGTCTGACGTCCGAAGGCCGATACGTTTCGGCATCTGCGGCACACGGGAGTAGTATTGGCTGATGAACGAATGGAGGATTTCAGCATCCGCTATCTCATTCGGCTGCTGCAGCAAGAAGTTTTGTTTCTCGAGAAGCTTTCCCTGGCGCACGCGGAACACATTGACGGCCGTCCAATCACGATCCCGTGCTATTCC
>CAZCGY010000077.1:0-3779 GCA_964498355.1 uncultured Gammaproteobacteria bacterium | reverse complement strand
GATGGCACCATGGTTGGTCCTGACGGTCAGGTGGTCAACGAGAATACGAATACCTCGACGACCAGCACCAATGCCGCATCGACCAACACGAATAGCGCTTCGAATACGAACTCGACCTCATCGGCCGCTCCCGCCAAGTACACCTCGTACTCACCCTCGGCCTTGGCGAGTGCCCAAGCCGTCTCCAACGGCGATACCGTCCTGTACTTCCACGCGAACTGGTGTCCGATCTGCCAAGCCCTTGACCCTGACCTCCAGGCGAACATCAACTCGCTGCCGGCCGGTTTAACGATCCTCAAGGTCGACTACGACAAAGAAACCGCGCTCAAGAAAAAGTACGGGGTAACCTATCAGCATACGTTTGTTCAGGTGGATGCCCAAGGCAACAAACTGAAACTCTGGAGCGGTTCGACAAATGCGAGCGACGTTGCCGGGCAAGTGCTCTGACCCTGATGGTCGTTCTGCTCTTCGCCTTCGCCGCCGGACTGGTCACGGTCCTCGCACCGTGCGTTCTGCCGGTCTTGCCGATCGTCCTGTCCGGTGGTGCGGTTCAGGGCCGACTGCGGCCATGGGGAATCATTTTCGGAGTGGTGCTGTCGTTCTCGGTGTTCACGCTGGCCCTCTCATGGGCAGTGCAGCAGCTCGGATTCTCGCCAAACTTCTCGAGGAATTTCGGTATTGTGGTCTTGGCCGGTTTGGGAGCCCTCTTTCTCGTTCCCAATGCGTTGACCACCTTTGAAGGCTGGATAAGTGCCCGGTTGAGGCGTTCCGGCCGGCCGACCCAGCGCCACGGTTTTGGCGGGGGATTCCTGCTGGGGATAAGCCTGGGTGCAGTCTGGACGCCGTGTGCCGGGCCGATTTTGGCGGGAGTCGTTGCGGCAGCGCAGACCGGACAGGTTGACAGTCGATTGATGGCTATAACGATCGCGTACGCAATCGGCGCTGCCTTGCCGATGGGGTTGATCGCCGGTCTGGGCCAGCGGATTGTTGCACGGGTGCGGTGGGTCGGGCAGCGCTTGAATCGCGTCCAGCAGGTGTTTGGAGTGATGTTGATTGTCGTCGCGATACTCATGGCGACAAACCTTGATCGAAGGGTTCAGTCTTGGATTATTGGCCGGACGCCGAGCTGGCTGCCGCAATTGCAACAATTTGAAAAACGCATTGATATGTCGAAAGAGACGAACACGCAGGCAGTCGGAGTCTCCAGCTTGGAAAACTATGGGCCAGCACCGGAACTAACGGGGATTACCGGCTGGATTAATCACGAACCAACCACACTGGCTGCGCTGCGCGGAAAGGTCGTGCTCGTAAAATTCTGGACGTATACCTGCATCAATTGCATCCGGACGTTACCCTATGTGCAGTCTTGGTACGACAAATACCGCGACCAGGGATTTGAGATCATCGCGGTGCATACGCCGGAATTCGAGTTTGAAAAAGTTCCAGCCAATGTGGAAAAAGCAGTCAAAGATTTTTCGATTCCCTACCCGGTGGCCTTGGATCCGAATTACGAGACCTGGCGGGCGTATCAGAATCGATATTGGCCGGCAAAGTATTTTGTCGATGCGAAAGGCAATGTCCGGTACGTCCATTTTGGGGAAGGAGAGTATGAGAAATCCGAACAGGTCATTCAACAGTTGCTCCGCGAAGCCGGACAGACCGTGACCGAAGGCCTCCTCGATGCGACCGGAACGCCGTTTCGAACCGGCCAGACGCCGGAAACGTATTTCGGTCTGGCGCGTGCGGATCGGTTTGCCTCGGCAGAGCCGTTGACGTCTGGTCAGCACGTCTATTCAGTCAAACAAGATCTAACAGCCCATTCCTGGGCTTTAGAGGGTGAGTGGACGATCAACGACGAGTCAGCCCTTGCCGGATCGGGCAGTTCCCTGACGATACAAGTGCGAACGAAGGACGTTTTTCTTGTCCTGGGAGGGACTGGTGAATCCAGTCAGCCGGTCAACGTGGACATTGACGGCACGGGCCAATTGCAGCTGGCGGTCACCGGACGAGCCGGTGATCAAACGCTGTATCGAGTCGCGACCTTTCCCGAGTTTGGCGACCATCGTGTCCGGCTGGAATTTCCCCAGGGCGGCGTCCGGCTCTACGCGGCAACCTTCGGCGGTGCCAGCGCGGTTGGCCTGGCGTGCGGCCCAGACGGAAAATGCAACGTGACTCCAATCCCTTAAAAGAGATCGACTCGCCAGACTTTACTCCCCGCACCGTCCATAATCAGCGAGCAAGAACCTATCGTGCCTGACGGTTCTGATAACCTCCGCGACTCCCCGCCAACTAGGAAATGAAGGGTAGTAAGCTTTTCCTGTTTGCCGTGGAGTACAGTTACATCCTCCAAAGCACGGCCTCGTGAATGACAGGGAAAACTGCTGAATGGGGTGATCTTCCTTACGCCTCATCTTTGGATGAGAACTTTTCATTTAAGGTGCAGGCTGTTATACTCTCTCAGTACAATAGTATTAGCGAGTGAAAATCGACACACAATGATACATAAACCTTTAGATTCTGATCATACTGGACGCCACACAGTACTCCAGCATCGCCCAGCGCGTTTACTCTGGTTTTTTGCCGTCATCGCTGAATGGATAAGTTTCGCAGGGGCGTTTATTATCATCTCATTCGCAGGCTTTGCCGATTCGGATGTTCCACCGATGCTGTTCTCATATCTACTGCTGCATGTTATCGTCCTAGTCGGACTTTATCGCTTGCGTTTGTTCGGGTTTATCGCCGCCTGTGTTGTTGCTGTGATCGGCGTGTTCCTGAGTTATCGACTTTTGCCAGACTATTTGGTGCATTTTCTCCTCGTACTTGTCCTGCCGCTTTTTGTCGCCATCACCTATGGCGTACTTCTTCGTCTTGCGGCACGGATAAAAAGAGCTCCAGCTTCGCTGTAGTTGGCATCTATAATGGGCTCTTGATTTTTTTCAGCACTGGATTGGTGACATGAGTATAGCGTTGTGTTGTCCTAATGTTGTGGTGCCCTAACAGTTCTTGCACATAGCGAATATCCACGCCGTTCTCAAGAAGATGCGTTGCAAAACTGTGCCGCAGCGAATGGAACGTTGCGTTGCCGTTGAGACCCGCTTTGACATGCGACCGCTCAAAGACCTTTTGCGCCGTCCGAGTGGTGAGCTTGCCTCCCCGCTCGCTCGCGAAGACGAACTCATCTCCCCCTTTACCGGCGATGATGACTTGAAGTTCAGGAACCAGTTTCTCCGGAATGACCGTCACGCGATCTTTCTTCCCCTTGGCCTCTTTGAGGTGCAGGACGAGTTCGCCAAGGCGCACGTCCTGCACTTTCAGGCCAACGGCCTCGCTGACGCGAAGGCCCGCGCCATATGAAAGCGCCAGAAGGAGCCGATGCTTTCGATTCGCTGTTGCCTCCAGAATCCTTTGAATGTCATCCCTAGACAGCACAACGGGCAGTCGGCTGTTCTTTTTCGCCACGCGGATATCGATGTCCGCCCGGCAACCGGCAACGTCCTGATAGTAAAACTTGACGGCGTTCAGAACAAGATTGCGCGTGGACGCGGACGCGCCTCGCTGTTCCATATCCAACAAAAAATCCTTGATGCGTTCCACATCCGGGCGATCGACATCGTGCCGAACATATGCAAAATACCTTCCCAGGCCATACAGATAACTTTTTATTGTCGCGCCGCTGTAGTTGCGGAGCTTCATCTCGCGTTCCGTCCGCGAGAGTTGTGCGGGAATATCCATACATAACAAAATAACGGGTGAGTTCCCCGCCACTGTCAATCTACACC
>CAZCGY010000076.1:0-3786 GCA_964498355.1 uncultured Gammaproteobacteria bacterium | reverse complement strand
CGAGATCTACTCACTACCAGGGTTCATGCCGAAAAGAAAACCTCTTCTCAAAGAAATCATTGAAGCACCTGAGAAGGCATTGCAATCCTTTGAGAAAGGGCCGGTGAAAAGCGTGGGAAAATTTTGGCATATTCTTGGCCCCGGGCTCACGACCGGCGCGGCGGATGACGACCCTTCGGGCATCGCCACCTATTCACAGGCAGGCAGCAGATACGGGTTTCAGCTGTTGTGGCTCGCGCCCCTAACGCTTCCGTTCATGGCCGTGGTACAAGAGATGTGTGCCCGCATTGGGCTCGTGACGGGGCGGGGACTGGCTGCGAATATCCGTCTCCACTTTCCCCGCTGGGTGTTGTTCCTCTGCACCGCCCTGCTTTTTTTTGCGAATACTTTCAATATCGGTGCAGACCTTGGAGCGATGGCTGCGGCCATGCAGCTCCTCACGCCCGGAATCCCCGTCGCCGGTCTTCTGATAGCCTTCACCATCATTTCGCTGCTCCTGCAAATTTTTGTGCCGTACGCCGTCTACGCACGCATCCTCAAATGGCTCGCACTGCTGCTGCTCTCGTATGTCCTGACAGCACTGACCATTCGCGGTCTTGACTGGGGCGCTGTCCTGTATGCTGTCATTGTCCCATCCTTGAGCTGGACATCGGAGCAGATTATCCTGCTCTGCGCGATTTTCGGCACGACGATTTCTCCCTACCTCTTTTTCTGGCAGACATCGCAGGAGGTGGAAGAAGAAATTATGGAAGGTGCAACCACCATTCGCAAGCGCAAGGCATTTGCCGATGGCCGCCACATCAGAAACATGCGCGTTGATGTCTGGTTCGGCATGTTTTTCTCAAATGCCGTCATGTTTTTCATCATTCTCACCTGCGCCGCTGTTCTCAATATGGCTGGCGTCACAGAGATCGAAACGGCAAGCGAAGCCGCGGCCGCGCTCGCGCCCCTCGCAGGCGCAGGCGCCTCGTTCCTGTTCGCACTTGGGATTATCGGCATCGGGCTCCTCGCGGTGCCGGTTCTTGCCGGATCGGCTGCCTATGCGCTGGCAGAAAGTTTTCGCTGGAAGGAGGGGCTCTATCGGAAATTCAAGCAGGCCCATGCGTTTTATGCTGTCATCGCCATTGCAATGGTTGCCGGGCTGCTCATGAACTTCCTCGGTCTTCATCCCATCCGTACTCTCATCTGGTCAGCCGTACTCAACGGGCTTGTCGCACCAGTCATCCTCATCCTCATTCTGCTGCTGACGTCCCGTCGATCGATTATGGGCAAACGCGTGAATGGCCCTGTGGCGAAAACGTTTGGCTGGACAGTCACGATCATCATGGGCGTGGTCGCGACGGCAACACTCTGGTCGCTCTTTTGAGTAAGCTTGGCCGTTCTCTCCAAAAACGCATGTGCATGTATTTCGGATGGCCCTGGGTAGAAGAGGGCGATCCGTGGTCTATCGGCGATAGCCCCCCACCAGCACTGGCCGGCGAATGGTCATTGGCTCACAGGATGTTCGTGCAGTATACTGCTTCTATGTATCCTGCCAATGAACAGCATCGTCCGCGATGAATATCTTGCAGATTATCATTCTCGGTGCTGTTGAGGGCTTGACGGAATTTCTGCCCATTTCTTCCACTGCGCATCTCGTGCTTGTTGGGCGAGCACTTGGCCTTGTGGCCAGCCCGTCCCTGACCACATTTACCATTGCCATCCAGGTCGGAGCCATTCTCGCCGTCCTCAGCAGATATTGGAAGCGCCTTTTTTCCGACTGGGCGCTTGTGAAAAACATAGGGGTTGCGTTTCTCCCAACCGCAATCATCGGCGCTGCGGCGGCAAAAACCGTCACCGGTGCGTTCCTAGCCTCCACGACTGTTTCCATCGTCGCGCTTGGGATCGGCGGCCTCGCGCTGATCTTTTTTGCACGATGGCACAAGGAACGCAGTGACGCGCTTGATGATCTTTCTCGTTTGCGGTATCGCACAGCATTTTTCATCGGTTGCTGGCAGGCGGTTGCCGTGATTCCGGGAGTTTCCCGCGCTGCCGCGACAATCGTGGGCGGGCTTATCTTGGGATTGAAACGCCGGACAATCGTCGAGTTTTCCTTTCTTCTTGCACTGCCGACACTCATCGGTGCAACGGCGCTTGATCTCTTTCAAAACCGCGATATACTTTCAAGCGGGTCCCTGCTCCACATCCTTCTCGGCGCCGCAGCAGCGTTTTTCTTTGCCCGCCTTGCCGTCAATGCTTTTCTTCGGTTTGTCGAACGAGGGAGCTTCATGGCGTTCGGCGTCTACCGGGTTATCATTGCCGTCGTGAGCTGGCTCTTTTTGCGGTAAACTGAACTCATGGGCCCCATACTTTTCGATGAACCGATGCTTCGTCTCACGCAGGCGTTTCACCCTGCGTGGTTCACCGCGTTTATGCGGACGGTGTCGTTTGTCTTCTCACCGTATGTTACGATTGCGACAACTGTCGTGCTCGCGTCAATCGTCATGGTTCGGCGTCGGTATCGCCATGCATTTTTTCTCCTACTGATCGCAGCCGGCAACATCCTTACGCCGGTCATCAAGATGGTGTTCGAACGACAACGTCCGGAGCCAACCGAAGCGCTTCTTCTCGCACATGAACGGAGTTTCGGCTTTCCCAGTGGACACGCGGTCGCCATCGTCTTGGCATGTGCAGCTGTGCTGTTTGTCGTGCGTCCGACTTCCACAATCATCCGCCAGCGCGTCGTCGTGTTTGCACTCCTTCTCACGTTTCTCGTGGGCGTCTCGCGCGTGTATCTTGGTGTCCACTGGCCGACCGATGTTCTCGGCGGATATGTCATCGCCGCAGCGTGGCTCGTTATCGCGCGGTGGCTTGTAAAAGCCCGGGCAGCATGGCGAGGTCCAATCTCTTCCGCATGAACCCCGACGAAGAACTGGCCGTGCTCCCAGATGATGATCCGCATGGCCTTGCCGTCCAACCGGTGACACATCTCTGCACGGGCACAAAAGGGAGTACAACGCCCCCATTCCTCTGGAAAGAGTATGAAAAGCAGCAACAGGGGACATCCGACGTCTACAGTGTTCTTGTACAAGGCGAAGAATGTGTCATCGGAACCGGGGGACAGGGCTTGGCGGACGTCCAATCATGCTGCGCGCTTGCGGGCTACCAATATGTCGGCCAGACGACGGCACAGGTTGCAACATATACGCCCCTGGTCCTTTTGCTGCTGATTTTCGTCGGTATCGGCGGTATCCAAAAATGGCGCCGCGACGTGAAAAAGGCCATTGACCGGGGGATGTCGACGTAAAGAAAAAAGCCCCGCACAGCGGGACTAGTCCCAATCGTCATCATCATCGAGCCCACCCGCACTGTCAGAAGGATCTTCGACGAACAGATCATCTTCGTCGCTCTCACACCTCTCCCGATAGAGCGAATCACACTCCTCGGCGTGCCGCAGGAAGGTTCTCTCCAGTTCGGGTTTATCGTCGATGAGAGTCACCCGTGTCGTCAGCTCGCCGTCTTCTCTTGAAAGGTCATGCCCCTGATCGGACGTGACCAGTTCGGTGAGGCGGGGCAGGAAAACGTCCATCTCAGACTCATCGCTGAAAGAGTACGTTCGGCTCAACGTCGCATGCCCGTCTTTGACGTCATGTGACCACTCGGGCCGCTGCCGTAACCACTCGCTTGCCGATCCTACAGGGTCGGCTTCGGATGGAATCATGGCCCCTCCTTCTGAAAGAACCTGGAGCATCGTACTCCGAGGTGTCTTCGTTGTCAATAAAAAAAGGAAGCGGTGTGCTTCCTAGG
>CAZCGY010000075.1:0-3885 GCA_964498355.1 uncultured Gammaproteobacteria bacterium | reverse complement strand
CGGAAAACAACAGATATACTCATGGCAATAAGTGTTTTCAAGAGAAGTGAGGGGGAAGAGAAGTCGGCTTTCTGATCATGACCTTATGACCATAAGGTGAAAAAGAAAAAGACGGCGGTTAGCCGTCTGAAGAAAGATCGCGTTCGAACAGCGCAAACGATGGGTTTTTGGGGTATCCGATGACACCCATGACATTCACGAACCCGAACTCGACTGAAAGATCAGGGAAAAACACGTCGCATTCATAGGTGCCAGGGATACTGGTGATCAGCAGCTTCGAACACGAAGGATGCTGCACGGCTTCTGCAAACACCGCTGCACCGCCAATCACGAAGACATCGTGGACATCCTTGCGGTCGGACAGCATGGCAAGGGCCCCGGTGAGCGAGGACTGAACAACGACTCCCTGCGGCACCGGCAATTCCGCACTGCGCGACAGAACGACGTTCAACCGTTTCGGAAGCGGGCGGAACCGTTCAGGAAGCGATTCCCATGTCCGCCTCCCCATGATGACGGCGTTCTGCTTGCCGGCTGTTGGGATCCCGGTAGTCACCTCGGCAAAATGCCGGATATCGTCAGGAAACCTCCAAGGAATCTTCCCCTGCTTTCCAATGCCCCGCTCTTCGTCCATTGCGACGATGCAGGAAAATCGCATGGTACCCCCTTACACCGCGATCGGTGCTTTGATTGCTGGATGCGGGTCGTACCCGACGATTTCGAAGTCTTCATATCGGAAGTCGAGGATCGATTCCACGGACGTGTTCAACCGCATGGCCGGCAACGCGCGCGGTTCGCGAGTAAGTTGTAGCCGGACTTGATCCAGGTGGTTGTTGTAGATGTGGACATCCCCGAAGGTATGGATGAATTCCCCGAGTTCAAGACGGCATACCTGAGCAACCATCATCGTCAGCAGCGCGTACGACGCGATGTTGAACGGCACCCCGAGAAACGTGTCGGCACTCCTCTGATACAGCTGGCACGAGAGCTTGCCATCCACCACATAGAACTGGAAGAAACAGTGACAGGCCGGAAGCGCCATCTTCTCGATGTCCGCAACATTCCATGCGCTGACGATCAGGCGCCGGTCGTTTGGCATCCGCTGGATCTGATCGATGACCTGCGTGATCTGATCGATATGCCGTCCGTCGGGCGCCGGCCACGAACGCCACTGGTACCCGTACACCGGGCCCAGTTCCCCGCGTTCATCCGCCCACTCGTCCCAAATCGTGACGCCGCGCTCGTTGAGATAGCGGATGTTCGTCTCTCCGCGCAAGAACCAGAGAAGTTCATGGATGACGGACTTCAGATGCACTTTCTTGGTCGTCAAGAGCGGGAATCCCTTGGCGAGATCCATACGCATCTGGTAGCCAAAGACGCTCAACGTGCCTGTCCCGGTGCGGTCGCTCTTCTGCGCTCCATGCTCGAGGACATGCCGAAGAAGATCGTGATACTGCTGCATCGTTATTCCTCCTCTCGTCGCTTTCTGAGTTGTCAATGACCGATGCACGACAATCAAGATCTGAGGAAGTATAACAAAACGCACCGCTTGAGGTCAATGCGACGACGGAGGAAAAAAGACCGCAGGATCAGTCCTGCGGTTCGTCGGGATCGCTCTCCGGCACAACGCTCGACTCCGACGCAGAGCCGTTCTTCGTGGGACGGTAGAAATCCGTGCGTCGGAAATGCGACCGTTTTCTGTCCCACACTGGGCCGTACTGAATCTCGTAGAGAATGAACTCCGCCCCACCCGACCGGCTTTCGACTTTGTGGACGGTCATCACCCGGCCAGTCGTCACGCCCCTCTCGACCATTCTCCTGCCGGCCTTGCGGCTTCTGGAAAAACGCACCTCAGTGCCAATCCACTGACGCGCGCGGGTGAGCATCGATGACACAATCATACCTCCGCGAATCAGGTCATTGGGCCTCCAAAAAGATGGGGGGCTGCCTAGAGGCAAAGAACAGTGACCTCGTTCATAGCGCACCGTACCATACAGCGGAAGGATGTCAACCCCTTTCGCTCGGGACGGGTTGACTGGTCACCAAGAACGCCTATCACAGTTTTCCTCTTTCCACGCGGTCCCGAACGATTGAGAAAAGCTCCAGATAGAACGCAAGATTATGCAGCGTGGCGAGCCGGCCGGCAAGCGGCTCACTCGTTGCAAAAAGGTGCCGGAGGTATGCTCTGCTGAACGTTGTGCAGGTTTGGCATAAACAGCGTGGATCGGGGGAACGAAAATCTTTTGCGCACAAGGCGCTTTTCACCGATAGCGCGCGATAAAATGTTTTGGACCTCCCCACCCTCGTACGACCATCCGGCGCAAAAACATAGAGCCGGCCATGGCGAGCATCGCGCGTCGGCAGAACGCAGTCGAACATATCCATGCCGCGACGGATTGCTTCAATCAACTGATCAGGTCGGCCAAGCCCCATGACATAGCGTGGTTTGTTTTTCGGGAGATACGGCTCAGTTGCATCAAGCATCCCGTAGAGAGCGTTTGTTGGTTCGCCGACGGCGAGCCCGCCGATCGCGAAGCCATCAAACGGAAGTTTCGCCAGCTCCTGCGCATGAGCTTTCCGCAACTCTGGATAGGTTGCTCCCTGGATAATGCCGAAGAGTGCCTGTCCTCGTGCGAGTTTGGATGCGCGGCATCGTTTGGCCCATCGCGTCGTCCGGTCCATGGAGAGTTTTGCGTCCGCCTTCTTCGTCGGGTACGGCGGGCACTCATCAAATGCCATAACGATATCACTCCCGAGTGCCCGTTGGATGGCCATGGATCGTTCCGGTGTTAGGGTATGGACCGACCCGTCGAGCGGGTCGCGGAACGTCACACCTTTTTCCGTTACTTTGCGAAACGAGGACAAACTAAACACCTGGAACCCGCCCGAGTCCGTGAGAAGCGGGCCTTTCCAGCCCATGAACCGGTGCAACCCGCCCGCTTTTTTAATGACAGAAAGACCTGGACGCAGCCACAGATGATACGTGTTCGAAAGGATAATGTCCGCGCCGAGAGCGGACAGTTCCTGCGGCGTAAGATTCTTCACCGCCGCTTTTGTGGCGATCGGCATAAACGCGGGCGTCACAAAACTGCCATGTGGCGTCATCACGCGGCCAATACGGGCTCTGCTTTTTTTGGATGATGCGATAATAGAAAATTTCATGGAGAATGTACTGATCTATCCTACCACGAGAGAAAAAAGAAAAAAGCCCAGTATGAGGGCTTATGAAACAAGATCGGGTTCGTTTTGCAAATCAAGATACTGGACATTCAGCACTGCGTTCATTACCTTGTGGGCTTCGGCAATGGCGCGTCGACAGTTTTCGTCGGACTGGTAGTAGTATGTAAACCCCAGCGTCGCATAGCCGTCCTCGACGAAACTCAGAAAATCCTTTTGCCATTCCGGCCGGACCAGCGAGAGAAGTTCTTCCCGCCTTTTTCTATCTCTCAAAAACCGAAAGGAACGCTCGGAATCTTGCTCTGTAAAAGAACACCCGAGCTTCGTCAGACTCGTTGCCATCCGATGACCCATGACTTCAAGGAAGGCGTTAGCAGCAGGATCTTCATTCGTAATCCATTCAATTTCTTCTGAAGGAACATCATGCCCGCACACGAACCTGATGAGAGGGTACCGGTTTCCTGGGCGGACGCGTTTCAATGCATCGACATAATCCATTCCCCATACCTCCAATAGGATAGGTAGACGATACTTACCAAACAAAGGGACAGTTGTCAACCTACGGGGCTGTTGAGATGTACAAAATACAATTCAAGGCTCTATGCCGCTTTTTCTTTTCTTTAACAAAAAACGGCTTAAAAAGAAACGCGCCGCCGCGGAACTCGGCCGGCCGAAGATGTTGCGCACAACGACCGACCCTCTATCCGCGCA
>CAZCGY010000074.1:3000-4192 GCA_964498355.1 uncultured Gammaproteobacteria bacterium | reverse complement strand
ACTAGCGGCATGGTACGGCTAGGGCAGCATGGATCATGTGTGTGTGTGTGTGCGCAGCTGCGCCTGAAGGAGCGCCTCGCGGATGCCGACGCTCGGGCGACCAAGTGGCGAGAGCTTGCCGAACGGGCCTCCGTCTTTGCCAACGAAGCCAAGGAGCGCTTCGAAAAGGGAGCCTTGGGGGAGAAGCGGGAGATCTTGGTCGCGCTCGGTTCGAACCTCAAGAATCTGGCTTACGTCAGGACGAAACCAGCGGCCGTGAGCCCGGTTGTTGACAGATGACTTTTTTGCTTGTAGAATAACCCAAGCTCATTTCATCATCTTCCTTAGAAGACCTTGTTCCAGCAAATACCGAGACGAGTCACCTGCTCAGGAGGATTCCATGACGACAATCCGTGGATCGTCGGTTGAGGAAATCATTGAGGGGCTTGGCATGCTGTTCGATCCTGCGAATCCCAATGTCACGGTCACCCGGGACGGGGTGAACCACGTTCGTCGCCTGACGGTCCCCGAGCGAGGAGTGTGGGTAGATGTGGAGCTGTCCGGCGGTCCCCGAAAAGGATATGTCCTTCTCCGCCAGGGACATGTCGGGGCAAATGGTGCCTCGATCTGTTTAACTCTCATGGATATCTTTGAGATCAAGCCATCTTGGGGCGGTAGAGGGATCGACATCAACTTCCTGCCTCGAGAAAGATGTTATTCGCACATCTCGATCTCGGCTGACGGATCCATTTACTTCCTCACTCGCATGATGCGAGAGGAGGTCTGAGCGAACCTGGCTTCAGCCAGTTTGATGGCTACTGCCAACGCACCTTGCTTGGTTTGCCAGTTTCTGCCTGAAAACTGTTTTTTTGTTTTCCAAAAGGTTCGAGTCTCCACCGGGGTTAGAGCTGAGGCGTCGTTCTACGATCATCCCTGCATACAAGAAAACCGCATTTTGCGTAGGATTCTTGAGTACATTTCCGCAGGGAGTGTATCCCTCGATTCGCTCCGCTCATTCGGGACATTCGACTCGTTTTGTTTTGGAAGTCTAAAGTTTTCTTCGAGACTGGTTGAGACCATGAGCGAGCCGTGCCTGACACGGCGAGTCGAATGGCGGGAGCAGCAGCCCCGGACTAGATCCGGGGGAACCCCCGACCATTTCCGCCATAGGCGGCCCCGCTTCTTCAGCCAATGGCTGAACTGCCTCTGGCAT
>CAZCGY010000074.1:0-2900 GCA_964498355.1 uncultured Gammaproteobacteria bacterium | reverse complement strand
TGGTGGGTGCAGAGGGATTCGAACCCCCGACCGTTGGCTTAAAAGGCCACTGCTCTACCACCTGAGCTATGCACCCTTGAGAAATTGTTGGAGAAGTTGTTTGGTTTCTTGACGCAAGGCGGGGCGGGCGCGGTCTACCAACTGAGCTATGCGCCCAAAAAAGAAAAGCGTCGTCAGCGTAGCATGCCGGATGGAACGAATCAACCCATCAGGTCTTTGCCCGCTCGAAAAGCTTGAGTAAGACGCCGACCGTGGTCTTGACGTCAGCCATGGCACGATGCGCCTGGGGCTGCGGCACCTTCAGATACTGCGCAACTTTTTCCAAACTATAACTCGGGAGGATGAGGAGCCGCCGGGCGATGTCCAGCGTGTCGAGGGTCGGGTTCGTGAGCACGGGCAGCCTGAGGCGGAGAAGATGGTGATTCAGAAAACCCAGATCAAACGCGATGTTGTGGCCCACGAGCGTGTCCGAGCCGATGAAATCGAGAAACGACGGGAAGACGCTGGCGGCGTCTTTTCCCTGTTCCGCAAGAAGTGCATCGGTAATCCCGTGAATCCGGATGACTTCGGGATCCAGTGAGCGTGTCGGTTTGATCAGGGCATGAAAATCGCCAAGCACCGTGTTGCGGATAATCTTTTGCGCGCCGAGCTCGATGATTTCATGACCGTCCTCCGGCTTGAAACCGGTGGTCTCAACGTCAAGCACAATCAAGGGTTGTTCCATGGTGATGTGGCACACTCAGTGTCTCCTGCATGCTACCCAAAAATCCGCAGCATGGCAATGCACGCGCCGTGTGGAAAAGCAAGGGGAAACAGGGGGGAAACAGGCCTTGCGAGCCCGAGTGAAACAACCTACCATGGGTATGCCAAAGAAGACGACACACATGGAGAACGGGACGGCGAACACCATCAACAAAATCCCTCCACAAAACCTTGAAGCCGAGCAGGCAACGCTCGGTTCGCTTCTCATCGACAAGAACGCCATCGATAAAATCGCCGATGTCGTGCGGCCAGAGGATTTCTATGAACGCAGGAACGGCGCGATTTTCGAGGCCATGCTCGACCTCTATGAAAAGAGCGAGCCGATTGACGTGGTGAGCGTCAGCGCAAAGCTCGAGGAACGGAACATGCTCGAAAAAACGGGCGGGCGGGCGTACCTGGCGTCGTTGACGAATGTCGTACCGAGTTCTGCAAACGTCGTCCACTACGCCAACACGGTCCAGCGGAAGGCGACGCTCCGGCGGCTTATCGAGGCCTCGGCGGAGATTGCGTCTGCAGGGTACCGCGAGAATGAAGACGTGGACGTGCTCCTTGATGAGGCGGAGCAGTCGTTGTTCCGGGTTTCGCAGAAATTCCTCCGCAACCGTTTTGTCGCGATTAAATCCGTCCTCCCCGAGGTCTTCGACCGCATTGACGAGCTGCATCGGGAGTCCGGGAAGCTGCGCGGCATCCCCACAAGTTTTACGGATCTGGATCTGCTCCTTGCCGGGCTGCAGAAATCCGACCTGCTGATTCTTGCAGCTCGCCCGTCGGTCGGGAAGACCTCGCTTGCGCTTGATATCGCCCGGCAGGTCGCCGTGGAAGCAAAACAACCCGTCGGGATCTTTTCGCTGGAAATGTCAAAAGACCAGCTCATTGACCGCATGCTTTGTGCGCAGGCTCACGTCGATCTCTGGAAGATGCGCACCGGGCGGCTGACCGACGACGAGGATTTTTCGAACATCGGCCATGCCATGGGGGTGCTCGCCGACGCGCCGATTTTCATCGACGACACTGCCACGGCGAATGTGATGGAAATCCGAACCAAAGCGCGCCGGTTGAAGTCGGAACACGGCCTGGCGCTCCTCGTCATCGACTACCTCCAACTCATGGAAAGCCGCAGGTTTACTGACAACCGCGTGCAGGAAGTGGCTGAAATCACCCGTTCGCTGAAAGGTCTCGCGCGAGAGTTGAATATCCCCATCCTTGCGCTGTCGCAACTCTCGCGTGCCGTCGAGTCGCGCACACCGCCGATCCCGAAATTGGCCGATTTGCGCGAATCCGGCTCGATTGAACAGGACGCCGATGTCGTGCTGTTCATCTATCGCGAGGCGTTCGCCAAGGGTGATGCCGACCCCTCGCGCAAGAACATCGCGGAAATCCATATCGCGAAACACCGCAACGGCCCGACCGGCCGCGTGGAACTGTTCTTCGACGAAAACAGGGTCAGTTTTAAAAATCTCGAGAAACGCCGGGCCGACGCCGCCGTATAGAAAAAGCTCCTCCAAAAACAAATGTCCGTAAGTCGGGTTCCCATACCCGACCTACGGAGAGAACATAGAAGAAGGAAAAAACTCCCGTTCGGGGAGTTACGAAAGAACCCTCTGGTAGCGCCGATGCATCCGACGCGGATTTTGTGATCCGTTCGGAGAACGATGGAGCACGAGCGTCCGGTCGTTGCGCACCATCTCGTTCAGTTCAGCATACAGGCGTTGACGCGGAACGCGAATGTGCAGGCGTGTTTCAAGGCGTTTCTGGATTTCGTCGCGCGTCATGGATGCGGGCTGAACGGGCACGATTTCAAGGATGAACAAGCGCACACTGTTGCTGCTTCGCATCTCCATCGGAAGTGGCGGGAGATCGTGCTCAGAAATCCTCCTGAGACCGGGCCATCGCCTGAGCACGCAGTGCACGTATTCATGAACAAAGAGCAGGGCAAGAACTGCAAGGACCGCAACCAACAGCTTCACACCCATACCACCAGCCACCCTTTCACGCCAGTGCCCTTGCGAAAGGCGGGAGAAAGAACGCACATGAGCGTACCATGCCCACGGTCAGGGTCAAGTCGTCGCCCCCCCCAACTTCCGCATCGGCGGAAGGTGAGGGGTACAAAAAACCCCGCATCCACTGAGGACCGGGGG
>CAZCGY010000073.1:0-4193 GCA_964498355.1 uncultured Gammaproteobacteria bacterium | reverse complement strand
TGTCGTCACCTCACTCCTCCAAGAGCCAGTATGCGCCATCAAGAAGAATACTGTTTTCGCCGGGGGCACGATAGTGAGCCACCGCTGCTGAGAGTACGGTGTTGGTAAGCTGCTTCTGCTCAAGAAGAGCGAGCTGGTAAAGGAAGTCATTGTCACTCAGTCGCGCGACCGACGCAGTCGTGAGGTAGACAATTGTCTGATCGTCGGAACTGACAATGGCATCCTGCAGCAGAGGCGTTGTATCGTAGACCTTTCCTCCGATGACCGTCAGTTTGTTGACCGTCGTTGCTCCTTCACTCGTCGTCTCAACCGTCAACAGCCGGCTCTCCGAAAGCCAGCGGCTGTGGCCGAGGGTCACGTCCTTGACCAAACGCTGCACGCTGCGAAGCTTGTTGTTTGCGTACCGAAAAAACACCGATCCATCTCGCCCTTTCGGTTTCTTTGGCTCATCGAATGTACAACCGACATGGACGATCTTCCCGAGCGGCGAGAGACTGACCTCAGAACACGAGGTTGCATACTGCGGAAGGTCGAACTCGTTCAGATTCGCAAGCGACTCCCCTGAAAGAAAGAGCTTTTGTTTGCCGGCCTTGTTTTTCCCGACAACGGCCAGGAATTTCCCGTCTCGAGAGAATGATGTCGCCGTGATTTCGACAACGGCGGGCGTGAGCACCGTTTTCTTTTTTGTCCTGACATTGTAGAGGAATGAGCCCTCGGGACGTATCCCGACCTTATTTTGTTGGATGATAAAGATGCTGCGGAAGTGGTTGGCTGCATTAAGAAAAGATCCGCGATATACTACTTTGGGTTGCTGTTGACCAATCACATGCTTCTGAATGCCGTGACGATTGGTATAGTAAAGGGCATTACCGGATCGAAGAACAGCTCCCGTAAAAAATATCCTTGTGTTGAGTGATGTGGCGGTCGTCTTCCCCTTTTTTTCATCAAAACCGACCGACCAGATATATGCCCAGAGGTCTTTACCAGAATCTTCGTTCATATCGCTGAGAGAAAACGATCCGACAAGAACTGCGCGTGCGGGCAATGGAAAAGCGAACCATGCTGCGACCAATGCTGCGAGGACAAAATATCGTTTCATCTTTTTTCGTTCAGTTTTGGTGACGTGGGTCTACAGAGAGTATAACCGACGTCGGAGATTCTGGCTACATAACTTCGAGCGTCTCGATCCCCAGCATTCGCAGCCCGTTCTGGATGGTCGTCGCAGCCGCATGAACAAGCGCGAGCCGCTGAGACCGCAACGGTTCCTCGGCTTTCAAGACGGGCTGGTCATGGTAGAACGTGTTGAAGAGTTGGGCAAGTTCCAAGAGCGCATTGGCAAGTTTTCCGGGGTCATACGCCTCTGCTGCCGTGGACACGTTCTGCGGAAACCTCAAAATGGACAGGACGAGCTGCCATTCTCCATTATCCTGAAGTGCAAGGGATGACGGGAGTTTCGGTTTTTCCCCAGCTTTGGCAAGAATGCTTTTTGCACGCGCATAGGTGTATTGAAGATATGGGCCCGTGTTGCCCTCGAACGCGATGGACGCCTTCGGGTCGTAGGTCATGGCTGCATCCTTGCTGACCATAAGGAAATGGAACTTGAGGCCCGCAAGGGCGATGGCATGAGCGCGATGTTCCTGTTCCTTGGCGGATAAATCCTGATATCGCTTCTGAACCTCTTCGTGGGCAAGCTTGACAAGCTCATCAAGGAGATCATCAGCGTCCACGACCCTGCCCTCGCGGGACTTCATCCTGCCTTCCGGCAAACTGACATAGCCGTAGCTCAAGTGGACAAGACGTTCAGCATTCGGCAACTCCAGAAGTTGCAGGATTGCAAAGAGCTGTTTGAAATAGAGTTCCTGCTCCGATCCGACAACATAGATGGATGCGTCGGGATGAAACTCCTTGTTCTTGATAAACGCCAGATTGACGTCCTGGGTGATGTACAGCGACGTGCCGTCTTTGCGCAAAAGGACTTTGTCGGGCAAACCAAACTTCTCCTGGAGTAAGGCGACAACGGATCCATCTTCACTCTTGCGGAAGACGCCTTTCTTCACTCCTTCCAGGATAATTTCTTTTCCGCCCTGATAGATTTCGCTCTCGTAGTATTCCTTCTCGAACTCAATGCCAAGCTTTTGGTATGTAGACGCAAACCCCGTAAGAACCCATCCATTCATCTTCTTCCAGATCTTGCGGACCGCAGGATCGTTTGCCTCCCATCTCTTGAGCAACTCGCGCGCTTCGCGCATCAATGCGGACGAGACAAGGAACTGCCCATCCAGATCATCGGTGGACTGTTTGCCGTTGAGCCATGCCTGCTTTTCCTTCTGCAACTCCTGCTCAAATCGGACGTAGAAGCGCCCGACGAAATGATCGCCTTTTTCTCCTGTGGACTGGGGGCTTTCGTTGTTCCCCCATTTCTCATACGCCAGCACGGACTTCGCGATATGGATGCCGCGGTCGTTGACGATATTCACTTTGATTGCTGTGTGGCCCTGCGATGCGAGCAGCGCGGCGATGGATGTTCCGAGAAGGCCATTGCGCAGATGCCCGAGATGAAGCGGTTTATTTGTGTTCGGCTGGACATACTCGATGAGAACCCGTTTCGCCTTTTTGCGAATTGTTGTGCCATATTTCCCCTTCTCCTTCTGGGCCGCCCGTAACACCTCTTTCGCAACCGCTGGACGGTTGAGCCGGATGTTCACATACGGCCCTGCGGCCGAAGCGCCGGCAATCCAGCCGGACGGTTGGATGGCTTTCGCCACCTCAGCCGCGAGCTTGTGCGGACTTGTTTTTTGCTTTTTTGCCAGCACGAAACACGGGAACGCAAGATCGCCCAGCGTCGAATCTGGAGGAATTTCAAACGCGATGTCTTTTTCTGACAAGGCGCCTTGTGAGGCGGCGCTGACCGCCTCTTGTGCAGAACGCAGAATCTCGGCCAGCATGGCTATTTCTTGAGCAGTTCGTCGCGGCGAAGCAGTTTCTTCACGACGACGTAGATGAGGAGTGCGACGATAACGAAGTGCAGAAGAGAAGACACCACGTCGCCGACACGAAACTCCACGTCGCCGACAGAAAACGTCAATGCCTGAAACTTTTGTTGCGGCACGAGCAACCCGATGAGCGGCGTCATGACGCCTTTGACAAGTGATTGGACAAGTTCATTCACCGCCGTGCCGATGACCACACCGATAGCAAGCCCGATCACGGAGTACTGCCGGAGGAATGCAAGAAAAGAGTCCCAGAAGGATGCGGGCGTTTGCCTGGATGCCGGCTGTTCGTTAAAGTCCATCGGGCTTGCTGAAGACGTGCGCGTTTGCGTAACGGCGGGCAGCTACCATCATGAGCAGGATGAGAACAAACCCCGTGAATGCCATCATGGGAATGGTGATGTAGCCGTACTCCATCACGAACCGCTGCGAACACGCGGCTGAATAGCCCACTGCAGAACACGGAGCAGGCACGAGGTTCAGCTGCAAGAGGTAGTGGTAACCGGCAACAAGCGCACCGATGAGGGACATCCACAGCGTGTATTTGGTCACACCAAGATCTTTTTTTATCAGCGCGATGAAGAGCAAGAGTGTCTGCGGATACATGAGAATCCGTTGGTACCAGCACAGCTCACATGGAGTGTACTTCGCGATTTCGGAATAGAACAAGCTCCCGAGCATCGATACCAGCGCGACGACAAACGCAAACTGCAGTCCGTTTCTCCCGAAGAGCCGCACGACGGCATTCGGCGCGCCTTTTTTCATCACGAGAAGCGCGACCAGCAAAACGAGGGCGATTGCTTGGCCGATGATGGTGAGAATGGTAAGGATGGTGCTGACGGTCGGGACCACGGCAGAGAGTTAACTAGGAAGTGCGCAGCTCGTCTTTTCTGCAAGTTTCTCGAGCGATATCTCGCCTGATTCGCGCGTACCATCCGGGTACACCCACAGCGGATACCCGTCGATTTTTTTGTTGACGCACTCCTGGGTCTGCCCTTTGGCGTCGGGCGTGGAGCACTCAACGTACGGCAGATACTTCTGCGAGCTGCCGAACAGTTTTTTCTGGTTCTGGCAGTGCGGGCACCAGAATGCACCGTAAAAAATCGCGCCTTTGTCCTTGAGACACTGCGCGAATGTGTCGTACTTGCCCGGCGTCGCGTTTGCGGTCCGCTGTACAAAATAGAACGCTCCTGCGATGAGGAC
>CAZCGY010000072.1:1519-4251 GCA_964498355.1 uncultured Gammaproteobacteria bacterium | reverse complement strand
TGTGATGGGCTTGTGCCGGGACAACGACGGCAGCGGCTGTTCTCGCTCGCGGAACCGCATCAAAAAGCGCCTGACTCGGTGTGGGCGAGCCCAGGCTCAGGTTGATAACATCGGCGCCATTGTCGACCGCAAAGTTCACCGCACTCACGACATCCGAGGTGTCGCCATCGCCATTGCTGTCAAGGACCTTGATCGGCATGACGGACGTCTGGAACGCGATTCCGGCCGCGCTCAGTGTATTATTGGTGCTTTCCGCAATCGTACCAGCCACATGGGTTCCATGGCCGTTGTCGTCATTTGGGTGAGTATCGTTGTTGACGAAATCATACCCCGCAACAAATCTCGTTGATGCGAAATCAGGAGCAGCACCGTACGTCGTCCCTCCGTCGACGTACGATTCAAACGCAACGCCCGTGTCAATGACGGCCACAACGATTGAGGGGTCGCCCCCATAGAGGGGCTCACGCGTGTCCACGTCCCATGCTGCCGCCACATTGACCTTCTCAAAATTCCATTGCGCAGGGTACGACGGATCGTCCGGGACAAAAAAAGCGTGGACAGTACCATCGCGCTCCGCGTAACGGATCGAGGGGAGACGATTGAACGATTGCAACGATGCCCGGGTGTCACTCGTGAGCAGGTCGGCAGCGTACGTCGCCGGCGCGTCCGAGAGAGGTCGCAACGACAGTACCGTTGAGCGCGTGTCGACGGTTTCAAGCGTGTTCCAAAGTTCTCCAGGAGACGGATTCTCGTCGCCCGACATCCCGACAAGAACGGTCGTTAGAGTCACCCCCCTCACCGGCCTGGCAAGGAGAATGATGCAGCTCAAGAAAAGAAGCAACTGCATGAGGCGCACGCTGGTGATCCAAGCGCGTTGCCGATCCTTCATACTACGATCCGCCGGTAAAGAATGAGCCAATGGTATTGAGGAATTTCCCGCCAACACGCATGACGTCGCGGATCGTCACTGCGAGCACCAGCAGCAGGAGGAGAAAGAACCCCACGTTGTGGATAATCGTTTCAATGCGGATGTTCACCTTTTTTCCGCGGAACTTTTCAATTGCCAGGAAAAGTGCGCGACCACCATCGAGCGCGGGAAACGGCAATGCATTGATGACGGCAAGATTCAGAGAGAGGAGCGCCGCGAACTGTATGAGATGGATGAAGCCGAGCGAGGCAACCTGCCCCGTAAGAGCCGCGATGCCAACCGGTCCGGCAATATCGCCCGAGAGACGCTGCGAGACCACGAGATCGCGGAGAAGACCAAAAAAGGCAAGAATGATATTCCAGAGCATCACGACCGCGGTTTTCACCCCGAGCCACAGAGCAACATACCATGGATACCGCACGATGCCGGTTTCTGCCAGGTTCACACCCCAAATCGCCGCACCAGCACCGTCGTACTTTTCCGGCGCTATCCGTACCTGGACCGTTGCCTTCCCCCGTTGGACTTCGAGTAGTTCTTCTACACCCTCATGCGCCGCATTGTAAGCCTGGACTTCCTCAACAGTTGCTACTGGCTTGCCGTCAAGAGATACGACCGTGTCCCCGAGTCGGAGATTCGCGCGCTCCGCAGGCGATCCTGAGTCAACACCGAGGATTTGTATCCGTCGCTGAGAAACCTGCGCGCCTGCCGGAAAGTCGCCCTCAAGCGTGGTAGGAGCCCCTGCAGCAAAGATAAAGCTGAAGAGGAACATGGCAAGGAGCACGTTCATCGCAACACCACTGAGGACGATACCGGCCCGCTTCCATGTCGCAAGATTGGCGAAACTATCCGGCGCATCGGTATCTTCGCCGCCTTCGCCCTTGATTTTTACAAAGCCGCCGACAGGAATCCAGTTCATGGAATAGATAGTTCCTTTTCTTCGAATGCCGAAGAGCCGGGGCGGAAAGCCAAAACCAAATTCAAGGACGGTCGCACCGGCGCGTTTTGCGGTAAGAAAATGACCGAGCTCGTGCACAAAGACGAGGAGGCCAAGAATGGCGACAAAGAGAACAATAGTCAGTATCATATGTGGAGAATCTCCTGTTCTTTCTGCTCAACGATTTTTCGGATTGTCTCAATGCTTTCGTCGACGTGCTTCTGCACACTCTTCCTCTGCAGTTCAGCCGCATCCTCCGAAAGCTCGCCGCTCTCCTCGGCTTGCTTGATCACATGCATCTGCTCTTCACGAACGGCGCGGACGCTGACACGCGCGCTTTCTGCTTTCTGGCGTGCCAGTTTCACCAATTCCTGCCGCCGTTCTTCTGAGAGCGGCGGGAATGGCACGCGGATCAGCTGCCCGTCAACAACCGGATTGAGGCCGAGCCCTGAGGAACGCAGAGCTTTTTCAGCGGCAGGGATTGCACTCGCATCCCATACCTGTACCGTTAAAAGCATCGGCTCGGGCGCATGAATTCCCGCGAGCTGCTGAAGAGGAGTCGGCGTACCGTAGTACTCAACGAGGATTCCCTCGAGCATTGCAGGGTTTGCGCGGCCGGTACGCAACTGCGCCACATCGCGCTGAAAATGTTCAAGGGGTTTCGCCAAACTGGCTTCAATACTCGAAGGCATCATGGTCATTTCTTGACGAGCAACGTTCCGAAGAAGAGAACGCCTGGTTGCGTGGGATGCGTGACAAGCCGCTGGATGCGCCGCGACGTCGGTATGCTTTCAATGGTTTTCCATGTCTGGCCACCGTCATCCGTACGATGGAGAAGGCGCTCCACCGAAAAATAGATAATCTTCGTGT
>CAZCGY010000072.1:0-1509 GCA_964498355.1 uncultured Gammaproteobacteria bacterium | reverse complement strand
TAGACAGAGGCCTTCGAAAAATTGCCGTTCACGCCAAAGGGTATCAGCGTCTTGATTGGAGCCCATGCATCTCCGCCGTTGACGCTCTTCAGTATACCGTAATTTGTTGCGACATACACCGTGTCAGGGAAGAACGGTGACGCGGTCATCCAATTGACCTGTTCCGCACCGGGGTACTGACGAAGACCGCCGAGCTCCTCCCAGTTCTGCCCGCCGTCGAGCGAGCGAAACAAGCCTCTGGAATTCGTAAGCGCGTACAATCGATTTGCATCCTGGCGTGAGGGAAAAAGAAATTTGATACTGTCGCCGATGGAAGTGAGGACCTTCCACTCAACGCCGTAGTTTGTGCTCTTGAGTATGGTTCCGCTCGATGTGACCGCAAGAACGGTACTTGGTTCAGCCGTGTTGACGTAGAGCGCACTCATGCCTTCTCCTCGCGTGTCTGTATAGATAATATCCCAGGTTGGGCCGCCGTCAGTCGTTTTATAAATATTCGGACCGCTGCCTGCATATTGTATCGTCGGGCTCGATGGATCAAAAACAAACGCGGTCACATTCGCGGCACGAAGACCGTCTTTCACCCAGGTCCCGCCCGCGTCGGTACTATGATAAAGCCCACTGGCATAGGTCGTTATCACCATGCTTTCTGGGTCTGCGGGTGAAAAGTATATTCCCGAAACGTCGACCGCACTGATCGTCAGCGTTTTTTTCTTTTCGGTCCCGACAAACACCCTCTGCTCCCATGTCTCACCGAAATCCGTCGATCGAAAAATGCCCCCATCGACGCGCTTTGAGCTGGTAAAGCTGATGGAACAGCCGCCCAAAAAGGTTCCGAGAAGGATGAGAATGGTGAGAGATCGTTTCATGCGTTCACAAGAAAAGATTCAAAACCAAGAACCGGGTTGGCGTTCCCCTGGAGCTTTTGCTTCAAATCAGCGAGTCGAACAAACAACTGTAACAGATGTTCCGTTGAGTGGTGCCGTGCAAACTCGTGAAGCTGGGACCGAAGGAATCTGTGGACAAGGAATGGCTCGGCGCGCTCTTTCAACAGTGCCGCATCACGCAGAAGCCACAGGATGATATCAAGTAACGGCCAACTCGCTTCGCGAGCTTCAGATCGGCCTCTTGGCAGCAAAATCGCAAATTCGCGCAGTCGTTCGTGAATCGGCAGCGAGAGGGCAGAGAGAAGATGCCGAACTCGTTCCTGATAGGCCGCATACTCGGGTCCATCCGCCAGGAAGCGCAGCGCAATGCCGGGCCGGCCAACCGCGCAGTGGCTGATATCCATAGCCAGTTCTGCGTCATCTGTGTGTCGAAGCAGCAATCGGTACAGTTCCTGCTGGCCCACGAGGTGAAAAGCAAGTTCCTGGCAGCGTGATCGCACGGTGAGCGGCAGACGGCTTTGGGCCTCGGTCGAGAGAATGATCACGGTATGCTCTGGTGGTTCTTCGAGTGTCTTCAGGAGCGCATGTGCCGCTGCTTGCGTCAGGGACTCAGCCCCGTCGATAC
>CAZCGY010000071.1:0-4345 GCA_964498355.1 uncultured Gammaproteobacteria bacterium | reverse complement strand
GCTTGACAAAGATCCTTCTGGATGCTAAGAACAAGACGGCCAAAAATCGTTTTGGCTACGTTCCTTTCATGTGGGGTGATGTATGTTACCCAAACAGTTGCCGCCTTGTGTCTGCGGCCAACACCAATGGGTGGGAGGCGGCGGGCACTTTGGAGGAGAGCTGAGTTCCCAGTGGTTCAGGTGCGTATCGTGCCAGCGGCCGGGGTTTGTGTTCATGCACGGCGGCGGTACAGCGTTCTTGCAGCCAGCAGCGGTGGTATCCGATTTCCCCAAAGAGACCGATGACTATCTGAATGAGAAGCTGCTCGCGTTCTGGCGGACTCGCGCCAATCAGCGGGAGCAGATCCGCAGGCAGTTATCGGGCGCTTTCTGCGCCACATTGCATGAGAAGTACGGCCTACCAATGGATGCGAACCGGGATGAGATGCCTCAAGAATTTCGTGAGACGTGGGAAAACGAGCTTCGCGAGTTCTACAACTCGCCCACCTATGGTCGCCCAGCCCTCGATGGGGATCCGACGCCTCCGCAGCTCCCACCGTTTCTCTTCGTTCGGTTGTTGTCTGAGGATGGCACGTCCGTATGGACGACAGTCGATCACCGTCATGCCGCCACGCTGACAGTTCCTCAAGACCCCATTCGGGTCGGCCATGACGCATTCTACGCAGGGCTCTTCGTGGACCTGACGCAAGCCCTCGGCGTTCCCATGGTCACACAGGAAGCACCAAACAGATATTCCGACAATTCGAGGCTCGAGCCGTGGTATACGTTCCGTCTCGGCACGACAATGTTCACCGTCGGCCCCAGAAAGCGCGTCATCTCGATCGAGGCACGAAACGATGCCGGATTGGATACGACGGAGATTCGTTCTGTCGCACAACAGGACAAGGTGACCTACGAGGCGGATGGCGGATGGCAATCCGAGAAAGAACGCAGTCGTTCCATCGTCATTCACGCATGGTCACAGGAAAAAGCACTCCAGTATCTCACGATTCTCGGGCGGGAAGCCCAAAGGCTTGCTCCGATCGCGTAAGCAATACTCCCTTCTGTCGACCACTCTCCTTGGGTGGCATGCCCTCCAAAGTCCGCAGGACGTCGGAGGGTTTTTTCTTTGTCCTTGACATGAGAGCAAAAAGATGATAGCATGCCGAGTCATGGGTTTCGTTCTTTCCCCAGTTGCGAAGGAGGATGCTTGTGCCGATCAAAACCCTCGTCTGTATCATCTGCGGTCAGCAGGTGACCAAGAAGAGCACGCTCGACCTGAGCGTCCTCGACAAGTCCAAGAGCGGTCGCGGATGCCGTGTTCACCCCGAAGTGAAGCAACTCGTCGTCTACGCGCAGTTGCTGCGCCAAGCCGAGGAGATTCGCGCACAGAAGGTTGCGGAGGAGCAGATGAAATGGGCGCAAGCCGATCGGACGATGCAGGTTCTCACCGGCATCGCCGCGGTTCGGACGCTGCATACCTTCAATGGCCTCCATCCTGAGACGGTCTACGCAATCCTGCGCTCCCGCGGGTACAAAGAGGACGTCATCGCCGAGATCAAAAAGGAAGTCGACCGCCAGGGTGGTCCGCTGATGCCCAAGGAGGAGGTCGACCGGACCATCGCTTGGGCGATGCTGCAAATAGAGCGCCTGCGGGGCAGCGCATGATGTCAACGAACAACGTTCCTACCACGACCGTTGTCCACCGTGGGCTCTGACCGTTTTTTCTTCCAGCCTTGACACGTCGAATAGTTTTGCTACGATGCCCTCCACCTGAATGTTCTCTCTAAAACGAAAGGCAGGAGCGCATGGAAATGCGAATGTCCTTCAGGCAGACGTTGAAGCAGGAGCAACGGCTTGTGCAGCGCCAGACCATGGAGCAGCGACAGAGGTTCGAGCTCCGGCAGTGTCAGGTCCACATGGAACTGCTTCATGCCATCCGCGATGAGCAGTTCGACCCGCGAGCCGGGTGCCCGAAATGTCAGAAGCAGCTTACGATCCCAGAAATCCTTCGGGGCTTCAACCGCGATCCCAACGACCTGACCACCGAGTGCCCGAAGTGCCATACCCGTTTTCCTTCTCAGCTTGTCTGCACCCCGCGCCTGGGCGTGAGCATCGAAATGCCCTTTTACTGCCCGTCGCAGACCCTGGCTAACCTCCCCGGACTGCAGGGGCTGGCGCCAGACGCGTTGCTGGCAAAACACCCGGCAGTCGGACGGAGCGCCATTGTCCACTTCGGGTCGCTCAGGAATGCGTTCGCACGCGCTTGCATCGCCTACGTCTTTGCTGAGAAGTTCGACTGGCGTGACAAGGTCGTGCCGTTCCTCGGCAAGCTGCCGGACTCCGACATCGCGTCGGCTGTCAACGTCACGAGTGCCATGATCCGGCGGCTGCGCATCAAGCATGGCATTGCCGCCTTCTCGCGACGGGATGCGCTGGAAACCGTCGAGGTCTAGTTTCGTTCGTCGCGACCAAAAATATCAACCCACGCGTTTTCGAACGTATGTGGGTTTTTTCTTTCTGTAGACGTTGTTCTTGACGCATATCCAGGAGCATGGTAGGTTGCAGCGTCAGAAAACCGAAAGGATGTTCCTTGCCAACCATCACGGTGACGTCAAAGAAAAATGTTCATCCGGCGGACGCCGCGGCCGTGTTCCAGGACGTGCGCAAACTGACTGAATCATTTGAAGGAATTCTGCTCACGGATGACGACCCGGTCACCGTGATTTTCCCCTGCTGCTCGATGCACTCGAGCCGGCCGGAGATGCACACGCACGTCGTGGTCGACGAGCTTTCGTTCAAACCCGGTTACCGCAGCGCACAGGTCTGCACCGCGTACGGCGAAGCCATCGGCAAATTGTTGCTCGCTGGATACGCGCATGTCGCATATCACACTGTGACCATCCACATCCGCGCATTTCAAGGCAGGACGGATATTACGCTCATATGCAAAAAGGAGCTTGAAGAGAGTCCGGCAGCCGGAAAAAGTTAACCACCCGCATCGGGGTGGTTTTTTTGTCCCGCAAAGCCCGCCGTTGAGAACCCCATATGGACAAAATCCATTACTTTGTTCATAGTACAACCGACGGGAAACCATTTCCTGTTTTTGCCGCATGCGCGGAATCAAGAATATTCGCTTGTTGCACTATGATGACCGTTCAGATGGGTGGTATTTCATAACCATTGTGACAAGACATCGGCAACCGTATTTTGAAGGAAGAGAAAAAGAGATGAAAGAGACTATCGGTGAAACAACAGCCGTTATCGTTGGCGTCTCAATCGATACGCTGGTCGTCATGCCAAATCATCTGCATTGCATTCTTGTTCTCCATAACAGTGTGCTCGCGCTCGGAGAAATCGTAAGAAGAATAAAAGCAAAAACATCGCACCAGCTCGGATTCCCGGTGTGGCAACCGAACTATTTTGAACACGTCATCCGGAATGAGGAATCGCTAGGTAGAATCCGTGCTTACATTTTTCTAAATCCAGAAGCAGAAATATACAAGAAACTGCGGCATCGGGGAGCCGGTCCATCGCTCTTGGATGGTTAAACCAATGTAGCCCGCTGATGTATCAGCTGCTTTCGCCGATGAATCGGCTTGCTACAATGTCATACCCCCGATGCTGCAGTTTCTTGAGACAATATTTCTTTGCACAAAACCCGGTCGGATGACCGGGCCAGTTTGATAACACAAGTGTGACGGGAGATTCGAGTAACGGACTTTGATCAGCTCAGGATGAACCTGAGTATCGAAGATTTTGTTCTGTGGTTTACCACAGCTTTGTACTGACAGTCCTCTCCATAACGAGAGAACCGCAGCACACGACCATCTAGAGGTCTTGATGTCCGATGTCGTTGGACAATCAGAGACGCCATCACTCCATTGCTGGAGGAAGGTTCTCCCTAGAAAGGAGGTGATCCATGCACAGCTTCCGCTACGCATGCCTTGTTACGACTTAGTCCCTGTCACCAATCCTACCTTCGGCCCCGCTGGAACGCGGAGACTTCGGGTATTACCGGCTCCCTTGACTTGACGGGCGGTGTGTACAAAGCCCGAGAACGTATTCACCGCACCATGGCTGATGCGCGGTTACTAGCGATTCCAGCTTCATGTGGGCGAGTTGCAGCCCACAATCCGAACTGAGACCGGGTTTGGTGGGATTAGCTCCGCCTTGCGACTTTGCGACCCATTGTCCCGGCCATTGTAGCACGTGTGTAGCCCAGGGCGTCAGAGGACCATGCTGACTTGACGTCATCCCTTCCTTCCTCCCCCTTAAAGGGGGCAGTCTAATGTGAATACTTTAACACATTACAGGGGTTGCGCTCGTTAAAGGACTTAACCCGACATCTCACGACACGAGCTGA
>CAZCGY010000070.1:0-4642 GCA_964498355.1 uncultured Gammaproteobacteria bacterium | reverse complement strand
CAAGAAGCTGTATTCAGCAATCCCGTACCGTCCTTCTCAAGGACACCAACAACCCAAACCGAAGCTGTGATCAGCAAAGAAAAACGTCCCAAGGACACAAACCACGATCGTGAGCGGTCAAAAGGAAGCTGTAGGGCAGCAACAAGAAGCTGTCTATCAGCAATCCAACAACCAATCATTATCCCGTCCTCAGGACATCAACCCAAACAACACCATCACAGCCCTCGTCTGAGTAGAACAGCAAACCAACAACCAACTTCCAACGACCAACAAGCTGTTCGCCAGCAAAACCCAACAAGAAGCTGTGAATCAGCACCATCCAAAGCTGTATCCAGCATCTTCCACCCAGCGATTCACATCGCACCACCGTCCTTTCAACCAAACCACATCCAACACCTTTCACCGCGCTCTCCCGCGCACCCCGCTCCTTCACCACGACCTACTTCGGTAGGTCCTTTTTTATCCTTTACAGCAGGTACACCTTTTCCTAAACACGCGTTATACTTGATGCAGCAGTGAGAAGCGCTATTAACATCCCAAAGGAGATACCACCATGGAGGAACAAAGACCGAAAAAACGATCACGAATCAAAAGGGGTCTAGCGGCGACAGCCACGATGACCGTTGCGGCCGGGTTAGCCGCAGCAGCGCTTATGTATTTGCGCAAGCGGGGCATCCGTCCGGCCGACGAGGCGAGAAAATTCAAGGGGCGGGCGAAAACCGCCGCGGACATCCTCAAAGGGGAAAGTAAAGCGGCATACCAGGAGGTCCGCGCAACCATTGTTGCTGAGCTCGCGGAGAGCGACGAGCCGATCACCAAACCTCTTGTGTTTCGAACGATCAAAGAAGTTCTTGCTGCGCTCAAGAAACACAAAGAGCTCACGGGCAAGCAACTCAATCTGCTTGGCGAAGAATTGAAGACTGACTGGAAGTCGCTGCTAACGTCCGCAAAGCGGCGGCAGGAGTAACCCGAGCTTGTGCAAACATGAGCGTTTCGATATCATGTCTGCACGATCTTTGATGTGACCGACAAGGCGTAGGCCAGCGGTTCGGTGGCGTTCTTGTCGGGAAAATCCGTGCGAGAACGTGTCCGAACACCCGGGCTGCTGGCCCTGCACCCTCTCTACTGATTGGGCGGATCGGCGAAGCCAGCTTCCCTTCACGGAGGGATGCGCGTAACTGCACAAGGTTGCGCGCGCCGGTCCGCCCTTTCTTCAAAAGCAGGCTCGACCGATCATTCGACGGGCGATCCCCGTCATCAAAGGGCAGGTTGATCGAATCTCTCCGAGAACGGTTGTCCTCCGCTCGGGAGGCTCTCCGATTGACCTGCCCCCGTTTTTCTTTTTGTCTTTCGCTTTCACCCCCGAGAGCGACTCGGGACAGAGACAATAAGAGGGAGGACAGTAACTCGCTATCACCTCTTTCTTGAGTCATCCTCAAAACCGCGCTATACTGCAGTGGCCATAAGGAGTGGGGATGAAAAAGCAAACAATCAACGTCTCAAACGATCTGCCGGCCGAAGACGACCAAGTGTCTCCGGGCCCTTCGGATCAGAAGGAATGGTTTGACGGTGAGCAGTTCGACGGGCAGCTCGCGGTTGATGTCTATCAGACCGAAACGGCAATCATCATTAAGTCGCCCATCGCAGGAGTCGAGGCGGATGATATTGATGTTTCTGTCAACCGGGATGTCGTGACGATCCGCGGTCGGCGTCGGCAGCAAGAGACGGTCTCCAAGCAGGACTATCTGTTTCAGGAGTGCTACTGGGGAGGATTTTCACGATCCATCATCCTGCCCACAGAAGTGGCGGTGGACAATGTGGTTGCAGAAATGAAGAACGGCATCCTGACCATTACCCTACCGAAAACAAAAACAACCGCGGTACGCGTTGTACGCGTCCAACAAAAAGAATGACCGAGCGCGAGCACGAGGCGGAATACAAGGGCATGGAAGGCGGCCATGCTATTTTTCAACTTTCTGACGGAACAACGCTGCGCCTTCCCCAGTCCGTTCTCAAAGAATTCGGCGCCGCACGCTCCATCATTCTGCGCCCGCCGCCGGAACTCTCCGGCTCTCCAACTGACCCGCGCATCCACAAGCTCAACCAACTGATTCATGGGAAGCTCGCTTGACCGGCTCCGAGCTCTTCTGCTAGCGTTGTGCTCACGTTCTCTCACGTCCTGATCACTCCTGAGTTCCGGGTCAGCGCACAGCGTTATCTTCGCCGGCGTCGCTGCACGTTCCCGCCATACTTGGGGTGGTCAGGCGTTTTTTCATTACCAAAACACCCCCATCGGCAGGGAACTGCAGTCAAGAGAGTTTCTATGAGGCAGGCCCCAGGGAAAACCCCGGAGCAACTCCTGACAAAAACTCCCATGCTTGTCGTGACTGCAGCCCGCTGCCCGCCTCGTGCGCCTCCTTTTCACAGACGCGCAGAAAAACGGGAGTGTAGTGGTTTCCAGGACACCCGAAAGCATTTGTTTTCTTACGAAACAGTCCACGATATCATGCTTTTCGAAATCTGTCAAGGTCTGCACGGGTGTTCGTTGAAAAAAGGGGTCCTGCGTGGTACGGTTATGAAGAACTATGACTGATCACGAGCGACTTACTGCAGGCGACGCGCGGCCAGAGGACCGCACGCTCGATTCGACGCTCCGGCCCACAACGCTGAAGGATTTTGTCGGACAAGAGAATCTGCGGACTAATCTGCAGATTTTCCTGACCGCCGCGAAGCAAAGGAAGGAGGCGATTGAGCACGTTCTTCTCCACGGCGCCCCGGGCCTTGGGAAAACAACTCTTGCATACGTCATCGCACGGGAACTCGGGGTCAACATCCGCGTCACGTCGGGGCCTGCCATCGAGCGCGCCGGCGATCTCGGCGCCATCCTGACAAACCTGGACGATGGCGACGTCTTGTTCATTGATGAAATCCATCGGCTCAACCGGCTGGTTGAAGAAACGCTCTATCCTGCGATGGAGGAGTACCGACTCGACATCATTCTTGGCAAGGGCCCGGCGGCGCATACCGTCCGGCTTGACCTCCCGCGGTTTTCCATCATTGGCGCGACGACCCGAATGAGTCTGCTCACCTCGCCGTTGCGCAGCCGCTTTGGCGCGACCTTCCACCTCGGATATTACGAGGATGACGAGATCGAAGCCATTGTGAGGCGGAACGCGAAACTTCTTCGCATCGCGATCGAACCCGACGCGCTTGCTGCACTTGCCCGGCGCAGCAGAAAAACGCCGCGGATCGCGAACCGGCTGCTGAAGCGCGTGCGCGATTACGTCCAGGTGAAAAAACGCGGCACCGTGACGGCATCACTTGTCCACGAAGCGTTGAAGCTGTTTGACATCGATGAGCGCGGTCTGGACGCGAACGACCGGCGGATTCTCACAACCATCATTGAGAAGTTCAAGGGTGGTCCGGTCGGAATTGCAACGCTGGCCGCCGCGACCAACGAAGAAGCAGAGACGATCGAAGTCGTGTACGAACCGTTTCTCCTCCAGCTCGGGTTGCTTGAACGGACGGCGCGCGGCAGGACGGTGACCGATGAGGGGTACAAACATCTTGGAGTAACCGCTCCGGTCCGGCAGCAGTCCCTCATCCGCTGACCATGGAAATCCCGCTGAGCATTTTTCTCATCGTCGGCCTTCTCGCCCTCCTCATCTTTTTTGTCAGCGCGGTTCTCAGCATCCAAAACGTTTTGCGGTTTCGCTCCCTTGAGCCGCGCGTTCGCATGGTCGCCATTCTGTTTTGGTGTCTCGCTGCAGGGATCATTGTTTCAGGGTCCATCTACTTTCTTGGCGTGGATTGGAGCCAGACGCTTTCTCTCCCCGGTTCGTCCATTCCGCTCCCCTCCATCAAGATCCAGCCATGATCACGCGTCAGCCGATCACCGGGCTCGCGCCCGACGAGCAGCCCCGGTTCATTCTCCACCGGCACTGGTCGATTTTTTTGAGCCACACGCTGCTCATCGTTCTCCTTGCCGTTCTGCCGCCGCTCGTTCTCTCGCTCGTCTTCTCCCAGCTGACCGGAATGGTTGTCGAGCGGACGCCGGGCGGCGCGCTCGTTGCCCTGTTCGCCCTTTTCTTCTATCTTTTTCTCACTCTCTACTTCTTTAACGCGTGGATGAATTATTATTTGGATATTTGGGTGGTCACATCGCGTCGCATCATCAATATTGAACAACACAGTTTGTTCCATCGCGTCGTGAGTGAGGTGAATATCCGGAACGTCGAGGACGTGACCGTGAGCGTCAAAGGAATTCTCCCGACGATGTTCGGCTACGGGAACGTTCACATCCAGACGGCCGGGGAAGTCCCGCGCTTTGAATTCGAGAACGTTCCCGATCCCTATACGGTTGCCAGACATATCACGGAGCTGCACAATCAAGCGGTGCCTGCTGCGGTCGTTGCAAGCCAGCAGCAACGACCAACGATACAGCCGCCGTCACGGTAATGTCCTTTCGAGAGGAGTGGTCATGAAACGGCCCACGTGGCTCCCCGTGCGGTTCAACAAGCACCGGATGAATGCGCTCACGGTGGCCGCGGTCGGGATCGCATATATCCTTCTCGTCCTTTTCATGGCCCGGTGCATCGATCACAGCCCGTTCAATAAGTGAACGACCGCCTTTCGACTTTCC
>CAZCGY010000069.1:0-4851 GCA_964498355.1 uncultured Gammaproteobacteria bacterium | reverse complement strand
ACTTTGAGGAAGTGCGACGCGCAGCTCATGCAAGGGTCGTACGCCCTGATGAGTTTTTCGATTTCGTGTTCGATTGTTTCCTTTGTCGTGTCGGGCAACAGTCCATTCACCAGCGTGTAAATATCCTCTTCGATGTTCACCTGGTTTTGTCCGGTTGGAACGACAATGTCGCCCTCGACAACTGTGCCGGTTGTATCCACCCTCACCTTGTGATAGAGCGTTCCTCGCGGGGCCTCGATGACGCCGACGCCTTCTGCCGCGCGGTATGGTCGCTTGACAATCGGTTCAGGTGAAATCTTTTTCGTCCTCAGCAGCTGAACTGCATCGTCAAGGCAATGGAGGATTTCGATGGCCTGGGCAAGATTGTTGTGGAAGATATCGGTCGATGGGAACTTTTTCAGCGTTTCGGCAACCGTTGCTTTCGTTTTCGGGTGCAGCTTTTCCTTTGCCAGATTCATCCGTGCCAGCGCACCGACAAGATAGGATTTCTGGTTGTGCTTGTATGCCGAGGCCTGGGAATAGGGCACAACCACGTGTTCCAACAAACTCCCGTATTGCTCCTCGGTGTATACTTCTCCCTGGCTCGTGCGCACCGGGCCGCTCAAAAAACCGTATCCGTCCGGAACAATGGCCATGTACTCGGTTTTTCGATCGAAGTGGAACGGCGCTTTTTCAAAGGTCGCTATCAGCCGGAGCGCCGCGGGCCGGGCGGCCTCGAGCTTCGCGATTGCCTCCTCAATCCCCGCCTGGTCGGGGAACTTCAAGTACCCGCCGATGGTCGGATGCACCGCATGAACACTGCGACCCGCCACGAGCGTGGCGAGAAAGTTGCCGGCCGCCTTGATCTCAAATCCGTCATGCAGCTGCTGGTGCTGTTCCGGATCGTTTTCGTCGAAGTCGAGAAAAGCGTCCTTGCCGTAGAGGTCGGGCATCGAGAAAAGATAGAGGTGCAGAGCGTGGTCCCGTATCATCAGTCCGTGCATCGTGAGTATTCGCAGGAGCATCGTCTGCTCCGAGGGCTTGATTCCGAGGGTCCGCTCGCAGGCCTCGATGCTGCAAAGCAGGTGAGCGTTGGAACATGTTCCACAAATGCGGGCAAGAAGCTGCGGCAATGCCACAATCGGTTTGCCGCGCATCGCCTGGGTGTAGAAACGTTTATATTCTGTTATTTTGAAGCGCGCATACTCGACCTTGCCGTTCTTCACCCGAAGATCGAGCGCCGCGGCGCCTTCGACCTTCGTGATATGCTCCATGCTGAGATCAATGGTATGCATGGCTTAGGTGAGAAAACCGCGGCCAAGGCCGATCTGGATCAGTATCATAAGGCCAATCGCGATGCTGATTGTTCCTGCCAGGGTCTGGACTGTCGTCTTCAATTTGGCAAACCGTTTCGTCAGGAGGAACGGCAGGCCGATCGCGGTGCTTGCAATCAGCATGCTGAGAATCGACCCGAACCCAAAAATGAGGATGAATGCTATTCCCTGGAATGTTGATTGGACCGTCGTCAGGACGAGCAGCGTCAGAGCGGCGCTGCCAGCCAGGCCGTGAAGCGCGCCGACGGCAAAGGCCCGATGGCTATGCCGGTGCGCATCCTGCTTTTCGTGGCTGTGGAGGTGTGTATGGACAATTCCATTATGGGCATGGCGGTGCGCGTGAAGCGTGCCGCTTATGATTTTGCGAAGAAGATCGATGCCGAAGATCACGACGACGAGCCCGACGATGAATTCGGCCATGAGTGCAGCGCGTGGCGGGATGGTGATCTGCAAGAGCAGAACAGCGAGTCCGACGATCAGCAGCGTTGTTGTGTGCCCCAAACCCCAGAGGACGCCGAGCATGGAGGATTTTTTCATGTTGTTGGTTTGACTGACCATTGTCGAAACGACGGCAACATGATCAGCGTCGAGTGCATGCTTGAGCCCAAGGATAAATCCAGAACCGAGCAGGGCGAAGACGGCGGCTGCGTTGTTCATCGAACGGCGGTTTGAAATTCTTTGACGAGAGCGTCCACGGTCTTGAGAAAAATGTTTGGGTCCATCGGGCATCCTGGAACCTGCGCATCGACGGTCACAAGATCCGAGACCTTCAGCACCCGGGGCAATGCCTGGAACCGATCGATGAGAAACTGTATTTCAGCTTTTTGCTTCTCGTCAAAGGTATTCCGCTGCGCCGAGGGCATGCCGACCACGGCGCAGGCACCGATCGCGACGAGCTTTTTCGACTTCTCGCGGATTTCTTTCAGTTTCTTTGCATGCGCCTCTGATGCAATCGCTCCCTCGACGAACGCGATGTCCAGCGCGTCCAAAACGTTGTTCGTTTTCAGCACGCGGGCATGACGAAAGTCGAACAGTTCTTTCCACTCCTTCCAACGTTCGTTCATCAGTTCCGTCATGACGATGGTGCTGTCTTCACAGCAGGAAAAAGAGAACCAGCCAATGCGGATTTTTTGTGTTGGTCGCCGTGTGCTCATGAATGCGCTGCAACAATTGTAGCGAGGTCAAATGCTGAATCAGCCAACTGTTGCCGATAACGCCCAATGGGCATGCTGTTTTCGATGATTCTTGTCAGTGCGGTCAGGTCCTGCGTCCGGTTGACCATGGTTGCGCCCATCATTTTCTCGCCCTTCATCATATAGCGGGAATACCAGCCGTGCTCGGGCGATCCGCGTGCGATCACCGCCGTTTTTTCGGTGACTCGCGTGTCACCCACGAACGTAATGGCCATGCCCAGCCCGTGTGCCGAGTAGAAGGAAACAAGCTTGTACGGCTTGCGCTGACCAAGCATGTTCAGCGCCGCCGTTCTCCCCTGCATGAGGGCATTGGTCCAGTTCCCCAAACGGATCTTTTCATCAAGAATGACATCGTGGTATTCGGCGATATCGCCCGCCGCCCAAACATCCTTCGCATTCGTTTCAAGAAACTCATTGGTGACAATATTGTCGTCACAGGTAATTCCGGCCGCCTTTACCCAATCGACGTGGGAACGCGTTCCGATGCCGACCATGACCATATCACATGGGATGGTTGTCCCGTTGTTCAGCTTGAGGCCCGTAACGTGGTCGGTCCCCTCCACTCTGTCAGTCAGCGCTTCATGAATAATCTGTACTCCGCCTTTTGTGAGCGCCGCCTCGATCATGCGGCCGGAAGTTTCGTCGAGCACCGGCTCCCAGAAGTACCGCTCCCGAATGATGAGCGTCGCGTTCACGTTTGCTTGCTTGAGCATATCGCACATTTCGAATCCGACAAACCCGCCGCCGATGACTGCGGCATGCTGAGCCGTTTTGACATCGGCAGTGATGCCCCTTGCGTCCTCAAGGTTGCGCAGGTAGTGCACTCCTGGGAGGTCGGATCCAGGAATCTTCCAACGCACGACGCTGGTGCCAATCGCAAGCAGCAGCTTCCCGTATCCGATCGTACGCCGATCATCGAGCGTCACAATCTTCTGCCCGACATCCAGCGCGACAGCCGCGTGTCCTGCCAGGAGGTCGATTGTATGGTCCTTGTACCACTGTTCCGACTTGAGGAAGATCTGCTCGAAAGGGACTTTTTCCAGAAAGAACGCCGGCTTCGAAAGCAAGATGCGCGAATAGAGCCGGTATGGCTCGTCTGACAGGATGACAATGCTCGCGCTTCCGTCATGCTGGCGCAGTGTCTCGGCCGCCGTTGTCCCAGCAACGCCGCCGCCGACAATACAGTAGTCCGCCCTCGTCATGGATTCATCAACGTCCCGTCTTCATCAAACACCTGGATGGCCTTGGTCGGGCAGGACTGCGCAGCTGCAATAATCGTCTCGTCGTCTATCGCGCCATCCTCGAATGCGGTACGTTCTGCCGGACCAGAATTCTTCGCTCCCCCCTGCAGCTTCATCACCGCCTTGTTTTCTCCGTCCAACACGAAGACGCCGGGGGCGTTCACGACACACGTTCCTGCGCCGATACATAGGTCGCGGTTGACGACGACTTTTGCGACCCTCTTTTTTCCGTCGGCCATAGGATTCCCTTTCGCCTTATTCAATAAGGTTCCCCATGCATAGTGTACACGAAAAAAGCGAGATTGTCCTTTCCTTTGCCGGCACCCGCGTTGTATCCACCCGCTTGTTCAAAAACCCCCGCGCATTACTTGTGCGGGGAAGGCTCCCGGTGGCGGCTGCCGTCGAGCCAGTCATCAAGGGCTAGACCGGCACATGCGACCGGCAGAAACGAGAGCAGGAAGGCAACGAGGTACGGGAATCCGAGAGCCGCACAGACACTGATGACTGTTGTGAGCGCCTTTCCCCACAAACGGTGCCACACCGTTTCGACAATCATCGGTAGCGCGCAGAGTAGTACGACGCCAAACAGCGGTACGATCCACGGCTTGATCGGAGCTCGCGGATTGATAGTCACTGAAAACACGGAGAGGATGAGAGGGATACCGATATTCAGCCCGAGCATGATGGCACAGAGATGAAGAAACGGTTCAATGCGCCACGCATGAAGCAGGACTTCCCACACGCTCGACCTCCGACCCTAAAGGAAGGGGCTGATTCTAGCGTTCTTTTCTGCCCCGCGCCAACGAAAACAGCCGGCAATGGCCGAGAGACAACCCATGGGATTGGGTGGAACGGAGTGAAGAAAAAGGATGGAGATTTCCTCATTCCGTTCCGTTGGGGGGAGAGTAAAGACCATTGCCGGTTTTCTCAAATGAGCTGGAGAGTAGTTCAGTATATGCGAAGCGCAGCAAAAAAACAAGTGAAAGCCGCGAGAAACCCTGTCATGTGGATAACAAAACTCGATTGGGCTAACCTTAGGGTATTGACACACGAATACTCCAGGGATATGATTACTCTCCTCTCCTACCGAAGCGGAGAGAAAAA
>CAZCGY010000068.1:0-4877 GCA_964498355.1 uncultured Gammaproteobacteria bacterium | reverse complement strand
TCCTAATGCGAGTTATTTGAAGCAAGGATTCCTCGCATCCATCAGATACTCGGAATAAGAAAAGAAGCCGGTCAGGGCTTCTGGGCAGCAGGCAACACAGGAACAAATTTCTCGTTCACCCACGACTGAAAAGCGTCCTTGATGTTCTTCCGAAGCGACCAGTCAAGTTGCCAGTTGTCTGTGGCAGGTAAGCAAACAGCGCTCATGGCATGTTCAGCTATATCCTGTGCTCCGTGGTGGTAGCACCGGACGTGAGAGTATTCGCCGCCGCGCTTGTCCCCGTGCCTGTATTTCAGAACCATAACAGCTGCACCCCCGCAAAGATAGTATCCATTTCCGTCACTGCGGGGCGAGCCAGGCTGAGTACAAGTATCGCCAATACTTGGCTCGAGAATCACCACCGGACCCACGGCAATCTCCTTTGAAAGAGCGGGTAGATAATATACCCGGGGACTTAGCTGTGTCAACAAAGAAATACGGGATCGTGAGAAAACTTGGGGTGTTCATTGTATGGTACCTTGACGTTCTTTTCGGCTCTGCTATACTCCTTTGTGCACCGAAGACCATAGGTTCGCCCCAAGAAGGCGAGTAATCCGATAAGGGCCTATCGAGGCGCACAGTCCATACAGAGCGTTTGGATGTCCGCGTCTTCGTAGTTGCGAAGATTTTTTGTCACTTCTTATGCCCAAGACACGCCAAAAAAAAGAGTCAGAAGTCACGAAGCTCACCGACTATTTGAAGCGGATGAAGAGCGTCGTGATTGCCGGATACGCGGGTTTGAAAGTGAAGGATGTCACGGTGTTGAGAAAAGAACTGAAGAAAGAAGGCGTTGCCTACATGGCGACGAAGAAAACGCTCTTGAAACGTGCGCTTGCCGATGCCGGTGTTGCCCTGGATATCAGCGGGTTGAAGAGCGGCATTGCACTTGCATTCGGGTTCGAGGACGAGGTCGCGCCGGCAAAACTCCTTGCCACATTCCGCAAGGAGCACGAACAACTGGCGCTGCTTGGCGGGATGGTCGGCACAGCGACGTATTCTTCTGAGCAAGTCGAGGCACTCGCGAAACTGCCGTCGCGGCTTGAACTGCTTGCGAAGATTGTGGGTTCACTGCAAGCGCCGCTGACTGGTTTCGTTCGGGTCGCAAGCGGTCCGCAACGGGGGTTCGTACAGGTTCTTTCCGCAAAAGCTCAACAGTAATTCTTTATCCGTTTACTACATACCATACCTATGGCAAACGATGGACAACAGCAAGAGCCGGTCGAGGTGCCTGAGAAATTCAAGGGTATCGTTGATCAGCTCTCGACGCTCTCAGTGCTCGACATGGCCGAGCTCGTGAAAGTGCTTGAGAAGAAGTTCGGCGTCTCAGCAGCCGCCCCGATGATGGTTGCAGCGGCCGGGGCGCCAGCGGCTGGGGAGGCAGCCGAAGAAAAAACCAGCTTTGATGTCGAACTGACCGAGTCCGGCCCGAACAAAATCGGTGCGATTAAAGTCGTACGTGAGGTCACTGAGAAGGGCCTGAAAGAGGCAAAAGATCTTGTCGACGGTGCCCCGAAGATTGTTCTTGAGGGTGCGACGAAGGAAAAAGCGGAAGAAGTGAAGAAAAAACTCGAAGAAGCAGGCGCCAAAGTCACGCTCAAGTAACGCTTCACACGTGTGCTCGAATCATCCCTCCATCGAAGGAACGGTGGGGGGTGATTTTTTTGACTCGCGGGCCTACGTTTCTCCCTCGGTAAGGGGGAACGAGTAGACGACCGTGCCATTCAGAATATAGGCCGTTGTACCTTGAACAACAACATCCTTCATGCTTGTTAACTGGTCGGCGACGTACTGCCGAAGAAACTTCCCCGTTTTTTCATATTCAAGAAGTCGGCGGTGTTCTTGATCGAGGATGTACAGGTTGGCCGTTGTTTGGTTGGTGAACAGGGTGGTCGGGCGCGTCAATGCGGGGTCGGGCGTGTCGAAGACGGCGGTGTCTTTCTTCCCAGAAAGGAATTTTTCCACGGTGCCATCCTCTTTTGCAACAAACACCGAACCATCAATTGCCATGGCAACACCGATCTGCACGTTGACCCCCGCCTCGGTGATCCAGTTCGTGCCGAGCCCGAACCCGCTCGCAGCGCGCTGGTGGCGGAAGATTTGCCCGGTTGCGGCATCAAGGGTGTAGAGGCGGTTGTTGAAGACGACGGCGCTCCGGATATCGCGCTGCTCGCTTTCGTATTGGACGGGAACGGAAGCCACTGTTTTCTCTTTCAGAAGCACCTCTTGCAGCTTACCGTTTTTCAACAAGAGATAGAGCGACGAGGCGCTGTTCGGAACCAAGGCAATGGGCGCTGCCTCGAAACTTGGCGCATCGGCCACGACGTCCGATTTTTTCGCCGACAGGTCGTAGCGATAGATGGTATTCGTCTGTTCGTTGAACGAGTATATTGCCGTGTTCACAAGCGCGATCGACCGCGCGGTCAGCCCGACATCAAGCGCGCCGAGGTCGACGATAGACTCCGGCTGGACCGTGATGCTGTGACGGAGAACACCCATCTTTTCGTCGATGGTTTTCGTCAGTGCCGCCACGTCGTCTCTCAGCGACTTGTCGTTCACAGGGACGCCAGCGAGAGCATCCGTCGCCTCCTTGAGGAGTTTTCGAGCTCCTGATTCGTTCTGGATGAGAAGAGCCGCGTCAGCCGCATCAATTTTTTCCCTTGCCGACGTCACGAGTGCCTGGCGGTCTTCGCGGCGCTTGGCGTTGTCTTGCTGCCGTCCTTTCCAGACGACGCTTTGGGCAAAGAGAATGATGAGAACCAGTGCGACGAGAAGAAGGCGCCGGCGCGGAACCGACAGTCGCTCGTACCACCGGGATCCTGCAGCAAGCGTTCGGTTCGCATGTGACGGCAGCTGACGGAACCGTTCACCGGCCCGGCGTCTTCCCCGAAAGAGTTCCGCGATTCCCCGAACTGCCGCAATGAGAATGCCAAGAAGCCCGGCAGCAATCCTGCCGAGTATGCGCACCCCTTCTTTCATCCCGCCAGAAGCCCTTGTCGCGTGCTGGGGGGGTTGCGGGCGTCGGTCAGGCATCGCGCGTTCAGGTCCATTCGTTTCCCCTCGCCGCAGACGTTGTGTCAGTGCGCTGTTGGCCGTCTGAACCCCTTTCTTCATGATCCGCCCGAGATTCGGCCACAACGAATGAGTGAGCAGTTCGTTGGTCTTCTGCTCACGCGTGATGAGCCGTTCCATTGACTGTTGAGATCGGAACTCGGGGCTGATCGATGCCTGTTCTTCCACTTCTTGCCCTTCTGGCGCAGCAGTCACTTCGTGTGCAGGGACAATCGTGAGCACAATCGCGCCGAATGAAGCACCGCCGTCGGTTTCTGTCAGCAGACCCTCAAGTGTTCGCGTCGTGTCGGCAGGTGAGTGTTCACTCACGATGCGTTTGATTTTCTCCTGTGAGAGGTAGTCAAGGATGCTTGTCGTGCAGAAAAAGAGCGTATCATGAAAGTTGAGCTGCCCGCTGATGATATTCACGAAAACCTTCAGCGGCGAGACGGTCTCGGTGCCGGTCGCACTTGAACTTTCGAGGATATCAACGATCCGCTGCCGGTGGATTAAATATGCATGCAATCGGCCGACGACGGTAAAATGCAGCGCCGTATCCTTCAGGACGCCGATAATGATATTCAGGCGTTGGATCCATTCTTCAAATCCATCCGATACGATCCCCGGCAGTCGCTCGTTTGTTTTTTGGAGCGCCCGCTCGAATGCCGTTTCGATTTGAAAGTCCTCGGATTCGTAGTATGCTTTTGTGACCGTTTCTTGCAACGCTTCAATGATCTCGACATTGCGAGCGTCATGGCTGTCGATTTCCACAAGGACAAAAAGCCGGCCAAGCATCCGCTCCTCGAGCGGGCTCGGACGGGCAAGATAACAGTGAACAGTCGATCTGCTTTTATCCGGGTCGTAGAGGAGCAGCTGGCTCGTCTCGGTTTGTAGCGCCGGCATGGAGGTAGTGGCGATGGTTACGGGCTGCGCCATAGGAAGAGGTGAAAAGCATAGATCGGCGCAGTTTTCCGCAGAAGATATTATACAATATTACGGCGGCATGGTACAATCGAGGTTGAGCACCTCCTGGTATGCTTGAACAACTCTTTGGTTCGAGAACACGACTCAAACTCCTTCGTCTGTTTCTAACGCACCCGACAGAACAGTTTTTTGTGCGCGAAATAACCCGCCGGATCGATGAACGGCTGAACTCCGTGCGGCGGGAATTGGCGAATCTTGAAGGCATCAAGCTTATTGAGACGGTCGGCATCAACAAGAAGCGGTACTACCGACTGAACAGCTACAGCGTTCTCTACCCCGAACTCAAGGCGCTGATTTTGAAAGCCAGACTGACCATTGAGCAGGATGTTCTGCACAAACTGAAACGATCCGGCGCAATCAGCTACCTTGCGCTCACCGGAATGTTCACCGGGGTGGACGAAGCACGCACAGATATTCTTATTGTTGGACGCGTGAACAGAGCGAACCTCAAGCCACTCATCAAGAAACTCCAAGCGAATTTCGATTCCGAAGTCCGCTATACGGTGATGAGTCGCAAAGAATATGAGTACCGTCGTGAAATCACCGATCGTTTTCTCTACACCATTCTTGAAAATAAAAAGGTCGTGCTCATCGATACGCTGACAAAAAACCGCCGCCGATCGAAATGACCCTCTACTGTGATCCGACAGCCGATGGCTCGATGTTGCTTGCTCTGAAGGACGGAAAGCGGCTGGTGGGTATCCATCGTCTCATGCTTCGCCGAGGGGATCATGAGAACGTTCTTCCCTGCATGCTCCGCTTTCTTAAAAGCATGGCCTCGGAGATTTCTGATATCCGCGAAATTG
>CAZCGY010000067.1:0-5104 GCA_964498355.1 uncultured Gammaproteobacteria bacterium | reverse complement strand
TTCTCGTCCCGACGCGAGCAAAGCAGTTTGCTCGCTCCCTTGTCACCGTCGTCGCCTCGCTCCTTGGTGCCCAGGGCGGGACTCGAACCCGCACGCTCAAATTGAGCCTAGGCCCTCAACCTAGTGTGTATACCAATTCCACCACCTGGGCGTGAAAGAGAATCTTACGCGTCCTTGAGCTTCTTCGCGCGAGGGTCGCGAAGGTAACCGAGCTTTGCCCGGCGTATGCGTGCCTGTTTGACCACCTCAATATTCGTGATCGTCGGCAATGCGAGCGGAAAGATGCGCTCGACGCCAAACCCCTGTGACAGCTTTCGGACGGTAATGGTCTCATTAACTCCCTTGCTGCCACGGCGGCCTAGCACAATACCCTCAAAGACCTGGACACGCTCCTTATCGCCCTCAACAATTTTCTGCGAAACGCGGACAGTCGCTCCGGGCTTAATCACATTGGTCGAGAAACGTTCCACAGGTTTCTCAACCTGGGCGTCTTTCTTTACCCCCTCTTCCTTGATCTGACTCTCGTCTTGTTTCTGTTCGTCTGCCATAGCCCTTCATAACTGTTAAAGCTTTTGCACAATAACGATTTTCACCACCCCTGTCAATGGGCGAGTTTTTCTGAACTTCTTGGCTCTTCGAGGTGGTCCAGGTAGTTCTGGCAATCCTGGGGCAGGGGGCTTTCGAATTCCCGCCATATTCCCTGAAGGTCCTCGAACCCCAACCGCAATGCGTGAAGAAAAGGCCGGCCAAAAGGGGGCGGCACAGCTTTTGGGTGGCGATGCCGGTACAGCACATCACCGACAACCGGAATCCCGTACGCCATCAGGTGCGCGCGGATTTGATGCGTCCTTCCCGTGAAGATTTTGACAGAGAGCAGTGTGGTCGTCCGGAACTTTCGTATGACCGTAAACTGTGTTGCGGCATCTTTGCCTTCTTCGTGCAATGGCCGGGCTGCCATTCTTCCGCGGGACCGCGCAGAACGCGCCAGCCGAAACCGGATCGTTCCCTCGTCCGTTTTCGGGGCTCCAATGACGAGTGCAGTATACACCTTGAGGATCTGGTGTGTCTTGAACTGTTCTTTGAGCTTCTCGAACATTTCTGGTGAGCGCGCGATCACCATGAGCCCGGATACATTCCTGTCCAATCGGTGAACAATGCCTGGACGATCCAGTTCTCCAACGCGGACAATATCGGGGTCCCGATCTTGCGCCCACGACGCGACGCTCGGCTCGTCCGAATTCTGTTTCGCGTGTGACAACAGTCCGGCGGGCTTTTCGATGACGATGTAGTCGTCCGTCTCGGCGATGACCGTCGGCTCCGGGACGTCAGGGAGCGATCGTATTTTTCTCGCCGGCGGTTTCACCTCCGTGAACGCAATAATGTCCTGGACCTTCGTCAGCTGGTGCGCGATCGCGGGACGGCCGTTTACCGTCACGCCTCCGGCCCTGACCTGTTTCTGGATTGTTGCGCGAGAGATCCCTAAACGGTGTGCAAGAAAAAGATCGATGCGCTGGTTCGCCTCGCCAGCTCGAATGACTAGTTGCTTTTTTGCTTCTTCCGTCATTGTTCCCATCGTAGCATAGGAACGAAACCCGCATGAAAAACAGTTGATGTACAGAAGCGCTCCGCACAGAAAGAAAAAGGTCGTGTTGTCACGACCGTTTCATGGAATGGTGGTCAGCAGATTTGATGAGGTTCCACATCTTTCCAGAAGGATCGTCCATCCACTCATTGGCTCCGAAGCAAGCGATAGAAGGCCAAACAGTACCCACGATACGTTCCCGCTTGTCTGCAGAGAAACGAACGACGTAGGCAAGCCCAGACAAACTCATTCGCTGCCCTTTGTTGGCATCGGGTAATTCTGAGGCGAGCGCGAAGATATTCGAGACCGTTGCTTGGTCAACAATGACGAATGTTTCTCCGGGTGACTGATCGCTTCGTGTAACGTCGAGCCGATGAGGGAAAGGAACGCCGAAACCCATACAGAACACCTCCAGCATCATGACGGTTCCATTCTTCACTATAGCAAACAGCGTGCTTTCATCAACGCGCTTTCGATTCGGAGGTCACAGGAAAGCGGCTGGCCGCGGTCCGGCCGGGGGGTCGTTGCTACCGGAAAAAGGACCGCTTGAGGAAATCATGCAGTGCGGTCATTTTTGAAAAACGCACCGAGTTTGCTGCCACAAGAGAACGGCGAACCGGGCCACAGACACGCTTTGTGGTCGTGGTTGTCCGTGTTGATGCTGATGTGCGGCTCGTCGCTCGCTTGATGTTCTTTCCCACGACCGTGACAACCCAGCACACCCTTGCAGGGCTTGCTCGTGGAACCGCCGAACTCGTTGGGGCTGGCGGCGGCGGTTCAACGGTACGAAGGTCGTTGACCGGCGCCGGCGGAACGTCATCGCACGACTGGGATTCCGGCGGCCGGCCGCCGCTCGTTCCGCAGCTGTTCGCATCCGTACACGTTCGAGACTGCGTTCCGCTGGAGCACTGCGACCATGCCCCGCACTGCCAGTCCTGCACGCAGCTGCAGGCCTGGGACTCGGCCGGTCGTCCATCGTTCACCCCGCAGTTGTTCTGGTCAGTGCACGTCCGTGCCTGCGCCCCGCTCGTGCACTGTCCCCACTCCGTGCACTGCCACAGGGGCGTGCAGGGGTTCGTGCACGATTGCGTGAGCGGCGGTCGTGTCGTCGTGGTACCGCAGCTGTTCTGGTCGGTGCACGTCCGGGACTGCTGGTCGTCCACGCAAGTACTCCATGCCCCACACGACCAGTTCTCTTGGCAGGTGCAGGCCTGGGACTCGGCTGGTCGGCCCTGTTCAGTACCGCAGCTGTTTTGGTCGGTACACGTCCGGGTCTGTGATCCGGCCGTACACTGGTTCCAGTCGGTGCAGCGCCAGTCGGGAGTGCAGGGCGGCGGCGTTGTGCCCTGGGCCAGGAACAGGAGCGCCTGGCCGTTGCGGAGCGTCGCCTGGCTCGTCGTGGCACCAGTGTTCCCGTCAACATCAAGGGGGAAATACGATTCGGGCAAGGTCACCGTGACCGCAGTCGTGGCATCGAAATGCTCGGGTTCGGCCCCGCGTACCCGGACAACGGCCAAACCACAGGAAAAACGTCGGCTATAGACGGTATAGGGGTAGTTGCGACCGTCTGTGCCGGTCGCCAGGACCTGCGGGTCTTCAAGAGGCTGGCCGAGGTCGGTGTCAAAGAGGCCGCGCATGTTGTTATCCCAGGCCGCCTGACTGACGATGTTGACAAAGCCCCAGGTCAGGATGTTTGGCCGCCGCGTCAGCCAGTGCATGCCAAGGTTGTTCATCATGGCTTCATCCGCAGTGAACGACCCTTGCCGGCCGGAGATCGAGGTGATGTTCATCGGGAACTCCCACAAGTCAATGCCGGCTGCCTGGGCCAGGCCGTTCTTAGAAAAAATCGTTGCCGGGAGCGTCTGTCCAAAATCGCGCGTGGGATTATGAGAAAATTCTTTGAGCATCACGTCCCCGGGGTGAAAATCCACATAGCCTTCCTGCCACTGATCCTGGGTGATGGCTGGAACACCCGCCACGTTTGGCACGATCATCAGCGGCCGTCCATTGGCTTGCGGCGGGTTCGTTCGCAGCTCCTGCTCGAAGAGTCCGAAGCCCTGGTAGTAGTACCAGTCGAGGAAGGTGTTCGTTTGGACGCTGGGAGTGCCTGGTGCTTCAGCGACCTGTCCGCCGCTCTGCACATTTGTTTGGAGAAACCGAAGCGAGGCATTATCAAACATGAACCCATCCCAGTACTGGTTCCCACCGCCCCGCATGGCCTGGGTGAGGAGGTAGACATGATAGGCGCGTTGCAGGGCTCGGAGATGGGGAGTATGGAAAGCGGGTACGCGGCGGGAAAGATCCGAGTAGTAGACCGCCACGCGCGCTTGACTCCGTGACGTTGCGGTGGCCGGCGGTGTAGGCGGTGTACAGTTCGGGGAACAGGAGGGATTCCAGCCTGGTATGGTGACATTGACATCTGTTCCCGACGCAGTGTCTCGTAATCTCGACACCGTGTCCTGCGAGTAATGCAGGTAGACGTCCTCTGGGTCCTCACCCGGGTCAGTCAAGTAGGTCGCGGCGTTCTGCATCAACCAGTCGTGTTCGTCGACAGAGCCACGCGAGACGTAGTTGTCTGTGATCGAATTGTAATTCACAAAACGGAAGTTCGGGTTGCGCTGGCGGATGTAGGCGGCTTCATCGCCAAAGGCCTCGGCCGCCAGCTCGAAGTGGTCGGCGATGTAGTTCAAGCGGGTCGTATCCACAGCTCGGGCGTACATGGTCAACGCTCGCCGCAGCGGCCAGGGGTTCGGGCACGAAAACGCGGCCTTGGCTGGTGGGATGAGGCGAGGATTGTTCTTTGATTGTCTTGATTGCAAAGACTGCAAAAACACCCCGCTTGTTGCGAGGAGGATCGTTACCGTGACAGCGATGATGAAGAGGCGCAGGAGAGCGAGTTGTCGAATGGGTCTTTCCACGATCCCATAGTATACCAAATACGAGTATCAGTTTTCAAGCAAATTTTTGCTCAAACTCACCCTGGGGCAACGCAAGCTCAGCCTCGGTGAGGGGATCGTACAACCGCCGCCCCCGCGGCACGGGAAAGGAGCCTCGAAGTGGTGTTCGAGGCCCCGTGCGCGGGAGCGGCCAGCGGCTCGAGGAACGTACCCTCGGGACGCCGGACCAGCTGTAGGTCCGCGCCTCCCTAGGAAAGCATCCCCCGACAAACCGCGCAAGTCGTTGTCGTAGAAGCAGAAACGGTCGGCGGCCAGCCGCAGAAGTGTCTGCGAGCCACGACCTCTTCCGCGAGGCCGAGCGCGCGCAGAGAGTTTCTGTGTTACTCGGCGCAAGGGAGTCGAGGCGTATGGCGCTGTGTCCCCTCACGATGAATGTATGTGCATCCTACAGCAGATCAAGGAAGTTGATACCGACGCGGTCTGATTGTTTTTCAAGTCCTCGTGCACAGAGGAGGCCGAAGAGACCGACGATGAGGAACGATACGCCGAACCCGACAAAAACCCAGTCACGTGTCGAAGGGCCTGTTTCGGGAAGTTCCGTCGCTGCCCCAAGGACGCGCGTTTG
>CAZCGY010000066.1:0-5237 GCA_964498355.1 uncultured Gammaproteobacteria bacterium | reverse complement strand
TGGCTGATCCATGGATGTGTTGTTGAAGTTTGGTCGGGTACGTCGCGTCCTCACACCGGATACTGTCAGTATGCTACCCCTTCCTCAGAAATAGTCAATGCTGCAAGCTCTGTCTGGATAAAAAAGAGGGGGCACGAATTCCGCCCTCCCCCATGAACACAACGGCAGTGCGCCGTCGTTACGGAATTGCGCCCCGAGAAGTGGCGGACCGCAGGACGCCGTCCCCCAACAGCAACAAGGCCTAATCCTGTGACCCGCCAAAAAAGTACTACTATGGAGGATAAACAACTACCGAAATGGTGTCAAGTTAGCCATCTTTGCCAAGCTGAATAACTGCCTCACCATCGACAGAAAAAGGGTCATGGCTGTCGTGTTCCTCGTTCAATTCGTATTTTTCCAATTTATCCTCATCGATCTCTCCAAGGAACCGGGATGACTCATACAACCGGGTGGACATGAGCCCATACCCCGGTCGATAGTCCGCGGCAATCGGGTAGCACAGGAACAGGTGGGTCATGGCACGCGTCACCGCAACATAAAAAAGGCGGCGCTCCTCTTCGAGCCCGTTCTCTTCAGCAAGCGCCTTCGTATTCGGGAATCCCGGTTCAACCAGGTGGATGAGAAAGACCACGTCCCATTCAAGCCCTTTCGCCTGGTGGATGGTGGAGAGGACAACGGCCTCATCGTCTTTCTCGGCCGCACCGGCCTCGACGTTGCCGAACGCTTCCTGCAACGATACCTCGGCGAGGAAGCTGTCGAGCGCATCATAGCGTTCAGCGAAGAGTGCAAGTTGTTCAAGATCTTCAAGTCGATCCTCGGCATTCGGGTATTCGTTCATGAGATAGTCCCGATACTCCCCTGCCATGAGCAGCTCGATCAGATGGGAGGGTTGACGCGCGAAATCCTCTCTCAGAAGTGCGCGGAACGACTGCTGCAATGTCCGCCATCCCTGCAGCGAGCGAGGCGGGAGATCCGGCTCAAATGACGCGAGGATATGCGGCAAATTGCTTGCCGCTTTCACCTGACTATAGATCGCCCCGGCGGTCTGTAACCCGATTCCCACTTGCAAGCGGAGCACACGCAGCCACGCAACCTCATCTTTCGGGTTCGAGACTATTTTCAGATACGCGATGACATCCTTAATGTGCGCACGATCGAAGAAGCGAACCCCGCCACGGTATTCGTAGGGGATGTCCCTGCGGGTGAGTTCGAACTCCAGCGCCTGTGACTGGTGCGATGCCCGGAACAGCACCGCCATCTTCTGCAACGGGATACCCTCGTCCCGCAACTGCAGCATCATTTGCGCGACGAATTCGGCTTCTTGCTTCGGTGATGCTGTGGGAACCAATGACGGGGGTTGCTTCCCCTCACGGATATGGACAAGCCGTTTCTTGTACTGTTTGCGGTTGTGCTCGATGACCTCATTGGCAACATCGAGGATGGGCTGGGTGGAACGGTAGTTCGTCTCAAGTTTGTAGACGCGCGTTCCAGCAAAACGCTTCGGGAACTCAAGGATATTGCCGATATCCGCACCGCGAAAGGAATAGATGCTTTGCGCATCATCGCCCACAACGAGGAGGTTGTGGTGATCGGCGGCCAGGAGTTCGACAATCTCTGCCTGGAGCCGATTGGTGTCCTGGTACTCGTCAACAAGGATATAGTGGAATTGAGACGCAAGCTGAGTACGGACATCCGGGTGATTCCTGAGCAGGTCGAGCAGCAGCGCCAACAAATCGTCGAAATCCATCTGATTGTTCGCGCGCTTGCGAACGGTGTATTCACGCGCAATGGCTTCAATCGTGCCGATGAGCTTGGTGAACTGGGGTCGGCGTTCTTCGATGAGCCCGTTCAGTTTCATCTCAGTGTTCCGGGCAAGCGAGATGATGTCCTGGAGAACCGCGCTTGACGGAAATCGCTCCTTCTTCGGATCGATATTCAGCGACTTCACAACGACCGTGATGAGATCGCGGCTATCTTCATCATCAAGGATGGTGAAGTTGGGCCGATACCCGAGCGCCGCTGCGTGCTTGCGCAGGAGAAGGTTCGCCACATGATGGAATGTTCCTCCCCACAACCCGTTCGGATATTGGCCGAGCAAGCGCTCAACGCGAAAGAGCATCTCTTTCGCCGCTTTGTTTGTGAAGGTAACGAGGAGGATATTCTCGGCTGCAATTCCCTTCTCAAGAAGATAAGCAACGCGGTAGACAATCGTACGCGTCTTGCCAGACCCTGCTCCGGCGAGAACAAGAACGGGCCCTTCTCCTCTTTGGACGACCTCCAGCTGTTCCCTGTTTAATTCCCCCGGATAATCCACCGTGGACTTTGTCGGATCAAAGGTGTGTTTGATCGTGAACTTCGTTGTCATGGCAGGGATGAGTATAGCATGAGAAAATGTCTGAAAATGCCGAAATCAGCGCTGTGGATAAGAAGGTCTTGACCTTCGGTTTTTCTTCGGTATATAGTATCTTTGGATATCAGAAGAGGATCGTGCTGGTGGCAATGTCGCGGAAGGCGAAAGCCCCAAAACAGCCACCAGATTCCCCTCTTCCGCATTCCGCTCGCTTTCACTCAGAGGTGGAATGACTAGGCGCCCGGCACGTGACCATTCGCCTCGATGGACACTTGATGGACAAAAGACAGCCACAAGATGGACAAATTGAGATGAACGAAAACCAACTGAACACAGAACAAAGGGCGATGCTCACCAAGCTCGAAAAAGAAGGGTTGGAGTTCGAGCGCTGGCTTATCACACTCGCGACAGGCACGGTTGTGCTCTCTGTTACCCTGCTGAAGGATGCACAGCTTCTGCTGCAGAACAAGGGATTCCTTATCGCAAGCTGGATTGCGCTGGTCACGTCGATTGCCGCGGGTCTCGTGGACCGGTTGCTCTACATTTTTAGCTTGTCTTCCCACCCGCTTCTGGATGAATCCTCTGCAATCAGCGGTAGTGGCCGATGGACACGGTACCTTGCGTGGTCAGAAAAAGTGAGTTGGGCCCAAATCCTTACTTTTTTCCTCGGCATCCTGGCCCTCCTCATCTTCGCCCTCGTCTCTCTTGCCTCATAACATCACACGTGCCATGACGACAATTCTTCCAAAGAAAAAACAGGAGTTGCTCTCCTTCATCAAGGACTATATCAACCGCAACGGTTACGCGCCGACCTTGACGGAAATCGCCAAGACGTTCAAGGTGCGATCGCTTGCGACCGTCCACGAGCACCTGGAATTCCTTGAACGGAACGGGTTCATCCGTCGCTCAAGCAACGGGCGGCGCGAACTGACCGTGCTCGCACCAGACGCAGAGGCAGTATACGACGAGGCGGCATCGTTCTCTCTTCCGCTGGTCGGGCTGATTACCGCGGGTAAACCGATTGAGGCGATTGAGGACAGGGAAGCGATGATGAGCGTGCCACAAGAAATCGTCGGCAAAAAAAACGCCTACATCCTCCGTGTCCGTGGTGACTCGATGATTGAGAGTTTGATTGCCGATGGCGATCTGATTATTGTCGAAAAGACGGACTATGCCAGGGACGGCGATATGGTCGTTGCGCTCCTTGACGACGGGACGGCAACCCTGAAAAAATTCTACCGCCAGAAAAATCTCATCCGCCTGCAACCGGCAAACAAGAACTACAAGCCGCTCCTCGTCAAATCCGTGATCATCCAGGGTCGCGTTCTCGGTGTCATTCGTAAAGTCTCCTAGCTGCCATGCATCCGACGAAAAGAACAACTCATGAGCGTCTGAACGCCGACAGCTCCATACGGATGCTCCCGAGCATTGGCCGACGGACAGCGGCGCTGCTTGAACACACCGGCGTCAGAACCATCGCCCAGCTCGCCGCCGTGCCCGACTATTTCCTCATGGCGACGTTTGGGCCGTCACTCCGTCCTGTGCGGCGACAGGCGCAGGCGATTGCTTGCCCCCTTCCGTCACATCGGCCGCCGATGTTCGGCGGGCTGCTTGCAAGCATCGGCGCGTGGCTGCTGTTCCGACAGCTTGCAAGGTGAACCACGCTTCGGCAGCAGCTCATCTCTCTCGGCAGGACTGGTGCGAGGCATGCTCATCTGGATAAAAAACAGGCCTCATACCCGAAGGTTGAGGCCATGCTCACTGCATGGAATGTTTCGTATTCGCCCGTAGGCGAGATTTCCATCCTGTCGGATGGTCAGACGAATACTCCCATACAGGAGAAGAGTTGGACGGCAGGCCGGTATGGCCTGCACAAGACATGAGAGAGCTTACCGCGAGGTTGCGCTTGTGACCATGTGAGGTCACGTTTTCTGTTCGAGCCGTGGGTGAACCCTACGAGACGTTCGAGCCGTCACAGGCCCATGCTTTCCGGTTTTACCCGGTTGTCATGCGCCGTTGGTTCGGACGTTCGTTTTCGGGTTCTGCGTGTCGGCAGAGGTTTGTGTCGGTACACCGACTTCTTAAACTGGTTCTGGCTTTCACCAGTCCCTGGCTCTCCTCGTCGTTGTCACGACACCTCTTGCGCCACCCGTGAGGGTGATTGTACGAGCACGCTCACGATACAGCGAGGGAGTAACGGACACTTTTGGTGCCCACCATGGTTGTGAGGATGCGTGCATCCTCTGATGCATCACGCCCCGATCGTGCTGGGGCAAGCTTTCTCGGGCTTGTCGCCCTTTGGCTGTTGTGAAGCACCGGGCTTCCGCTTGGTCCGTTCACGGACCCCCTCGTTGCAGGTTCCGGGTCAAAGAAAGACATCTCCCGGAGCTGCTTCTCGATCCACCCCGGTTTCCCGCGGTGGAGCTGCATGTATCTCTGCTGCTCCCTTTCGGAGGCCGCCTTCCCCATACAGCACAGTCGTGTGCCTCGGCCACCCTCGTGGCTCGCTTCTTCATGCTTGACAGGTTTATCGAACCTGCCGTCCAATGCTTGTAAAGATCAAAACCCCGTCAGAGGGTAGTGCGAATGCTATCCTACCCCTGTTGTGGTGTCAACGATGGCTTTTCCACACACTTTCAACAGGTTCTGCCACATGCGAACTCTCACCCGACGTCTTTGAATGTGCCAGCCTGGCGCTTAAGCGGGACGGTGATTGAGGGCGGCCTCCCATACAAGGGCACGACCCGGCGAACCCGCAGTTTCGCGTGGTCAAGGACCGTGAGATATCGGGCATCGTCCGTGACTATCGAAGGTCTTTTGACTGCAAAAAGGCGGCAGCCGTACGACCATGCAAGCATGTTCGCAATGACCGCCATGACGCGCAGAC
>CAZCGY010000065.1:0-5812 GCA_964498355.1 uncultured Gammaproteobacteria bacterium | reverse complement strand
CTGCATACTGCCGGGCCAGTCCCGGCTCGCGGTCAACGTCCCGCTCGGTAATCACAACTTGATCGGCGTGTCTCTCGACCACCTGTTGAACGTAGGGACTCATCGACTTGCAAATCGAGCACCAGGTGGCGGAAAACCACAGGACGGTCTTCTTGCCGGGGTTTGCTAGGCGAGCGGTCACCGCCGGAGATGGCTTGAGGTAAATTGCCGCGCCGGAATTCGGGCCTGCGCCGTCGCCTGAACCGGCTGGGGGGGAACTCACCCCGCGACCGCCGAGAGCAGCTAGGCCCCAAATCAATAAGCCCGTGACGATGATGAAGCCAATGACCCAGAGACCGCTTTTGGATGGAGAACGATGTGTTGCCATAGGTGACTTTTTAGAGTGCTGGTTGAAACTTCGTGATGTTGAGAATCCAGGCTGCCATCTGGCCGTATTTTCCAAGGAGCATGAAAACGCCGAGGACAAGCAGGAGCACGCCAGCTACGCGTTGCGAGTAGACCGTGATTTTTGTAAACCGGCGCAACCAGCCGGAAATCCGATCGAGAAAAAGAGTAATGACAAAAAAGGGCGCCGCAATGCCCAGGCCGAAAACGAAGAGGAGTAGTCCCCCAGTCCCGGCGGTGCTGGATGTCGCGGCCAACGTCAAAATAGAACCCAGCACCGGGCCGATGCATGGCGTCCAAGCAAAGGCAAACGTCAATCCGAGCAGGAACGCGTTCAAACCTTGGTACTTGGTGATGTCGGCTTTGAAATGAAATTTTACCTCACCGCCAAGTCGGGAAAAACGCTGAAAGACACCCAGCAGAAACAAACCAAAAAACACAAAGAGTGCGCCGCCGAGCTGCATGAAGATTTGGCGATGCACGAGCAGTTTTCGGCCGATGCTGCCGACCCCGGAGCCGAGCAAGGTAAAAATGATCAGGAAGCCGGCGATGAACAATAAACTGTGGCCGATGGTTCTCCTCCGTCGGCGCTCGGGCTGGCTGGCCTGCTGCTGAAGTGATGTGCCGCCAAAGTACCCGACATAGGCCGGGATGAGCGGGAAAAAACAAGGCGATAAGAACGCCACGAGGCCGCCAACAAAAGCTAAGAAAAAACTAGGATGAGCGAAATCAAGCGGCATGGAGGCAGGGGGTGAAGGATTGTCCGTTAATGACCTGGGCTAAAGCTTGCTTGAAACAACTCGCGTCAGGCACGATCCCCTGGCTGAAAACCCGGCCGTTGATCGTCACGATTGGCGGGTGCCAGCCACCACGATACAACACTTTCCAGAAACACAGCCACCAGGGTCGGATAGTAAGCGTGACGCTTCCGGGCGGGAGCTGGGCGATGAGCGATTGCGTGAGGTGGATAGTCGTGTCGCATTCTTCGCACGCTTCAGCGGGAACGGTAAAAAACCCCTGCTTCCCCGTATACCGAAAAATAGTCACTCCGGCTTTCATGGAACTACAAAGATGTATCGAGGGCTCGGCGAATAAAGTTTGCGAGTGGAGTTTTCGCCAACGAGTAGCATATCATCTGGCCGTGACGCCAACAGGTGACCGCCTCGGCCTCTTTGAGCAACCGCAGGTGATGAGAGACCGCCGGCATGGTCATATCAAACAGCTCGGTCAGATCGCTGACGCAGAGCTCGGGGTGAAGCGATAAAGCCCTCAGGATGCGGTACCGACTCGGCTCGCTCAGAAGATCAAAAGCCCGAGCTTTATCATCAGCGTGGTCTTTGGCGAGGGTTGAGCGAATCCGTTCAGCTTCGCGAGAATGGAGATCAAGCACAGTGCTAGTGATTAAATGTTTCCACAAGTATTGAAATACTATCAAACACAAAAAAAGCCGTCAAGCGCGGCTCAACCCCCTGGTGAAGAAAGCCCTAGCGGAGGCGATGTCTGGCGTATACCTCTAAGGCATGACGCTGGCTTGCCTCGAGATGAATTTCTGACCGACGGTGTTTGATGGCAGTGATCGCTTGCTGGACAGTCATCCCCTGGTAGCGGATAAAGTAAGCGGCGAGCAGGGTTGGGCTGCGGCCGTGGCCATTTTTACAGTGAACATAAACTTTTTCTTTATGGCGCACAAACCAGTCAATGTCCTGACTCCCCAGGTCCAGATCTTTCTGTGATGGTGAAGAATGATCTGGCGTCGGTAACCAGAGGAAGTAATCGACTCCACGAGGGGCATCAATACGTTCAGCTTCGAGCGAAATATCAGCTGTAATCCCTCGACGCAAAAGCTTGAGGTCAAAATGCCGTTGGCAACAGGCGTTCGTACCAAGGTATATCCCTGGGGTAATTCGGGAGTAGTTTATCATGGCGTGATCTACACCCAGACGCGTTTTCATATATATTCTCGAAATGATTTTGAGTCGACAGCGTTGTATCTAAGCAAATCATTCACGTCAATCTGGAGAGCGGATGCCAGTTTTGTCAGCGTTTCAATCGTCGGGTTTTTGTTCACACCTGACTCTATTTTTACAACAGTGTTCAAGGATCAATCAGCGAGTTTTGATACTTTGTCAAGGGAAAAACCCTTCTGCCTTCGTATCCGTTTTAGGTTTTGATGGTCGGTCCGCAGGGCGGACTATCGATCAGGCTGAGCGCGGTCGGGGATCCCGGATTCTCCCGCCTTTGACGGGACCCCGCCAGAGACGGTGGGAACTCGCGACCTTCCAGCACCAAACATGGATTTATCAATACCTCATCCTGGTCGGGGTGACTGGACTCGAACCAGCGACCTCTTGCTCCCAAAGCAAGCGCTCTAGCCAACTGAGCTACACCCCGACCGAGAGGAGTAATTGAAGAACCTAGTCGCGATGAAACGTACGTTTAGTGCTGGACGCGCGGACTTTACCCCGCCGAATGGCGGGGAACTGCGCTAATCCCCGTTCAAGCGAAAATATTCTCGTACAGTTGCTCTTTGAAAAACGGCAGTCCAGGCGGGCGAGCAAAGCAAATGCGCTAACCGCCGCCATAGTATAGGATACTGCCCGCATTTTGGCCACCCTTGACACCTTTTTTGCACTCCGTTAGGATAGCCAGGCGTCTTGAAGAAGCTTCTGTTTTTTCTTTGCGATTCGAGTGGCCCGTTTGGCACAAACGGCCACTTGAGGGAGCGGTGCTTTGGCATCGTATGCCTCATGCCGCGTCACCTTCGTTCTTGCTTCCATGGGACGCCCGCTCCCTTCACAGCCGCTTGTTGAGCGAGGTTCGCCTCGGGCGACCCGCTCCCTTCCCCTCTCTCGGGCGGACACGCTCAAACGAGCACCGGTGATCCAGGGGTAAGCCGGTTCGGATATCGCGCTCGGAGTTCCGGGTGTCCGCCTGACCTTTCTTCGGTCGGGTTTGTAGCTTCCGGCGGAGACCAGCTAGACGGGTCGAAGCCTGACCCCGCCAAATGGCGAGGCAGTATGGGTTGAAACCCTCCAGGCACACCACTCAAGAGCAGGAGTAGCTCAGCTGGTCAGAGCAGTGGCCGCCGAGGTCACGGGTCATGGGTTCGAATCCCATCTCCTGCCCCATTCTTTGTTCCTTCGAGTTCTCATCCTGAAAAGAGTCCCCCGGGTTTCATCCTTCGGGTGATCACCCGAAGCTGACCACAGCATTGGGTGACAAGTCCTGGTGGGCGCTCCACATCTTCTCCTCGGCAAATGAACGTCGAGGAGTTTTCTTTTCTTTCTAATTTTTTTGTCATGAAAAAAAGGGCTTGCGCAAGACGCAAACCCGGTAGCATCACTCAAGAACAAGTATCCACACTTCCTCGAGGTACAGCTTCGTCCTCTCGCCTCGGCCCTCTTGGCGGATGCGGCCCTGGGCGGCGACGAGACGACCGTTGAGCGATGAGAGGTTTTTCCGATTGAACTTCTCGATATTCGGTACGGAAATTTTTGACTTCTGATCGACGATGCCGCTGAAACGGCTCAGTTTGCCGTCGGGGCCTGCCGTCTCGGTCCAGACAACGAGCGTGTTCGGATCGCCAGGACCCTGACGTGGGAACTCGAATGTGCCCACGCCCCATGCTGTCGTATACAGCGTGGTTTCAGGCACACTGGAGTCGTCCGTGCCATGGATTGCGGCAACAGCCGCTGGCATGGACAGCATCCCGATCAGCATCAGCCGGCCGATGTTGCGACGAGTGAGCATTGCCCCTCCTGGATTGTGATGGTACACGAAAACCGTAAGAAGTGTTCGGGCGCACCACTCTAGCTCGATTTGAAGCGACCGTCAAGCCACTTGCAGAAAGATGTGAGGTGCGGAACACTCAGGGTATGACCATCACAAAGTTTCTCCATTCCTGCATCGAACTCGAGCTAGAAGGATATCATCTCCTCATCGATCCTGGGAACTACTGTTTTATCGAGGGGAAACTGAAGCCAGAGGACATCCCGCAGCCGGACAATATCCTTATTACCCACAGTCATGCGGATCATATGGATACCGATGCGCTCAAAGTACTGTGCGAACAAAATACCTTATTACCTTATGGTCATAAGGTTGCGGTAGAGATGTTACAGAAAGCCGGTATCCAAGGACGAACAGCAAAGAATGGGGATGAATTGAAGCTTGGTCCTTTCCAAGTTGATGTTCTCGAAGGCACGCACGCGAAACTGCCCAGTCCTGTCCCGCCAAACGTCGGCTATCTCATCAATGACAGCGTTTTTCACCCAGGCGATTCGTTCGCGTATGACATCGACTATGTGGACGTGTTGCTGCTCCCCATCGCAGGCCCCTGGCTGAACATCAACGAATCGCTGGCGTTTGCGCTCGCGATCAAACCGAAACTGGTCATTCCGATTCATGATGGAATGATGAAGGGGTTTGCGCTGAAGAGCCTGTATGAGAACCACTGTGGCCCGACGCTTGCCGCAGAAGGTATTGGGTTCCAGCGACTTGGCATGCGGGAGAGTATCGAAATCTAAGCTACCAGCGGGTACGCGAAGCGTACCTCGTAGTGCTCAATTTTGTTGCTTTTCGTGGCTTTTTGAGACACGCTTGACAAATGGCAGAAATATGGAGTACCGTATACGGTCTTTCCGGCCAGAGCGGTTGAAGGACAAGAGCTGATTGGTCTTTGACAACTGAAAGGATGTGTCTGGAGGCCCTTGCCTCAAGAATCTAAGAGTTGCCTTGCTTCGCCCGTGTCACCAGTCACAAGGGAGAAGGTCACAATGTCCTCATGGTTGGACGCGCTGCAGAAAGAGATTCAAGAGGAGCTGTCATCGTCGCACATGATGGAACCGAACACCGACATCGCACCCGAAGATCACATCGTCGGTGAAATCGCCGACGATCTCAAGGGGATGTACTCACTCGCGCTCCGGCTGCAAAAGACAGCCCTCGATGCGCATACTGCGTCTCACTACGAGACGAACAAGGAGCATCAGGAGGCCCAGAACGAACAAGCGCAGCGGCTTGCCAAAAAGTCGGAGCTTCTGCTGGAGATCTTCTGGATTTCCATTAAGGAGCAGTACGACCTGTGGGGAAAGCCCTCGGTTGGGGTTCGGAGAGGATGGAAGGCCGTATGGAGTGAACCGACTACTCCGCCTGTCATCGAGCTTTTCAAGAAAATCTTCGGTGGGGAGTGAAAGACCATGGAACTTCAACGACACCGAGGGTTCATTATCGGATCTGACGCTTCACCGGAAGGACGAACGGTCTGGAAGGTGCGCGTGAAAGATCCGGCAAGCACCCATGACGGGCAGAAACTCGTCGTGGTCTCGGTCCGAGGAGGATTGGAGCTGGCGCGTGGGCTCAACGTCCACTTTGCTATCGGCACGGTTGACGATCATTCGGGAGTGAAGGTCGCACGGGCCGTCGACGT
>CAZCGY010000064.1:5315-6038 GCA_964498355.1 uncultured Gammaproteobacteria bacterium | reverse complement strand
CATTCTTGACAACTTTTTCGACCTATGCTAGGGTGGCTTGTCAGCACCGTGTACGTGGCACCAACGCTGACCACGTCGTGTTGACGAATACCAGCGCACAAGCAAAACAAAGGGAACAGCAATGTTCAACGGCTAGACCGGCTGCCATAAAGGCCGGAAGGAGTGTACCTTGTCACAGTTTCTCGAGGAGTCCTGCGGTATGCGAAGCTGCTGCATGTATCCGTCGCAAGAGCGAAGGTTCAAATGCGTCAATCCGGACGTTAACGAACTTTCCGAGCGTCGGAAAGCGATGTATCGCTTGCGATACGACAGCCGCTGCCGCAAAGGGGGACTCCAATGGGGAACGGCTGATGATTCGGGTGGCAAGCCCTGACGGCGTCGTCAGGGTTTTTTCTTATTCAAATTGCTGCAGCTCTTCGGCTACAGATCCGAGAGTTTCTTTTTCGATGTCTCGTACGCGTAGGAAAAAAGTACGCGCAACGCCTGAGCAAACTGCTTACTTTCAATAATGACGGAATGCAGCTTTCCCTCAAAGGTCACGAGAGCAATTTTATCGCCATACAGCGAGATATTGCAGCGGAACCCACCCTGTTCCGGAGGAAGGACATACCGGACCGCCTCCGCGAGACGCTTGGGCGACGGCTTGCCAAAGTAAATGCCGCGTCCTTTCGTTCCCGCTTTTTGCAACTGCTGGCGCATCGGCAAGAGATCCTTTTCTGTTAG
>CAZCGY010000064.1:0-5305 GCA_964498355.1 uncultured Gammaproteobacteria bacterium | reverse complement strand
TGGTTTCAGGCCGTGAAACTGCAATATCTTCAATGATGGCTTGAAGGCCTTCCTTCCCCTCATAGACCTTCACGATCGGCCGCTCGCCGCCGATCTGCAGTTCAAGCTCTGGCAAGGATCGCTCCAGTTCCTTCAGGTGTTCGTGGAGTTCCGTCTCGCGCCGCTTTGCATAATCAAGAAGCCGCTCGGGGTGTTCTGCGACATAGGTCTTTTTTTTCGCGCGGACGACGCTGGTCATCAGCCCCCGCTTTGTCAGCGATTCAATCGCGTCATATGTTGCCTGGCGCGAAAGCTTCGTGCCTTTCGAAAGATCGAGAACAGTGCTTGGCCCGAGTTCCAACGCCTGAAGGTAGGTTTTGATTTCGCCTTCAGCAAGACCGAAGATGCGCAGGGTTGATGTGAGCTCTTTCATGCTTGTAGTGTATCACGAATCGGGCATTGGAGCAGCACGCATCCCATCCATACCCTTTTGGCTATAAGGGTATGGATGGGTATGAAGGATTGATTCACGCGCCGCTCCATTGACATCGCCAAACCGACTTGCTACCGTCATCCTGCGTTTGCCGGAACGGTTCTTTGAAAGGTGGTGCAGACAGCGATGGGTGTACCGATTGCCTTTATCGTCATCGCGGTGGTCGCGTTTCTGATTTGCATTGATTGTCGAAGTCGCGGGTCTGAGCTGGTATTCGGTGGCATTTCCGCCACCCTTGGTTTTCTTGCTGTTTTGTATTGGGTCATTCCACTGAAACAGTGGCAGCTCGTCACTCTCGTCGTCGGTGTTGTGGGCGCATGTTGCGGGCTTCTCGCCGGATCGATCGGAGTTGTACTGATAGCAAAAGATCATGTACAACCATCCGGATGGGTTGCAAAGAGAGCAGGAGGGCAGCCGAAGAATCATCCAATGGGAGAAAGGGAGAAGACATGCCCCTGATCACGGGTATCAACATCGTCCCTTCAGAAGACAGGTTCCGTGGCGACGATTGGAAATCGTTCCTGGAACAGGCGTTGAAAAAAGCCGCCTGCAGCATTCCGGCACTACAACTGACCGAGAACCAAGTGGACTGCTTTTTCCCGGATGACTCTTCACTTGGCGCCGGACGGCGGCCATCGACTGCTATCCTTTCGGTCGCATTCCTCTACAAGAAGCCGGAACGGACCCAGGAAGTTCTTTCGCAACTTGCCGGAGTGCTAGCGAGCAGGTTCTTCGAGGTTATGGGCAACCGACAGACCATTGAGATCTTCATCCAGCCGTTTGATCTTGAAACCTCTCTCGCGTCGAGCATTGATCCCACTTACTGACCCAACGGGTCAGTTTTTTCGCTAATGTAAGGGAAGGCATGTAAGGTGTACTTGACAAGATGTAATGTATACTTTACACTCTGAAATACCATGGGAAATGAAAAAATTGCCAATCGTATCAAGGAGCTGCGAGCACGGAACAACTACACGCAGGAAGGTCTTGCCGGGCTGGTCGGTGTCACGCGGCAGACGATAATCTCAATCGAGAAAAACGAATACGTACCATCATTGCTTCTTGGCATGAAAATAGCAAAAGTATTCAACATCCCAGTGGAACAGCTTTTTACCCTCGAAGGTTAATTATCACAACATGAGCCCACTCACCAAAAACCAGCAGTTTGCGAAACGGATGTTCATCGTTTCGTCGGTCCTTTATGTCATCAGCTTTTGCCTGCTGATTCTTGCCATTGTGACTCATCAATCTTCAGATGCATGGGGGATTGCGCTGGTGGTTACTGTTGCGAGCGGAATCGGTTCCATCTTTACATGGACAATATGGCACAAGGCGCCAGCCCTCACCAAGCGCGGGCGACCCTATGGTTGGATCATGACCCTCATCCTTGCGATCCTCTTTCTCAATAACGCGCGGCTTGATTGGTTCAATCATGCAAATGATTTGGATGGCTCCGCGTGGACATACTGGTTTGGATTTGTAATTCTTGTCATCCTTATCGCTCGTTTGGTCACCGATTCGTGGACGAAAATGTTCTGGTACGACCGCGAGCTGAAACCAAAAGACGAACGTGAGGAACATGTGCTTCATCGTTCGACACAAACGACATTCTATGCCGCGATGATCATGATTGTTCTTCTCGCGGATCTTTTTCTTGTCGCGCCGGTTCCTTCAAAAAGCGCATTGTTTGATCTCATGATCGGAGTTGGAGCGCTTCTTCTTGGTCTTCGTAATTTCTTTAGCTGGAAATATGGATACTAACACTTCTTCCATGGAATCACCACAACCAAAGCGGAGGAAACTCCTTGGCGTCCTTTTCATCCTTCTTGGGGGATTTGTCGTCGTCCTTCCGCACATCTTCAAGCTTGTGCCGGACAGGACCTCGCTCTGGGATACCCCATGGTCATTAGGCGTTTTGCTTATTTTTGCGGGTGAGCTTTTTCTCAAAAAACCAAAGCCACCGTCACCTGGACACTGGATTGCTATCTGGACATGGCTCGGATTTCTTTTCTTCATTGCAATCGGCGTTCTCTTCACGGTTGCGGTCTGGGCTGAGGATCAAGCGGGGCCGTTCCAGTTTTTTGTCGGACCATGGCTTCCACTCACTTTTATTGGAGCCGTGTTCGTAACGAAGTTCTTTCGCGGTTTCACGTGGGTCGATGCACTCTCAATGACATCGGTTTTAGAGTGGCGCGATGAGCGTGAGAGGACGATTCTTGAGCGAGCAACCCGCCTTGCATTCGGGGTGACCACGCTGATTGTACTCATCGCGATGTCACTGGTCATCTTTCTCCCCGCACCGTCAAAAGGGGCTCTTATCGGCCTTTTCTTCATCCTCATGAATCTGATGTATGGCCTCAGAGCATTCATCGCCTGGGCAATGAATCGGTAGGGCTCGTATGACAAAAGCCCCTCGAGAGGGGCTTTTGTGCAGGACGCATTCTTTCTTTTGGCACTTAGACCTTCAGTTTGCGTCGCAAGCTGAGGCCGCCAAGGATCAGCCCGGGGATGCTGAGCCCGAAGAATGGCAATTTTGCTGAATCGATCGGAACAGGAACGACCGGTGTCGATAGGCAAATTGATGGCCCACCCGCAATCTGAATACGGACAACGTCGTCAATCGCGGCGGTCGTCGTCGGATTCTCAGGAATTCGGATCGGTTGCGATGGAGGCGCATAGGTGCGCGAGCAATCGAGACACACTGTTGGTTCCACGACCACGCGATTCTTTTTCTGCCTTCCCCGAACGATCGTGTCTACGGCTACAACGCCGGATGTTTGCGTCAGGGGTGTAAGAGTTGCTTGTGCCGTCACATCGGCTTGCTGGACCTCGGGAACTATAACGTCAACGGTGTTTGAAGTTGCTGGAGGAACGACAGCATCGGTGCTGAGCACCGGTATCGATGTCGTTTCTTCTACTGGAAGCACCACAATGGATTCACCGGGAACCTGGGACGGCTCTTCGGTGTTCGTTTGTTCAACTGGAGGGAGCGGCGGGATAGGATCGGTATACTGCGCGAAGGCGGCGCCAGGGCAGAGATAGTTTGTTTCGCCGAGATGCATCGCCAACATGGTCTGGTCAATGTCGTTGACTTCGCCATCGCCGCTGAAGTCGCCATTCATGTTGTTGCTGCCCTTTGCCGCTGCGAAGGCGGAAAGGTCGGAGGCATTAATGTTGCCGTCCAAGACCATATCGATACACATGGGGGTTCCTGAGTGGAGACGCCCCCAGAACGCTTCGCAACTGAAGTTGGACTGGCCGAAAACGGATTCAAAAATCTCCTGGTCAACCTCGTCAACCACGTTGTCGGTGTTGAAATCTGCCGTCAAGCTGGGAGCTGCTTTTGCCGCTGCGAAGGCGGAAAGATCCGAACCATCGACATGGGTGTCCGGGAGTCCCCCGGGACCGGTCATGTCTGGGCAAGCGTACACACCAGCGTTCGTCGGTGCCGGAATGGCGCCGACCGAGAGAACGGCTACAAGAGCCGAGATCGTCATCCCAACCGTAAGAATTCGTCGGATTTGCATACTCTTTCTTCTTTCTTCTGCCCGATCCCTCCGGACAGGCAATAATAGTAGTTGGTAAAAAATCCTTCCCCTCCTGAAAGGTTGCTCCCGGCAGTTCGACCTTACCCGGGAGAACTGTTGCATTATCCTATACTAGACCCAAAAATCCGTCAACCCGCAATGTGGAGAGGGTGTGGAGAAGCGAAAAAACGGTGTTCCGGGTTGCATTTTTGCCTCCTCCTTCCTATACTTCCGCACGCATGGACGCGTCCGACGCGTCATGGTCACGCGCGCGCATAGCTCAGCCCGGTTAGAGCGTTACATTGACATTGTAAAGGTCCCTGGTTCGAATCCAGGTGCGCGCACCATAAAGAATGTGACAAGAGAGTTTCGCGGCGAAGTTCCGTGAAACGGAACGGGCGAAGACCCGGCTCTGCCGGCCAGTTGGGTTGAGGCCACAAGCCCCGCTGAGCGGGGCGCAGGACGAAACGGGTGTGTCGATGTCACCCGAAACTGCTCGCAGCGGAGGGGTGACGAGTCCTATCGCGCCCACCACCATATGGGAGCCGTAGAAGATGAATGGTGCGGACTCAATGTGAAAAGCTCCCTTTTCCGAGCATTGAGGGTTTCATCCTATCCAAAAAACCGAACCTTTTCTATATTAATAGATGCAATGAGCAAGCCGGACGCGTTCATGACCGAAAAGGGGCATATGACGTTTCGATCAAAACTCACAATAATAGGAGCGCATCGGGGGATGGCCACAGTGCGGAGAATCAAGAAAGCATGGAATGGCATTCTCGGATTGATCTCTTCCTTCCCCCGGAATGTCTCTGTTCTGGCAGTGCTCTCGATAGCGTGGTTATTGTTGCGCTCCGGAACTCGACCTGACCGTCTCCGCTATCCGTGTCAGCGAGCGGCACTCGCTCAAACCACGCTCGCCTTTCCACTGCTGGCTGCCGTACTCGTCTCGCCGGTTGGCAAGCGGAAAAAAAGGCTCGAGATCTTTTCACGGGTAGCGGTATTCATTGGAATTGTTTTTTTGGGCGTCTCGGTGGCCAGCTACGTACTCCAGCGCGCCAGTGTGGCGCCACCGGTCACCCACGTGGCCTTGGGGGCCACGAGCGTTGACCCGCCGCGGGTTATCAGAATTCAGGATTCCAGGGCAACCAACTGGGATTTTTCGTCGACGTACTACTGGCAACACGTTGATCAGGCGATCGTCGACCGGATGGTTGAGGAGGGCGTCAAGCAGTTGACTGGGCAAGGCAATGAAGAGGCCGGCTGGAGAAGCGTGATGACCGGCTACGATCCTGGCGAGGTCGTG
>CAZCGY010000063.1:0-6040 GCA_964498355.1 uncultured Gammaproteobacteria bacterium | reverse complement strand
AATCCAGCGTTTTCTCTCGCAACCATTTTTTGTCGCAGAGACCTTCACGGGGACGGCCGGGCAATATGTGCCGCTCGCAGAAACAATCCGCGGCTTTGCTGAAATCCTTGACGGAAAGCACGACGCGAAGCCGGAGGGCGCCTTCTACATGAAGGGCGGGATTGACCAGGTAAGCGCCGAATAGTATGCCCCTGTTCCGCTTCTCCATCTCGACGCCCGAACGAAAGCTTTATGCCGGTGACATCGAGAGCGTTTCTCTGCCGACCGTCATGGGCGAAATCACGGTTCTCGCGCATCATGAAACGCTCATGGCCCAGCTCGTGCCGGGCGAACTCCGCTTTCGGCAGCAGGATGAGGAACATGTCCTCGCCATCGGCGGCGGTTTTGTGGAGGTACAAAAGCGTCAGGTCGTGGTTCTCGCCGATACCGCGGAACGCCTTGACGAAATCGATGAGCAGCGAGCATTCGAGGCGCGCAAGCGGGCAGAGGCGGCCATGGCCGAACAACGTGCCGGGGACGAGGAATATGCCGAAACAGCCGCATTGCTGGAGCGGAATCTTGCCCGGCTCAAAATCGTCCGCAAGCATCGGACAAAGCATCTCCCGCGCATCGACTAAAGCCTCGCCGTGTCACATTCCGCAAAAGCCATCGTGCTCCACTGTATCGACTTCCGTTTTGTCGATGCAACCCGGGAGTTTTTGCACGATGAAGGGTACAAGCGCGATCACGATGACTGCTCAATCGCCGGCGCAATCAAGAACATTGTTGATCCGCATGCCGCCACCGATGTCGAATTCGCTTTTCGTCAGATTGCCATTGCACACAAACTGCACAGCATCAACGACGTTCTCCTGATCAACCATACGGATTGCGGGGCGTATGGAGGGCATGCTGCATTCGCGACTTTTGACGAGGAAAGAGAACGTCATGTTCGCGATCTTCGTCGCGCGAAAAAGATGATTGAAGAGCGGTTCAAGAAAGAGAAGCTCACGGTCATTTCAGTTCTGGCCGTCCTGCAGCCCGACCATACCGTGCGGTTCGAGAAGGAATAGAGGCACGCAAAACAAACCAACGCGATGCTCACGTGACTTTGAAAGAAAGCACGTTGAGGATATCAGTGATGACGGGATTCGACCCGTTTTTTTTCGTCTGCATACACATCCGCGATTTCGCGACAGAGCCCTTCTCTATCGTGCGCTTGGCAATGAGCGGCGCCTCTTTCTGCTTGCGGTACTTTTCCGCTCCCAAGGGATGACCGGAGGCCAGATTCATGAACAGCTTCACATCCGAGCTCCTGCAGTTTCGCGTCATATCCACATCCTCTTACGTGCCGGGCTCATTTGAAGCAGGCGGAACGGCATGACTGTGAAGTTTTAGATGCGGGAAGGGCCTGATCTTTCGAAGGTCTTGCAGAAGAAAAACCTTTTCGCAAAATGGTTACTAGGTAGTGAAAAAACGCCCGTGTGGGCGGCGGGGGAAAGAACCTATCGTTGTCGCTGGAGTTGCAACTCGCGCTCGATTCTGATCATCTGGGCAACAAGCCCGTTGGGCGGCTCGCCGACATAAAACTCGATTGCCTCGGTTGTCCCGGCCGACTTGTCCCCCTCATATTCACGGACGATGAGCATGCCGTACTTCCCGCGGGCGAGAAGGTTGAGGAGCCTTCGCAGTTCGGGTTCATCCTTGCCATTTCGTGCTTCGAGACGGAAGCGGCGTTTTGCAGTCGTCAGATCCACGAGCGCCACGACCCACTCCCTTCTTCAAGGTACCGGCGGCACTGTAGCAACACGAGGTGTCGTGGTCAAGCGTGGTATACTCACTGGGCAATGCCCGGCGCCATCCCCGATACGATCAACCCCGAACAAGCCAAAGCCGTCAAGCATGCCGGCGGGCCGCTTTTAATTGTTGCTGGAGCTGGTACGGGCAAGACAACCGTTGTGACGGAACGCCTGGCCCACCTCATCATGAGCAAAGGGGTCCCGTCGGACAACATTCTGGCGCTGACGTTCACCGACAAAGCTGCTGAAGAAATGCGTGATCGCGTGCAGCGCATCCTGCCCTTTGGCTATCTCGACTTGTGGGTCATGACGTTCCATGCATTGGGTCAGCGGCTCTTGCAAGCGCATGCCCTGGACGTTGGGCTGCCGAACGATTTCAAACTCGTGTCGCAGACCGACCAGTGGCTGTTAATTCGAGAACATCTCGATGCGTTTGACTTGGACTATTACCGCCCGCTCGGGAATCCATCAAAATTCATTACCGCCCTGGTCAAGCATTTTTCACGCCTGAAGGACGAGGATATTTCGCCTCAAGAATATCTCAAATACGCGAAGTCGTTGAGCAGGGGCATGAAGACGAAAAGCGACGATGAGCGGTCCGAAGCCGCCCGGATCATGGAGCTTGCCAAGGCGTACGCGACCTACAACCAGCTGTTGTTGGATACCGGCGCGCTCGATTTCGGCGACCTCATCCTTTCGACGCTTCGCCTTCTGCGTGAGCGGCCGGCTATTCTGAAGAAGTATCAGAAGCAGTTCCAGCATATCCTTGTTGATGAGTTCCAAGACACGAACTGGGCCCAGTATGAACTGATCAAGCGTCTGGCTGCACCACGAAATAACCTCACCGTGGTTGGTGATGACGATCAGTCGATCTATAAATTCCGCGGTGCTTCGGTTTCGAACATTCTTGAGTTTAAAAAAGATTTTCCCGACGCCGCAGTCATTGTCCTGACAAAAAACTACCGCACCCGGCAGTCCATTCTCGATCTTGCCCACATGTTTATCCAGAAAAATAACCCTGACCGGCTTGAAGCAAGGGGCAGCGACCTTGGCGGATTGGCTCTCTCCAAAAAACTGAAAGCGCAGCGGGGAGGACAAGGCGTCTTCGGTGTCATGCATGTCAAGACGCAAGAGGCCGAGGCTCGCGGCGTTGCCGAAAAAATAGATGAATTGAAAACAGCCAATCCGGATCTCCAGTGGGATGCGTTTTGCGTTCTTGTCCGGGCCAATGACCATGCCGATATTTTTATCGACGAATTCGAGCGGCGCAACTGGCCCTACGTTTTTCTTGCTGCCCGCGGTCTCTTCACGAAACCCCTGGTCCTCGATCTGTTGGCGTATGTACGACTCCTCGACAATTATCATGAGAGTGCCGCGCTCTTCAGGGTCTTGTCCATGCCCATATGGAACATTGATCACGGTGATGTTGTCGAAATTTCCTACCTGGCCAAAAAGAAAACCTGGTCATTGTATGAGGCCCTCCATCAACTGCCGCAGGTAAAGACTGCTGAGGCCAGCCAAAAGGGCATTCGCCGGATCCTTGAGCTGGTCAGAATCCACACGGAGTTGGCGAATACGAAACCCGTCGGCGAGGTACTCCTCCATTTTCTCAATGATTCTGGATATCTCAAAGACATTACCAAGGACGAAACCATCCGGTCCCATCAACAAGTCGGGTACCTGCGACAATTTTTCAAAGCCATAGAAACGTTCCAAAAGGGGGAGCGCACGGCGACTGTGAAGTCATTCCTACGGTACATCGATCACGTGACCGAATCCGGTGACGCCGGGGGGCTGGAACACGATGTTGAGGCGGGGCCTGAAACCATCAAGATTATGACGGTCCACTCGGCCAAGGGCCTTGAATTCCCCTATGTCTTTATCGGTAACGTCGTGGAGCAGCGCTTCCCGGGTATGGACCGCAAAGACCCGATCCCCGTGCCCGAGGCGCTTGTCCGCGAAATCCTGCCGCAAGGCGATGCACACACCCAGGAGGAGCGAAGATTGATGTATGTGGCCATCACCCGCGCCCGGGACGGCGCCTTCTTTACCCTGGCTGAAGATTACGGCGGGCAGCGGCGAAAGAAGCCCTCACCGTTCCTCTACGAACTGGGGTTGTTACAGCCGCCACTGAAAGCCGAAGCGAAACGACCGCCGCCGCCCGCACGACAATTTCGACCCACGCCACAACAGTCCGGCGAAACGGCGAAGTATGTGAAACAGGAAAAGCAATACAGTTTCACAAAGCTGTCGACGTACAACGAATGCCCATGGCGATACCGCTATGCGTTTGTACTGCAGGTTCCGAAGAAGGGGAGCCATACTCTCTCCTACGGCTCCTCGATCCACCAGACGCTCTACAATTTTTTCAAGCTGTGGAAGGATCGCGAACAGAACAAACAACCGCCAGTAACGCTTGAAGAGCTACTGACCATCTACGACCGCTGTTTTCTCGATGACTGGTACCTATCGAAGAAAATGAGACAGGAGTATTACGGCAGGGGGAAACAGGCGCTTACAGCGTGGTACGCAAAAACCGTGAAAGCCCCTCCGCAAGTCCTCCGCCTGGAACAGATCTTCAATCTGAAAGTCGATGAATTTATCATCAACGGTGCGATTGACCGGATCGATCAGGTTGGCGAAGACCCAAAAACGAAAAAAAAGCTTGTCAAGATTGTGGATTACAAGACCGGCAAGGTCAAAGAGAAGTTCGAGAAGGATGATACGTACCAGTTATTGATCTACGCCCTGGCTGTGAAGGATCCGAAGATTCTCGACGGAGAGGTGAAAGAGCTGGAATATTATTTTCTCGACGAGAACACACCGAAGTCCTATGCACCGGCGGCCAAAGATGAAGCCGACGCTCTCGCCTGGATCCGTGGGACCATCAAAAAAATCCAAATCGGCGACTTTCGACCCACGCCGAGCCCGATGGTCTGCAAATTCTGCGACTACAGGGAGATTTGCGAATATCGGGCCGTATAAAAAAACCCGCAGAGGTCGCGGGATGAGCATGGTGAAAACCTAATGAGCAGTACATGCCGGCCAGAGCCATCCCTCTTCCGTTTTTGGCTCGCCGGGGGCGAAGCGAGCAATGCCTTTTGCCGATGTGGTGCAGTACTTGGCGACGAGGCGCTCTGCCTGAATCGCCATGTGTTCACGCACAGCGTGTTCTTCGGGGAGGCCTGCAGACAGCCAGCGGAGGAATGATCCGTAGCTGTTCGGGTCGGTGACAATCAACCGACGCCCCTTTGCTGCAGATCTGAGAAGACCCGGCCCGCCGACATCCGTCTTTTCAATGACCGTTTCGGCTGTCGATGAGCGCTTCCCGCTTTCGATTTCGAGCGGGTAGAGATTGATGACAAGAAGATCAATCCGCCTCCAACCCAACGTTTTGAGCTCTCGGGCGTGCCGCCGTTCCGCCATCAAACCACCGTGGATGGCCGGATGGAGGGTGACGACGCGGTGATCGAGAACAGGCGCACCGACAATCTCGGATAGGTTGGTGCACGTGACGCCCTCGCTCTTCAGCACCTTTGACGTCCCATTCGATGCGAGCAGGCGCCAGCCGAGCGTGCGCAGACCGCGGGCGAACTCGAGAATCCCATCCTTGTCGTAGACGGACAGAAGCGCGACAGAAGTCATCGTATCCTCCTGGGCTTAGTTTTTTATGTACGGACTTACGGAGGACTTGTACCATCCGGGTCGAGAAGCGTCAAGATTCAGTGCGTCGTGGCACAGTGATGGTGACGGATTTTGTCCTTCGATGACTCCGTGCGCAAAGGATCACCGTCGCATACATTCATCGTGTAGGCGAATCGCGGCGGATAAAAAAACTGCCGGAGGCAGTTGAATGAATCTATCGTGATGAACGAACGGTGGATCGGCGCCGGGGCGTTGAGCCCTCTACTGAAGGCTCCTTGAATGTCAGATAGAGCCCGACGTACGGCTCGATGGTGCCGCCCTTCGTGTGAACGAGTTCTTTGTTCGACAGTTCGACGTGAAGGTGGCCGTGCTTGAGCAGCTGTTCGTGAATGACCGAAAGGACCCGTGTTTCGCACTCGCTGCGGCCGCCGATCAGCATAAGGTGCATTTCGCCCTTGTCGATTGTGACAAGCCCATGAACGGGCGCTCCCATCGTCATCTCCTTTCGAAGCCCTCGCCGATCCAAGGATCCCGGTCTCACCACCCAACCGCTTTGCAGGCCATCGCCCCGAGAAAATGGGCGATGACGATTCCCCAGAGACAAAGCTTTGCAATCC
>CAZCGY010000062.1:0-6362 GCA_964498355.1 uncultured Gammaproteobacteria bacterium | reverse complement strand
TGTCCTGGGCATCCCACCCGCCTCAACGGCGGGAGTTGTTCTGCCATTGTCCGTCGTAGCCGGATCCGCCTCTGGCGGAAGCTACCCCCGAATACCTCGATGACGCCCCAACCAGGGCCTTGCTTCTACAGCCCTAGCACCATAACCAATAAATATCAGGTCGTCAACATCCTCTGCAATCAGAAAAGCTCCTCTTTTTTCTTCATGGTTTTTCTCGCCATGCCGTACACCGTAAAATAGATGGTCATGAGCAAAAGAGCCAGGGGAATCACAAACAAAAAGAAGGAGAAGTGTGACGGGAGATTGCTCATACCGGAGGTCGCATAGCTGGCAATACCCGCGGGGTTTTTGAGCACATCCCAGCTGTTGAAACGCGGAATCCTGCCAAGATACACGCCAACGGAAGAAAGAAACAGGATAGCCATGACAAACAGCTGACCTTTTTCCTGAGAGAACTTTTTCGCAATGAGCAGATGAAGAGAACGAAGCGAGGTAAAACCGTAGAGCACTCCTGCCCAGACAAACGACGCGAGAATAATAAGGTCAAACCACAGCAGTTGATTTGGCTGCTCGCCGGTAATGACCGTCGGATCGTACAAAAGATGCGCGAAATCGGTCAGTAGATAAAAGGTATTCGGTAAAAACAGGAGCCACAAGATTCCCAAAAAGACCGTGAGCGCTCCGTTCTTTTGGACCGACGGTTTTTCTGCAATGAGCTTGGCGAATGCGTACGGAATCCACGCAAGAAAGAGGTTACCTGAAAGAAAGAGATACCGGGGTTCACCCGAGACAATGGTTCTGACCATCAGCAACATCATGCCGAGAATGACTGACGGGAAGATAACTGGAAAAGTTCGTTTTTTTTGCATTGGTTCCTCTTTTGGGAGACCTGCCTACTGTACGGCGGAATGCAAAATGAGTCAAAGGGACTCACGGCCATTCGAGCTGCAGAAAAAAGCCCCGGCGTTCATGTCTGCGGGGCGTTTTCAAGTACGGGTAAGGCAAACCATCCATTCTCGCACTGGAAGTTATTCCAGAGAATCTGGCCTGTCTCAGTGTCGAGAACCAGATGGTACAAAATCCCCGATTTGGTCTTTGCATGGCTGCGCTTCAGTCTCTCAAACCATGTGTCCAGAGAGTCCTGTGGTTCGAGGAGCATTGCGGTGTCATGCAACAGCGGCCCCCAGCGATCGATCCACCCTGCCAGGTGCAGAAAGCGGGTCGGTTCAGAACGCAATTCGTGCTTTTGGAAGTACAGCCCGTGGTTGAGAATGAACAAGAACCGCACTTCATCCGGCGGGCCTTGGGGGAGGAACTCAATGCCGCAGGATGCCTGATCAAGAAACTGGACGTTCGTTACCTGGTCATCACGAAGATACAGAATCCGAAGAATGGCGCATGAGTTCGGCCGAGCGAACTCGCCGGATCGGACCTCGAAACGTTGTCCGTTCTCCCGCGCCGCTGTATCGTCCAACCGCACCTCAAGCATGTCCGGATGGATGGCCGCGACTTTCGCCCGTCCACGACGGGTCACGATGACATCGCCAACAACCACGCCGGTCATCTGTCACCTCCCAAGCATCAAGGAACGATACCGTATCCTGGCACAAAGGTGATTGGACGTCAAATAGAGGACCAATGGATATATCGGCCGGTTGTCCTCTACGTTCAGCTCGAAGCAGCGGATCCCTTCCGCGGTTCAATAGTCCCGCAGTTTTCTCATGCTTCCATGACTCTCGATTTTCTCCAGTGCCTTTGCCTCGATCTGACGGATGCGTTCCCGCGTCACGCCGAACTCCTGGCCAACTTCCTCAAGGGTGTGCGCGACACCGTCAAGCAGCCCGAAACGCATCTCGAGAATCTTTTGTTCTCTCGGGGGCAGTTCAGACACAATCTCGCGGACATGGTCGCGGAGCAACTGCATCGCAGCCGCACGGTCGGGCGTCGTGGATTTCGTGTCTTCGATAAAGTCACCAAGCACGGAGTCCTCGTCATCTTCACCGACGGAGGTCTCGAGCGAAACCGTGTCCTGATTGATCTTGATGATGTGGAGGATTTTTTCAATGGGTTCGCCCATCTCCGCAGCAATCTCTTCGGGCAATGGCTCGCGGCCAAGGTCTTGGATGAGCTGGCGGGAAATCTGCTGGAATTTGGAAATCGTCTCCACCATGTGCACGGGGATACGGATGGTGCGGGATTGATCCGCGAGTGCGCGGGTAATCGCTTGCCGAATCCACCAGGTGGCATAGGTGGAGAACTTATACCCCTTGCGGTAATCGAACTTCTCAACGGCGCGGAATAAGCCGATATTCCCTTCTTGGATGAGGTCGAGAAGAGAGAGTGAGCGCCCGGTGAACTTCTTTGCAATGGAAACGACGAGCCTGAGGTTTGCTTCTACAAGCCGTCTCTGCGCTTCAACATCGCCTTTTTCCTTCCGCTTTGCAAGAGCGACTTCCTCTTCAGAATTCAACAGCGGCACCTTGCCAATCTCCCGCAGGTACATCTGGATGGAGTCGTTGGAGATATCCGAAAGATCAAAACGCTGCTGGTCCGCCTTGGATCTCCCTTTCTTGGTCGTCGCCGTCTTCTCAACAGGAAGATGCGCATCAAGAATCCCGCCCTTCGTTTCGACAACCTGCACACCGTTCCGCTCGAATGCGTCAAGCAGCTTTTCGTACTCCTGCGGGTATTCCTCAAGATCGGGGAATGCATAGAGCAGCTCCGTCTCGGTCACGAATCCTCTCGAACGCCCCTTTTTCACCAACGCGTCGAGCGCTTCTTGAGCAATGATAACCTTCGACTTGACCACACGGGGTCTTGCCTTTTTGGCTGTCTTCTTGACAACGGTCCTTTTCTTGGCCGTTTTTTTCATCAACTTTTTTAGTGCCATATGAAAAACGCCTCCATCCCCGGCTATTCTTCTGCAAGCTGACGGGCGATCTCTGCCACCCGCGCGGTGAGCGTTCGGGCGTCATCGGCATGACCCGATTGTTCCGCGGCAGCAAGTTCCGTCTGGAGTCGCGACAGTTCCGCCTGCAAAAACGAGCGTTTCAGGACGGCAACACCATCAAGCACCTCCTGCTTGCGGAGTTTTTCGTCCTGGGGAAGAAGGTCAGAAGTACCTAGAAGAAAAATGATGTTCGCTGTTTGGGCAAGCTTTGGGTCTTCCCGGCCGCAAAGCTGCAAAAAACGCTGCTGGTCGAGGGTGCGATTCTCAGTATAATAGGTTACCATCGCTTTGTAAAGACCGAGGACGTTTGTTGCGGCGAGATATTCCGGTTCCAAGTGGTCAAGAAGATATTCAAGATGTTCCTGATGCTGGCTTGCGATGGCAAGGAGTTGCTCGGCCACCCGCTGTTCCCTGCTCTTTGGCGCAGACCGCGGCGAGGATGGCACGTGCTTGAGCGTAGCCGTCACGCCGGTTTTCGGAAGACGCGATCGGAGAACTTCCTCAGAAACCTTCAATGCACCCCCGAGACGCTGGAGGTAGTGCGTCTGCTCTATCGGATCGCTGACCATCCCGATGACCGGCAGGAGCATCCGCGCCATTGCTTTTTTGTCTTCCACCTCCGACAAGTTAAAGCGACGCTCGGCACGGTGGAAGAGGTACTCCATAAACGGCACCGCACCATCGACCGTCTTCTTCCACGCTTTGGGATCGCGCCGGACCAGTTCGTCTGGATCCTTGCCTGAGGGGAGGATGACGACCTTCACGGTAAACTCCTGCTCCCACGCAAGTTGGATGCTGCGCATGCTTGCCGCCTCGCCCGCCATGTCCGTGTCGAAAGCGAGAACAAGCGTTGTCGTGAAGCGTTTCAGAAGGGCGAGTTGGTCGTGGGTAAACGCTGTCCCGGATGAGGCGACAACGTTCGTCACGCCCGCCTGGTGGGACGCGATGACATCCATGTACCCTTCAACCACCACGGCGCAGCGGTGTTCTTTGATCGACGTTTTTGCACGATGAAGCCCGTAGAGGACAGCGCTTTTATTGTACAGGAAGGTCTGCGGCGTATTGACGTATTTCGGTTGCTGGTCTTCATCGATGGCCCTGCCGCCAAAACCCACGACTCTGCCCAGGTGGTCATGGACGGGAAACATGATGCGATGCCGAAACCGGTCATAATAGCCAACGCCTCGATCGCGACGGACCGTCAGCCCTGCAAGAAATATCTCCTCATCCGCGAATCCTTTTGACTTCAGATAGTTGCTGACGCCCTCCCAGCTTTCGGGTGCATATCCCAGCTGGAACGTATCAAGTGCGTCTGCTGTTACACCGCGTCGTTCCAAATAGTCGCGAGCGGTCTTTGCCTTCTCGTGATTGAGAAGAATCTTGTGGTAGACCCGCATGGAAAGGGCATTGATATCCAACGCGCGCTGCCGTTTCGATCGCGCTGTCGGATCCTCGCGCCGCACTTCAACTCCTGCTTTTGTTGCAAGAAGCTCAAGCGCCTCAGGGAATTCCATGCCCTCGATTTCCTGGACGAACGTGAACGCATCGCCACCCTTGCCGCATCCGAAGCAGTGCCAGATACCTTTGTCGCGCGACACCATGAAAGATGCTGTTTTTTCGTTGTGAAACGGACAACGCGCCTTCCAGTTTGCACCAGCAGGCGTGAGATGGATATACCCCTGGATCAGCTCAACAATATCGATCCGTTGCTTGATTTCTTCGGTCGAGGTCATGGAGAAAGGGTGAGGACGTAGTTGTCGTACCGTGCCGGCCGGATGATGTCAAGCGGGTGTGCAGACGTTCTGATGACGAGCGAACTGCTCTTGACCTGAGATACGACTATGCTAGCATAGCCCTGTGACGGGAAACGCTCGTCATGTTTTTGTATGCATACCCATCCATATTTCCGTCGTGCTGCTGCCCAGTTCAGGGCATTGGGGAATGAACGGAGGTTGTTTATCCTTGCGCTTCTTCAGAAGGAACCTTTAAGCGGCGATAAACTCAGGGAAATTCTCCATGTCGGACCACCAAGTATCACGAAACACCTCCATCGCTTACTCGCGGGCGGGTTGATTATTGGAAAACGAAAAGGTCGTCGGGTGTTCTTTTCTCTTTCCGCAAACGCGCGGGAGCAGAGACATTTTCGTGAATGGATACGAAAGGGCCTCCTTCATTGAATATACTTTTGGCAAAAAGTATAGTAGAGAAAAAGACCTCCTTGTGTAGGGAAGCCTCGGATCATATCCAAACATATCAGGTGGTTGATGGTTCATCATCGCCGACGGGCCCGTGCTGGAACAACATGGCGTCAGCAATACCATAGAGAACATTCGCGAGTTTCGTGAAACGGTTCTGACCAAACGCGCTGTAGTACTCGGCCGCCTCGCGATACCGTGCGCTTGCGGGAAGTGATGCCCAATCCACGATGATCTTGCGCAACCGGTCCATCTCCTCTTTTGACTCTCGGATGCCAACCTGCTCGAGGATAGTATCGAGCACCGGCCAGCCGCCAGCAAGCTCGGCAATGGTGGTGAAGGGGGAGTCGCCCTTCTCCTCATTGTCCTCCTCATCCTGGTAGGCGGACTCATCAGACGAAAGGAACCCCGCGATACGTCCGGCGAAGATTTCGCGCGGGAGTTGCCGCGGCAGAAAGTCCGCCGCCCCGTGCTGACACGCCTTGCGGGTCATGGCATCGAGTTTCGCTGGCTCGCGAAGATCATCCATGAGGATTATCGGAGGCGGCGTGAAGCCGGGGTTCCGTTCCGCAATCGTTCGCAGCTGCTCGATCATCTTCATCCCACCGCTGGTCCAGTCGGCAAGCACGATATCGGGTGTCGGAACCGCTTCGAGAACTTTTCGGACCGCCCCGCTGACATCGCCGGCAATAATCAAATCATGCTCAAGGAGCAACCGGCAATAGAGCTCGTGCCGCCTGGGCTCCCTGTCGAACACGACGATGCGCGCCATCACTCAGCCTCCTGTTGGAAAAGGGCAATAAACACACCTCATCGTGAATGAGGCGAGCGTCGGAATACGGATCCACAAAAGCGGATGGTATGCCGGTTACGCTACTTGGCTCTCCGTCTGCTTGCCCTGTACCGAAGCGTGAGCGCCTGGTACGGGGAAGCGTCCATGATCCAGCAAACGGATGCAAACGCCTCACGCCGATGTTGGCGGCATGGTAGCGCATCTTCCTTTCCGTGTCAAGGAAGATGGTCGAGCATAAAGAGATCCCCCGCATACGCTGGGGATTGCTGCCTTCTGAGGGTTTCCCCCCTTCTCACTGCAAGGAGGGGTGGGGAGGTCCTCCATCACCTCCAGCGTCTCAATCCCAAGAATCCTCAACCCTTTCTGGAGTGTCGTCACCTCACTCCTCCAAGAGCCAGTATGCGCCATCAAGAAGAATACTGTT
>CAZCGY010000061.1:4937-6364 GCA_964498355.1 uncultured Gammaproteobacteria bacterium | reverse complement strand
GCACTCTGCTCCCGCCACAGCGCGGCATAGAGTCCGCCACGCTTGAGCAACTCAGGATGATTCCCGTGCTCGATGATGCGGCCCTTTTCAAGGACGTAGATACGGTCTGCCCGCGCGACCGTGGAAAGCCGGTGCGCGACAAGAAGCGTGATGAGATTCGGGCGTTCATCGGCGATCCGCAAAATGGTGTCGGTAATCGCCTTCTCGGTAATGGAGTCCAAACTGCTCGTGGCCTCATCAAACACGATAAGATCCGGATTGCGGAGGAGCGCGCGCGCAATGGCAAGGCGCTGCTTCTCCCCTCCCGAAAGCTTGAGCCCGCCTTCGCCGATGCGGGTACCCAGTCCCTGGATGCTCCGGTCGAGGATGGACTGCGCCGCAGCGGCCTTCAGAACCGCGAGGCACTCTTCGTCGGTGGCTCTCGGACTGACAAAGAGCAGGTTTTCGCGGATCGTTCCGGCAAAAAGCTGTGTTTCCTGCGCGACAAGTCCGATGCGCGTCCGCAGCTTGTCGTAATCGACCCGGTCGGTTTGCGTGGCGTTGAACCTGATGAGCCCTGACCGTGGTTGATACAGCCCGACGACGAGTTTCATGAGCGTGGTCTTGCCGGACCCCGACGGACCGACGAATGCGGCCGTTTCACCCGCGCGGATGGTTAAAGAGACATCCTGGATTGCCGCACGCTCTGCGCGTTCATGCCGGAACCCCACATGTTCAAACTCGATGGATGCGATGCCGGGAATGGGCTCAGGGTTTGCCGGCTGACGTTCAGGTTCTTGCTGCAGGACGTCCTCGAGTTTTTCCATGCTCGCCTTCGCCTGCTGATACGTAGCGGCCACCGTGCCCATTTCTGCGAGCGGCGTGAAGATGAAGAAAGAATAGACAAACAGCGAGAACATCTGCCCCAGGGTGATGTCCTGTGTGTAGATGAGCCAGAACATCAGAAGAAGAAGCGCGGACCGAATGGCGTTGATAATCGTCCCCTGAATGAAGCTGAGGCGGCGGATGATGACGATTTTTTCAAGTTCCAACTGCAGAATGTTCTCGTTGACGGAATTGAGACGGGAAATTTCCTGTTCCGCAAGCCCCATGGACTTGACAAGTTCAACGTTGCGGATGGTCTCTGTGGTCGAACCAGCGAGATTCGCTGTTTCGGTGACAACCCGTTTCTGGGCTTCCTTGATCTTCTTGCTGATGAGAAATGTGATCGTTCCGATGGCCGGGACCGACAAAAAGTACAGCAGGCCGACCGCCCAATGAACGATGAACGCGTAGATGAGCACAAACAACATTCCGACGGCGGAAAGAAACAGCGTGTTGATCGAGTTCTTGATGAGCTCCTGGACGTCCGCGCGGGCCTTCTGCAGTTTTTGGAGAAGCTCACCGGACCGCTGGTCAACGCGTCCTCGGCGCTCCAGCTCAGCGTG
>CAZCGY010000061.1:0-4899 GCA_964498355.1 uncultured Gammaproteobacteria bacterium | reverse complement strand
AGAATGCGTGCTGCACGCTCGTCGAGTACAGCTTCGTCCCGAGCCGTTGGACAATGACGTTGACATAGTAGTCCTGGAAGTTCTTCGCGATACGCGAGACAAGAGCCACGCCCATCGAGGCCAGCAGCAGCAGAAGGATGCCGCGGAGAAACCCTGTCGTCGAATATTCTCCCGCTCTGCCGATGTAACGGTCGACGGTGATCCGAAAAATCTGCGGGTCAAGCAGCGAAAAGATCTGGTTGATCGACGCCAGCAGCAGGGCAAGCGCGAGTATCTTCTTGTAGGACGCGAGAAAACTCCAAAAGCGTTTCATGGGTTGAATGCGTGGAGTGTAGCAGGGACGGAAAAAAAGAAAAAGCCCCGGATCCTTATGGATCAACGGGGGTGGAGGTGATGAGCGGGATGTAAGGAGCCTTTTTACGGAAGCGGCGGCGGCGAGATGTTGCGACGCGGATGGAATGCCGTGCCACCTCGGGTGGCGCAAGCGCGCCGGTGCCGTTCGGTTCCGCATGATAGCGGATGAGGTACGGTCCGACGTCAATCAGGACGCCGGGCTGAATCGCACGGGCCGCCGCGATGGGGATGGGCATGTCCGTATCCTCTGAGAGCAGCACGACGCGTGCCGGAGCGCCGACGTTGCGAAGAAGTTCGCCGTCATGGCGGTGGACGAGTTGCAGCCCGCAGTGTTCCTGCAGACCGCGTTCATCGAGTTCGGCGACCAATTCGCCGGTTTCTCGGTGGAGAAGCGTGAACATCTCGACACACGCCTCCTTTGGCGGCAAGGATTACCCTCGCCAGCAACAGTAATCACATTCGATGCGACGTCCTGCTTTCTCTGCTTCGAGCTGCGCCCGGTGCGCCTTGCGCGGGATGATCCGCCCGCATTCGGGGTTCATGCACTCCTTGTCCTCAATCTCATCGTCAGGGATCGGGGTCTGGACGTCCGGAACCGTTCCGTTGGACATCTTTTCTCCTCTCTCCTCTCGTTTGGGAAGGAACGCGACCTGGCAACTGATGCTATGCCATATCAGCCAGGATGTCAAGCCACTACTTCTTCTGTTTCGTAAGTTTCTTCTCTGTTGCAAGAATAGTCAACGTCGTCTTCACGACCGTGTCGGGATTCAAGGAAATGCTGTCAATTCCCTGCTCCACAAGAAATGCCGCGAGATCGGGGAAGTCCGACGGCGCCTGGCCGCAGATGCCAACCGGATCGCCCGCCGCCTTGCCTTTGCGGATGAGCTCCTTGAGCAGGTGTTTCACCGCGTCATTGCGTTCGTTGTAGAGATGGGCAACAAGCTCCGAGTCGCGGTCAACGCCAAGGGTGAGTTGCGTCAGATCGTTGGAGCCGATGGAGAACCCGTCGAAGATGCCTGCAAATTCGCTCGCGAGAATGACGTTCGACGGAATTTCAGCCATGACGTAGACCTTGAGCCCGTTGCGGCCCTGGACGAGTTTATTCTTCGCCATCTCGGCAACGACGGCTTTCGCCTCATCGACCGTCCTGCAGAACGGAATCATCACCTTGAGGTTGGTGAGCCCCATCTTCTCACGCACGCGGCGGATGGCCTGGCACTCAAGCGCAAATCCCTCTTGGTAGTTTGAATCATAGAACCGCGAGGCGCCGCGCCAGCCGATCATCGGGTTGTCTTCATGGGGCTCGAACTCCTTGCCGCCGATGAGATCGGCGTATTCGTTCGTCTTGAAATCCGAAAGCCGAAGGATAACGTCCTTCGGATAAAATGCCGCGGCAAGCGTGGCGACGCCTTCTGCAAGCTTATCAATGTAGAACTCTTTCTTCTTCTTGTACCCTTTCGTCAGCTCGTCGATGAGTCGGACTGCTTTCTTGTCCTTGAGCTTTGGGTACCGAACAAGCGCCATCGGGTGGATTCGGATGGAACTCATGATGATGAACTCCTGCCGTGCGAGCCCGACACCGTCATTCGGAATGAAGGAATCGGCGAACGCGGACTGGGGATTGCCAAGAATCATCATGACCTTGGTTTTTGGACGGCGGAGGTTTTTCAGATTCGTTTTCTTCACGGTATAGGGGAGAACCCCGGCGTACATATATCCGCGTTCACCTTCGGCGCAGCTGACGGTCGCGTCCTGACCGTTTTTGGATACTCGCGTCGCGTTCCCTGTCCCGACGACGCAGGGGACGCCAAGTTCGCGGCTGACGATGGCGGCATGACACGTTCTGCCGCCGCTTTCGGTGACGATTGCCGACGCGATTTTCATGATGGGCTCCCAGTCGGGATCGGTCATTTTCGTCACAAGTACCTCCCCTTTGCGGAAGTCGCCCATCTGCTTCACGTCCTTGATAACGTGGACCTTCCCCGTACCGATTTTCCTGCCGACGCTCACCCCCTCGGCGATGACTCTGCCCCGTTTGCCGATATGATATTCCTCAAGAAGGTTCACGTCCCGGCGGCTCACGACCGTTTCTGGACGCGCCTGGACGATGAAGAGTTTGCCCGTATTCCCGTCTTTCGCCCACTCCATGTCCATGGGCTTGTGATGCCCAGCGCGCGCCGAGTAGTGTTCCTCGACAAGCACGGCCCATGCGGCGAGTTCGTGGACCTCTTTCTCCGTCAGGCAGAACTTCTCCTGGTCCTGGCGGGAAACCGGCACATTCTTGGTTGGTTTGGAGCGATTGGACGTATAAATCATTTTCATGACCTTCTTCCCGAGCGTGCGGGAAAGTATGGCATGCTTGCCCTGCGCAAGCGTCGGCTTGAATACCTTCCATTCGTCCGGCGTCACGCGGCCCAGAACGATGTTCTCACCCAAGCCCCACGAGCCATTGATAATGACCGCGTCCTTGAATCCGGATTCTGTGTCGATGGAGAACATGACGCCCGAGCACGCTTTGTCAGAACGGACCATTTTTTGCACGCCGATGGAGAGCGCGACGTTGAAATGGTTGAATCCTTTGTCCTGCCGGTAGCTGATAGCACGATCCGTAAAGAGCGATGCAAAACTCTTCTTGCATGCGGCAAGCAGCTCCTCTTCGCCACGGATGTTCAGAAATGTTTCCTGCTGACCGGCAAAGGAGGCATCAGGCAAATCTTCTGCCGTCGCGGAGGAGCGGACGGCGACATCCACGCCCCGGCCGAACTCCTCTTCGAGTTTTCGATACGACGCCCGGATAATGGTCTCAAGTTTTACCGGCAGGTGCGCTTCCATGATTGCTGCGCGGACGGCCTTGCCATGCGCTTGCAAGTTCCGGAGGTTTTTTGTGTTGAGATCCTTGAGGATGGTCCTGATCCGGCGGTCCGTTTTCGATTCCTTCATGAAGAGCCGGTATGCGCTCGCGGTAATCGCAAAGCCGTTCGGAATGCGGACCCCTTTGCTCGTCAGCGTCCGGTACATCTCGCCCAAGCTCGCGTTCTTGCCGCCGACGAGACCGACATCATCGTTCGAGAGTTCTTTGAACCACAAAACCAACCGCTGCTTGCGAGCGGCATTTCGTGCTGATCGTCGGGTCATAGATGGTGTATTTTACAGCTTGAAGCGTTCGGCAATGCCGGCGACAACAGGAATGCGCCAGCGCGTGCCGTTGAGCGCCATGATGAAGCCGACCACGATGCCGACGAAAACGATGGCATTGAGCAGCCACGCGATGAAGGGCAAAAACCAGAACGCGATGGCGAGCAGCAGCAGCACAAAACCTTGCCGTGCGTGGAACTGGACAAAGTCGTTCCCTCGTTTGAGCAGAAGGATGATGGGCGCGAGAAAGTAGATGTACGAAATCGCGGCAAGCAGCCGTTCGTCCTGGGCGGGTGTCTGTTGTGGGGACAGTTCCATACGTTACCGCTTGTGGGGAACGAATCGCTGGAGAAAGCGCAACGAATTCGGGATCGTCGAGGCGTCGATACGCACAGCAAAGCGCGAGAACACCCAGCCGATGAGTACGCCGAGAATCGCCACATTCACCGGTTCCGCAATGATATTAAAGATGAGGTAGAACTTCCCGTCAACGATGAGACGGGAGACGGCCAAGGCAAGCCCGAGAATGACGCCGGCAAGCACATTGAGGATGACGATATGCCGACGATCAAAATGTCGATAATGTGCGGCAAGGGCCGTCAGAACGAGAAACATTGCCGCTTCAAGAACGGTCTCGCGCCAGAACCCAAGCGTTTCCGTCCGTGAGTTCCAGTACAGTACCGCGGCGAACGTCAGGACAACCGGTGCAGCAAGAATCTTCCAGTACGAAGCAAAATCCTCCTCTCGGGTGCCGGGGGACGGTAAACGTTCAGCTGCAAGCTCGCTTGGAAGCGCCATATTGTCTTTTATTTTTGATTTTGCTTAGGTAGTATAGCAGATTTTTTCGCTTTTGACAAGAGCGACCGAGCATGGTTGAGTAGTGTGACTCGTCCTTTCTTATCCGAATGCCGCAAGGAGAACACGTGGAGATACGGTCTGGACTGGTCAGCGTACATCCGTTTGACGAAGACCGACATGGTTGTACGGCTCTTGCACAACTTTTCTGCAATGCGTTCAACCGTCCTGACGCCGACACCGTTGCGTCGATGGTCGCACTCGAAATGCGGTCGGGCCACCGCTATATCATCGCATCAGTCGGCCCGCGTTGTGCCGGTTTTGTGAGCTGGCGACCCTGGGGAGAGCCGCGGCATCGGTTCGCAGAACTGTACCACATCGGCGTGCACCCGGACTTTCAGGGAACGGAGGTCAGCGATCGCCTCATGCGTGCGCTTGAAGAAAACCTGCACCCGCACTTCCAGCAGTTCGGCTACCCCGGCTGCAGAATGGTCTTTGTTCTCACCCATGCCGCCAACACCCGCGCGCAGGCATTCTATGCACGGCACGGATATCGTATCGTCGCGACACCCCCGGAATCCTTCCCCGAGAATCCGGACGAGAACGTGATGATGA
>CAZCGY010000060.1:1046-6454 GCA_964498355.1 uncultured Gammaproteobacteria bacterium | reverse complement strand
GCATCGCTCTCCACCGAAAGCTTCCTCTCCGCCGCGTCATTTATTGAAACCGCGCGCGTTCTTATCGATGCCGCAGTTTCGGGCAAAGTGGACTATCTGCGCGGCCTCAAAGAAAACGTGATTATCGGCAAGCTGATTCCCGCCGGTACGGGTTTTTCCTATCACCACGGCGGTGCACCCATCATCCCCGATCTCACGCCAAAACCGCAACCGGCTGAGGCCCCGATTGCCGAAGAGGCCAAGGCAGCACAGGACTAACTCCCATCGGACGTTGGACGAGCGAGGACACAGCTTGGGCCCTTGCTGCGCTTGAAATTGTCATGAAAAAATGGTACGTTAGGTCGGCCTTCTTACCTCTGCAACTATGCCTCGCGTGAACAGTGACGAGCCCAGAAAAATCCGGCGCCGCACTTCCGAAGATCAGCCACAACACACACTGAATGAGGCAACACGCCACGGGATTCTGGCAGTTGCTCTTTTTGTGGTAGCCGGTGTTTCCCTGTTGAGCTTCTTTGGGCTCGCAGGTCCGCTCGGACTTCAAATCGACAATCTCGAAGGCGTGTTGCTCGGCTGGACCCGGTATCTTTTTCCTGTTGCGCTCATCCTCTACGGCGCGGCTGTGCTGATGCGCCGGGCTGGTATTTTGCAGCTCACCACCTCTATCGGAGTTCTCTTGCTCGCCCTGGGGCTGACTGGCGTCACGCATCTTTTTGTGGGCAAGGATCAGGCGCTTCTTGCAGCGAGCGCCGGTCGCGGCGGGGGGTATCTTGGGTATGCGGTCGCTTGGCCGTTGGAAAGTGTTACCGGTGTACCCGCCGCTTCCATTATCTTATTTGCACTGCTCATCATCGGTGTGCTCGTCACGTTTAACACATCGCTGCAGACCGTTGCCGGGCAGAGGTCATGGTTTGCACGTTTGACGTCGATCACAGCAGGATTTTTCGGGCGATTCCGACGCGATGAGCGCCAGGATGAGATGCAGGAACCCCTGATCAGGGAATTCGAGGAGCGCCATGTGTCCGAGGATGCGAAGGAACCGCATCAGCAGGTACTTGTGGAACGCCCGGCCCCCGACACCGATCTTGCTTCCTATGAATTGCGACCGGCGAAAATCACGCGCGCGAAGACCGATTTACCGTTGAACCTTCTTGAGGATGCATCAGGCAAGCCGACAAGCGGCGATGTGAACATGAACAGCGAACGTATCCGGCAGACGCTTGCGAACTTTGGGATTGCCGTCGAAATGGGCGAGATCCATGTCGGACCGACGGTCACTCAATACACCATGAAACCGGCGGATGGTGTTCGCATTGCCCAAATCGCGACGCTTGCGAATGATCTTGCTCTTGCTCTTGCCGCGCATCCCATCCGCATCGAAGCGCCGATACCCGGCAAGTCGCTGGTGGGCGTTGAGGTGCCGAATAAGGCAACTGCGCTCGTGACGCTCAAAGAGATACTCGCCTCGGATGTCTTTCGGCGCAAAAAATCGCAGCTGACCATTGCCTTGGGCAAAGATGTTGCGGGGCAGCCCGTTGTTGCACGGCTCGATTCTATGCCGCACCTGCTCATCGCCGGCGCGACGGGGTCGGGGAAGAGCGTCTGCATCAATACGCTTCTCATCAGCTTGCTCTATCAGAACCAACCGAAGGATCTCAAGCTTATTCTGGTCGATCCGAAGCGCGTCGAGTTGACCGCGTACAATGATATTCCCCATCTGATAACGCCCGTCATCACCGAAGTGCAGAGGACCGTCAACGCGCTCAAGTGGGCGGTCGCCGAAATGGACCGTCGCTTTCGGCTGCTGCAAGAAGCGGGGGCGAGGAATGTCGCCGCCTTCAACAGCCAGCCGATTGCCGAGAAACTCCCCTATATCGTTATCATCATTGATGAACTTGCCGATCTCATGGCGGCGTCGGCGAACGAAGTCGAAGGCGCGATCGTCCGTCTCGCGCAGATGGCTCGCGCCGTCGGCATGCATCTCATCGTTGCCACGCAACGACCGTCCGTTGATGTCATTACGGGCTTGATCAAGGCGAACGTGACGTCACGCATTGCATTCTCGGTTGCCTCCGTCGTTGATTCGCGGACGATCATCGATACCTCCGGCGCAGAAAAGTTGCTTGGGAACGGCGACATGCTGTACGTGTCGGCGGAACTGACAAAGCCGCGTCGACTGCAGGGCGCGTTCGTCTCGGACAAAGAGATTGAGCGGGTTGTCGATCACCTCCGCGGCCAGGCATCGCCGGAGTATGAAGCATCAGTTGTCGCAAGAGCATCCTCATCATCTGCAGGCGACGGTGGCGACGCGGGATCATCAGAGGACGATCTTTATAACGAGGCGAAAGAGGTCATCATTCGTGCGGGGAAGGCATCGGCCTCATTGCTGCAACGTCGTTTGCGTGTTGGGTATGCACGCGCCGCGCGTCTCCTCGACATTCTGGAGGAGAACGGCGTCATCGGCCCGCTTGACGGTGCAAAGCCGCGCGAGGTGCTCGTGCGGGGATCGCGCGATGGGCTTGCGGATGATGCCGATTTCAGCGAAGTGTCAACCGATGGTGAAGTCGAAGATTCGGCCGAGGATGCAAGGGGAGAGAGCCCGGCAGTAAGCGAAGAAAGGGAGCAAGACCGTCCATGACTATTTTCTCACACAGAACCGTCGCTGCGATTGAACCGCTCGGTGAAAAACTTCGGCGTTTACGCAACGAGGCTCGCCTGTCTGTCCAGGCGGTTGCTCGTGAAAGCGGCATTCAGGAAAAATATCTCGAGGCGCTTGAATCGAGCGCCTACGCTCTTCTGCCCGGGGAGGTGTACGTGCGCAACATGCTGAAGAAATACGCTCAGCTGCTTCATCTCAATGAAGAGCGCGTTTTTTCTCTGTACGAACAGGAGCGGACCGTTGTGCGTTCGGTTGGACCGTCAGCCCTTCCACCCCAGACAAAAAAGGAAGCTCGCGCGATCAACTTTCCTCGTCTGTTCAAGCAGCTTGGGGTTGCGGTCTGCGCCCTTGTTCTTGTAGGATATCTAGGGTATACGGTCACGACGAGTCGCAGCGCACCGCTGCTGATGGTCAGCTCGCCCAAAGGGGACCTTGTCGTTCGCGAGCTCTCGGTGAGCGTGGAAGGGACAACAGAGCCGGAGTCGCGTGTTCGGATCAACGGCCAGGATGTTTTCCTGAGCCAGGACGGCCATTTTTCCGAGCGCGTGGGTCTGCAGCCAGGGCTCAATGTCATCACGGTTGTTGCGACGAAGGAACGGAGTCGTGAGCAGACCGTTGAGCGACGGATCATCGTTGACCTTGGCGCAGACGAGGAAGGCGCCGACGCGTCTCTTTCTACCAACTAAACTGAGAACGACTCATGCCAAAAAAAACTATAATCGACGGAGGCGGGAAGTCGGCTGCGGCGCAGGCAGCCATCGATCAGATAAAAGAGCGCTTTGGCGAGGGCTCCATCATGAAGCTCGGCGAGGCAAAGCGGATGAATGTCGAGGTCGTCCCGACGGGATGTCTTTCGCTTGATCTTGCATTGGGCGTCGGCGGGGTGCCGCGCGGCCGAGTCATCGAAATCTACGGGCCTGAAGCGTCAGGAAAAACCACGCTTGCCCAGCACATTGTTGCCGAAGTGCAGAAAATGGGAGGCGTCGCGGCATTCGTCGATGCCGAACATGCTCTTGACCCCGCCTACGCAAAAAAGATCGGCGTCAACGTGGATGACCTTCTCATCTCGCAGCCCGACACCGGCGAACAGGCACTGGAAATCGTCGAAACCCTGGTCCGGTCCAACGGGATTGATGTTGTCGTCATCGACTCGGTCGCAGCGCTCACCCCGAAGGCGGAAATCGAAGGCGAGATGGGCGACCAGCACATGGGCCTGCAGGCGCGCCTCATGAGCCAGGCGTTGCGCAAGCTTGCAGGTATCGTGTCAAAAAGCAAGACCGTCGTCATCTTCATCAACCAGATCCGCATGAAGATCGGTGTGTTCTTCGGGAATCCCGAAACAACGACCGGCGGCACGGCGTTGAAGTTCTACTCGTCCGTCCGCATCGAGGTGCGCCGCGCGGCCCAGATCAAAAGCGGTGACCAGTCGATTGGCAATCGCGTCAAGGCGAAGATCGTGAAGAACAAGGTCGCCGCGCCGTTCAAAATCGCGGAGTTCGACATCATGTATAACGAAGGGATATCCATTTCTGGCGACCTGCTCGATCGCGGGGTCGAGCTCGGTGTCATTCAGAAGAGCGGGAACTCCTATGCATACGGAGAACACAAGCTCGGCGTCGGACGCGAGACGGCGCGCAAGGCACTTGGCGCAGATGCGAAACTTATGAAAGAGATCCGCGCAAAGATCATGGAGGCCGCGAAGACGAGAGAAAGCGCCGATTCCTAGTCCAAATCCACGGAACTTCGATGAACCCGGACCGCTGCAGTCCGGGCCTTCGTTATTGTGCTTCGGAGGCGTGATATCGGGCTCTGATAAATTCCAAAAGCCTTCGAATGGTGGCTTGCAAAGAAAGTGCAAAGAGAACAAATAAGACACTTCCTGGAGCAAGGCCGAAATTGTTAAAAACAGTTAGTCCAAAAAATAGCGCGAAAAGAAAGGTTAGCGTTGTTGCTAGGACTGTCTGGATGCCAAGTTGGTATTGCCGTGTTTTTGTTGCTCTGCCTTCTGGAAGTGGGGAAAGAATTGACCCAAAAGCTGCGGCAAGGAGCCAAGTAATGCTTCCATAAAAAGCAATTGTGAATGATTGCGAGATGACAGCAAGTCCGGTCGCAGTATTTTCATAGTCCGGGCCACGATACCAGCTGGTAGCGCTTCCCAGTATTGTGCCAACCAACCATCCGGTGATAAGAAGCATCAACATAAGCCGCGCATTCTTCCAGACACGAGGGAGGATCCAGCCAAGTACAAACCCAACGAGAACAGGAAGAAGGAGTTTGATCCACATATCCTGGTTGGAGTAAAGAATAAGCCATTGTGGAACATAGCCATTGAGTGAACGAAGGTCACGCATCTCCGGCTTCCAGTACATATTCCAGCCAGTCCAGTTGATGAAATCGAGAAGCCAGAGAAGGAATCCTGTCAGAACAATAAGACCAAACATCTTCGCGTGTGATCCAAGAAAGCCAATATGCGTCCTATTGTATTGCCAAGCAAGAACCTTTGGATTGCCGAGTACGGCCGAATCATCCGACTCAAGTTCGCCCATGTGTGTTTTCAATTCTGCAAGAATCTCTTCACGCTTCGGTGAGCCGACAAGAAGATGGTGTTCAAAGTTTTTGAAAAAGGTATCTTTTGTCATGATGGTCGCCCGACAATCTTTGTCACAAGGGAGTGGAATGTTTTCCACTCCGCCTTCTTTGTTTCAAGTGTCTTCTTGCCTTGCTTCGTAAGCGAGTAAACCCGGCGTTCCAA
>CAZCGY010000060.1:0-1036 GCA_964498355.1 uncultured Gammaproteobacteria bacterium | reverse complement strand
CCCTCAACGCTTTTCCACTCCCCCTTAATGAGTCTTTTCTGCTCAAGCCGGTGCAGAAGGGGATAGATCATTCCGACCCCGAACTTGAAGCTCTCTGGCATCTGTTCCTTCACCCATTCCGAAAGGACATATCCGTGCATCGGCCGCCTGGCAAGCGACGAGAGGATAATCAGCTCCGAATTGCCTTTGAGAAGTTCCTTATTCATCTATATATCGTATAATGATATACTAGAGAACTTCCAAGAGGCTGTCAAGAAGCCAAGGTTTTGGTATTGTCCCTTGTGCGCCCGGACTGGAGAGTCCGGGCTAGAGCGTCCAGTTTGGATACAGGGCAACGATCAGCCCGGCCGGTCGTATTGACCCTTGGTCATCGAGTTGCTATTGTTTTGCTGTTGTTCTTTAACTCCGCGTCCGCCGTTTTCTCAAGGGAGGGCGTCATGGGCGGAAGAAGACAGCAGGTGTACAGAAAGCCGCCAAAGCGGTTGAACACACAGCAGGTCGCTGACGCAGTCCTTCGTAAGTTCGCAGAAACGGTGAGGAGGGAATATGAGACCGGCGACGCTGACCAGAAGCGAGCGGATGCCGCCACGGCCTCCAATCCGCATCGGGAGCGGCCTCGCAGAGCCAGATGAGACGCCAATCAACGAAGCATTCGTGCATGCGCTTCTTTGTGGATTCTTCTCAATCGTTCGCCGACGCCGCGCGAGAAAAAGGGGGCGAAGATGGCTCGCGACATCACGCTTGAAGACCGCGTCTTCATGCTTTTGAAGGGGCGTGGCCCGCTTGATCCGGCGCAGATCGCGGTTGAATTGCTGGAGCCGGTAGAGGACATCCTAGTCTCGCTCCGCAAGCTTCGCAGCCAGGGTGTCGCCAACATTCGGCCGGACCCGGACGTTCCACTCCCAGCAGACGAAGAGCTGCAGCCATGGGGGCTGCACTTCCATTCTCCGGTTCCTTCTTAACCTCGTCACCCGACGAGATTTTTTTGTAGATATCCACCGATACGTTCTTGCTTTTTTGTTTTTTCTGTGCTAAG
>CAZCGY010000059.1:0-6475 GCA_964498355.1 uncultured Gammaproteobacteria bacterium | reverse complement strand
CTGGTTTTGTTACACCAGGGAGCGTGTAGTACTGCACCTTAATCCACATTGGTGCCTCCCAGAGGAATCGAACCTCTATTACAAGATCCGGAATCTTGTGTCCTATCCATTAAACGAGGGAGGCGGGAGAAGAACATTTGTAGCGTACACGGGACGTGAAAGAAATGCAAAAAAAGAAACGCGATGTGCGTTTCGTCTCCTTTAAGGATGCCGCTGACTGTTTTTTATCATCACGGCCCCCGTATGCAGCGGGTGGCCCCGCACCAAGATTTCAGTAGTGACCCCCTCCTCATCCTCACGCGCGTCCTGGAGTTTGCCATCGCCCCATGTTCCGCACCAGAGCGCTTCGCTCACGCAGCACCGCGACCTCATGTGAGTGTGCGGGTACGTTCCGGCAAGCGGCCCGCGGGCGACCGATTCACCGGGGACGATGGGTTGGGAACAGGCCGAACAGACCGTTGAAGAGCGCTCAAGATAGTCGCGCGTGCAAGCAGGACACAGGTGCGTCTTGTCGACCGTGATGACGGAGCGTTTCACCATCAGACGGAACGACCGCCGCGTTTTTTCGTGCCCGCACAGCGCAATTTCTCCTGCATAGAGCCACCAATGCGGCCGCCACGCTGCGAGGATGTGAAGATGACGCAGGAGCGTTGTGACCACGTTGCATCACCTGTTTTCCTCAGCGAGGGAGTTCCAAACGTCTTCCATCGCCCGCGGGAGATGTGGGAATGCCCACTGGAACTCTAGGAGAGGATCGAGAGGATTCACGAGTGAAGCGATGGGATACCAGAGTGCCTCACTCACGTCGTCGGCTGGATGGATCTCTCCCTCAGCCAAGCCAAGATACACGATGGTAATGACTGAAATGTTCAGGCCGTCCCATGGGTAGTAGTGGTGATAGATGCCGGTCACGCAACGGGGAACAAAGACGGCACCGCCTGTTTCTTCGGGGAACTCCCGCATGAGGGCATCGAGCGGACTTTCACCCCACTCAAGAAAACCGCCGAAAGTGTCGATGAGTCCCTTGGCAGGTTCAAGTGCCCTCCTGGCAAGCAGGGCTTTGCGTCCATGGACCGGGACAGCCGCAACTGCCGGATGCGGGTTGTGAAACACTGTTGTCCCACAGCCGCTGCAACGCTGGTGTTCGCCTGCTGCAAGCAGGTGCTCTGGAGAAGAGTACGGCTGGCCACACCGTGGACAAAAAAGGAAAAACTGTCGTGGTGTGAGCACGGGTGACCTCCTGGAATGAAAGGAACGGAGAAAGCGATGTCGCCCCATCCTAGAACGGATGCGGTTGTTGCGTCAAGGGTTATCTCGGCGGTCGTAGCTTGCGTCCCACTGCAACAAGGGCGTAGCCGATACGACGGACGGGCAGCTCGCGCCCTCCCATGTATTGTCGATCCAAGCCGCCAAATCCCTTTTTGAACCGCGTAATGCCTGCCCATGGATGATGCTCGTTTGCGGCGGATGGCGCGATGCCCCAGAAGTCGTACCATCGCGCACTCTGTTGCTTTGCCCATCGCATCTGTTCCCACTGCGCAAGAAACGGCGCCATGACGTTTCGGTCCTCATCCGATGAAGCGCCGTGCAGATAGGTAACGGTGTCGCCGTAATGGAGAACGATGTTTGCGACAAGAATCTTTCCATTGCTTTCGGCGAGGAAGAGCTTTGCCATCCCTTCTTTTTGCAGAACCGCGATCATCGTTCGATAGTAGGCATCTGGGTGGAGAGAAATCCCGTCACGCTTGGCGGTTTCGTGCGAAAGCGCAAGAAAAGCCGCGATGGACGGCTCGTCGTGTGCGATGCGAACCCTGACGCCCTTGCGCCGTGCCAGATTGAGGTTGTATCGCGTCTTCTGATGTTGTTCCGCGAGAAGGACGGATTCATCCTTTGAGAGGTCAAGGAGCAGAGTAGCGGCTGGCTGGTTTGGCTTTACCTGTTTCCATCCCCTGATGACCCCGAACACACCGGCTGACGGTGAAGCATGCTGGAGCGGACTTTCGATACGCACATAGTCCGCCTTGAGACGTTTGGCTCTTTCGAGAAGTTCAAGGGAGATGGCTTCGGCCGCTGCGCGGTAGTCCTGCAGGGAAAGACGTGGGCTCACGATAGGGCCCCGCGGAACATAGAGTGACGACCGCCCGAGAGGATGGCGCATGGAGATCACCTGGCATGCGGCGGCAAGCACGCCGTTCTGGACGATGCCGATGCGGATGACGCGGCGACCAACCGCCTGCTGAAATGCTCCCCACGCCCATGACTGCAAAAACTGCGCTTCATCCTGCGATGAAACGAATGCCTCCCACGCGGAACGGTCGGCGATGTCTCTATGCTCCATGTCGTCCAGTTCGTTTGAGCGCCTCACGGACCCGGTCGGACACTCCCTTGACGGTCTTTGGGATGGACCGGACTGCCTGTCGGGCTTCGTTGCGCGAATAGCCAAGAGCGACGAGCGCGTCAAGGACGGCGGCATCGTCCGCCAGCGTTCCCTGTTCAGCGGCAAGGTCATGCTGGATTTTTTCGCCAAGTTCAAGAACGATTCTCTCGGCGGTCTTTTTGCCCACGCCGGAAACTTTCGTCAACAGCGTTGCATCGCTGCCGTGGATGGCCTGCCGGAGCTCGTCAAGCGTCGCGACAGAAAGCACGTTCAATGCCGTCTTCGGGCCGACGCCCGAAATTCCAAGCAGCAGTTCGAAGAAACGCACCTCCCCGTTCGTTCGAAAGCCGTACAGCTCCAAGACATTTTCTGCCACGTGATGGTGGGTAAAAAGATGGACGGATGTCTTGAGCTGTGTTTCGGCAAGCGTCGCGACCGTAACAAACACCCGGTAACCCAGCCCGCCGGTTTCAACAACAAGAAACCTGTCCCCTTTTGCTGCCACGATTCCTGCAAGCGATGCAATCATAGTTCCAGTAGTATACCATTGAAAAAGAAGGGGGCGTTACTGACACCGCAGTCGGCTCAAGTTAGATATTTTCAGGAGGTTTTAGCTCGCCCGCAAGTCGGTTACGGCTGCCGGCGGTGTGACATCTGCGGTAAATTCAAACGCGCCGAGATCAGGCGCCGAACCGCTGTAACCGTCGTTGATACCCGGCAACGCGATTCCCTGATCGATCACCCCACTACCGCTCTGCAGCGCAAAATTCCCGCCCCCAGCATCAACGAAGGAGGGATTCACCCAGCGACCGTGCGCTTCGTGGCCGCTGGCTGCAGCAAACGCGGCAAGATTCGAATAATCAACGCTCAACCAATTGAACAATCGACAGCTCGTGGTACACGTCCGGCTTGAGAAATATCCATTGTAGTCCAGATCAAAGGTCACTGGGGGCGTGGCGTGATCCGTGGCTGCGTCCTGAAAGAGAAAACCGATGCCGTTCGCCGTCGTCTGCGTCCCGCCCACGACAACGAGGTTGTTCCGATAGACCGTCGTGAAGCCCGTCTGGTTGTTTGACTGCGTGTACCGCAGCAGTCCGAAGAGGTCACCATGCGAACCATAGAAGGTATTGTGGAAGACAAAAATTCTGCCGGCCGATACCGGAGCATTGTAGCTCGCTTTCACTCCATACTGCTGAGGATCGAGAAGCACGTTGCGAATAAGCCACGCCGGGCCAACCGAAATAGGCGCGGCTGAGATGGTGGCATTGCTCGATTCGACGCCGTGCGTTGAAGCAACGGTGTTCCGGAATACACGCAGATTCGTAGCCGCACCGTCCAACTCAATACCGTCGTCGCCAACATCAGTGACCATGTTGTCGGCGACGTCAGTGTCGGTGTTGTACGACGTGTCGGTCAATGCCCAGCTGATGGTCCCGTCAATGCCGTTGAAGACGTCGCGAACGGTGTTGCGGCGAAGGATCGTTCCTGAGCCGCCGGCGAGGACGATGCCGGTGCTCTCCACGTCGTTTTGTTTGACTGCGGCCCAGGGCCACGTCTGCTGTTCGTCCGTGTCGACGATATCACTGTCCTGGACGACCGTGCCGTGGACACGGTTACCCGTACCATACTGTTCGCCGACGCTCACGCCACTGTTGGTGAATCGTATCTGGGCCCTGTCCACCCAGTTGTTGGTTGCAGCAGACGACGCTCCTGCCCGGACGGCCACGCCGCTGTTCACATACTGCATGCGAAACCCGCGGACAATGACGCTACTGGCGTTTTGGAGCCGGATTCCAACGACATTGCGCCGAAGCACGTGCATGGCAACGAGGTCAGGATCGGTCTGATCCGGCAATTCTATGTACAGCCGCTTGGTCGCGCTATCGTAGAAATAGCCGCCGGTCACGTTCGTCGCGATACAGTTCACTGTTCCATCCACGCAGTAAATTCCGTTGAGGTAATTCGCGTAGTTCGACGTGCTGTTGTACGGATAGTACGAATACGCGTAGATGCGTTCCGTGTCGCGGTAGACGCCGACCACCTGGTCGCTCGGCGCATAGCTTGTGAGATCAGTATAGTACCCGCCGGGGTTGCCTGGGTCGGCCAGCCAGTTGTCCACGCCGTCAACCACATCCAGGCCGGGGTAGGAGTTGTCGATAGTGGCGGGGTTGGCCCCTGGGGTGGTTGCGAATTCCTGGGACTCGAGGATGATGGGACTCGTCGGCGTGCCGCTCGCTGAAATCATCACGGCCTCACGGTAGGTGCCCGGGGCGACCAGAATCCGCGTTCCTGCGGTCGCTGCATTCACTGCATATTGGATGGTCTGAAACGGCGTGGCCGGACTGGTCCCGTTGTTGCTGTTGCTGCCGGTCGTGGCGACGTAGTACGTCTGGGTGATGGTTTCGGTCGGCGCGGTCGCGCGCGTGGTGGCGCTGTTCGACAGTACTGCCGGCGACGCGCCGTCGGGATCGGAGAACAATACTTGGAATTGGTAGGTGGTGCTCGGTGCGAGGAAGAAGAGACTGCAGCGCGCGTTGAAAACGATCGTCCTGACGCACGGTTGACCAGTGGTCCAGGGGTCGCCCGCGTTCACCCGGTACTGCGGCGTCATGACGGCATTGCCATTGGTATCACCGCTGTAGGTAATATTGACGCCGATACTCTCAAATGTCGCCGAAGACGTCAGCACGGTGGGAGCAATCGCCTCGCCAGCCGCGGTTGAGCGTGTGCCAGGAAAAGCAGCGAGCATGAGGGTCAAGCCGACCAAACTGATGATTGAGCGACGAATCATACAATAGTACGGTACATTGTGCGGGGGATGATGTACAGGGCATATTTGACAACACCCGCGCATGTGGTACTGTGGGTTGCCGCTCGTTGACATACTCTTCCAGGTCTCGTGTCCGGAACCGGGGTGGTTGCGGCTAGGAGTTCCCGAAGGAGGAATGATGAAAGCCAAGAATTGGTCGAGTCTGCTCGGCACCGGCGTACTGCTGGTGGCCCTACTGGCTGCGGTTGTGTCTGTTCTCCTGAAGCAGGAGCCGGACATCGCGTCGACGACCTCTGCGCGGAAGTCCCCGTCCCGTTATACGGGTGGCATGATCCAGACCTCTCCCATTCCTGGCGAGTCGGAATGGAGTGCGACGCCTGCGAGCACGACGATCGATTCGGTTTTGGTTCGCCGCGCCCAGGGACTGCGCGACGAGTATTTCAAGCACTATCTTGCGTGGATCGCCTCCTCGCGCGGAGTTCCGACCAGCAACCGGCGCTTGGACCAAACAGCAATCGCCCGACAGGCAATCGCTGGCGATCGTGAGATTGTTTGTCTCGAGGTTGCCCTATGGTACTTGAAGCGTGCCTATCGAAGGCTGAACCCCCAAGAGCGGCGCGTCTTCCTCGAACAGGGGGACAAACTCCTGTCATTGCATGGCGGAATCGTCGCCCCGCAACTCGAGTTGGTCCCGCCCACACTCAACCGCGACTCGCTGCTAGCGAGCTACGATCAGTGGCTGATGCCGATGGTGGAAGAAAAACCTCCATGGGTGAGCACGGAACCCGACGTAGCCCGCGATTCGATCATCGCACAGTACCGCCGCGAGCTCGTGACCCGTGGACTGGTGCTGTCCCGCCTAAAGCTACACAACAACGCGAACGCGGTAGTCACAAGCGACCCCACCAGGTGGATGGTTGACCAACCGTAGGTCGCCTCCCAGTCCATTCGCTCTTCAACGGCCTAAGCAGACCCAGACTGCTCGACCCGCCGCGTTTCTCATCCGAGAGAGACCTCCGGCGGGTTCTTCTTTTGCACCCTACAAACTGCCTTGCTGAATCCGCTCCCGTAACCGCGCGACCAGCGTGTTAAAGTAGAGGAGGTTATGGAAAGTGAGGAGCGACAGGCCGGTGATTTCATTCGCGCGGATGAGATGGGCCAGATAGGCGCGGGTGTATTTCTCACAAACCATGCACTCGCAGCGCGAGTCGAGTGGTTTGTACTGATTGAGGAAAGCTGATTTGCGCAGATTAAGTTTGCCGGTTGCGGTATAGGCAACGCCGCGTCGTGCCATGTGCGTCGGCACCGTGATGTCGAATGTATCAATT
>CAZCGY010000058.1:0-6564 GCA_964498355.1 uncultured Gammaproteobacteria bacterium | reverse complement strand
CTCAAGCGACACATAGATGGCGTCTCGCTCGGATTGTCCATTGAACCGTGGGGGTTTGAACACTAGTCGTCGCTGTCGTCATCCTCTTCTTGCTGCCGTCGTTCCTCTTCCTCCTCTTCTTGACGAACTCGGTCAGCTTCCTCCTCTTCCTTGCGTTGTTGCTCACGCCGATCCTCACCCTCTATGAAGAGATAGAGTGCAAGACACGCACCGGCACCGTCATCATCGTCCTCGTCTTCGTAGTGAAAGTCAGGATCCCGCTCGCGTCCGCTCGTGCTTCGCCAGTCGCCGATCCATACCATGCCGTGGCGGTAGGTCCCGTCGCACCGATACTCGTTGCCATTTTCGTCGTAGCGCCGACCGACCCAGAGCTTTCCGTCACCATACCGGCCATCGTGCATCAGCTCTTCACGTTGGTTATCCCAACGGCAGTGCTCCCACACCTTGTCGCCGTCATACCAACCGTCGGGCTGCGCTTCAGAACCGTTCGGCGTCCGCCAGGTGCCGTCCCAGACCCTGCCAGAGAGGTAGAACCCGTCTGCGTCGTATTCCTCACCGCGGTCATCCCATCGGCGCCCTTTCCAGAGGACTTTGGGTCTCGGTGGAGGAGGTGAAGGGGTTCTCAGGCTGTCAACGGCGGCGCCGAGCAAAAGAGGCAGCCAGATTGGCGCAGTCACGATGGCAAGAAAGGCAATGGCATCGTCATCATCACTGGACATTATTCACCGTCCCCATTGTGAAAAGAACCACAGTGAGCCTAGAGCCGGGAGAGCGTTTTGTCAACGCGTAGTGGGTCGCTATCCGCTAAAAGTGTGCTCCGCATATCCGTTACGATCAGGGCTGGTGGCCCTTGACTGCCTCCTCGATGCGCCTATACTTGGCTTAACGCTTCCATCATCCATTCATATCTTCAACACAATGAAATACCTTCATTTTCGCAGCATCCTGGCCGCTTTCCTTGTCCTGGCCACGTTTGGGCTTGCCACCGCGGCCGACGCCACCCACCGATGGGGGAGCTACCACTGGGCGCGCACGGCGAACCCGTTCACGCTGAAACTCGGCGACAACCTCACCGCCGCGTGGGATAGCTATCTGGTGACGACCTCAAACGATTGGAGTCAATCTTCGATCCTCGATACTGCCATCGTCCCCGGCGGCTCTCTCTCCGCAAGGCGCTGTCGGGCAACGACCGGACGCGCAGAGATCTGCAATTACCGCTACGGGAACAATGGCTGGCTCGGGGTGGCGCAAATCTGGGTTACCGGCGACCATATTACCAAGGGCACCGTCAAAGTGAACGACACGTATTTCAGTACGTCAACGTATAACACGCCTGCCTGGCGCAATCTGGTCCTGTGCCAAGAGGTCGGCCATATTTTCGGCCTTGATCACCAGGACGAGAGCTTCTCCAACCCGCCGCTCGGTACGTGCATGGACTACTCGAACGATCCGAACCCGAACCAGCATCCAAACCAGCATGACTACGACATGCTTGAGGAAGTCTACGCCCACCTCGATTCGACAACCACCGTCGGCCTATCGGCGCCGTCGCGTTTCGCGAACTTTAACGTCAACCTCGATCTCGACAATCCGGCGGAGTGGGGGAGAGTCGTCAAACGTTCTGTTGATGGCCGCATTTCGCTGTACGTCCGTGAGTTCGGTTTTGGACGCAAGGTCTTCACCCACGTTTTCTGGTTGGAATAAAAACGTTTTCGCATCAAAGCGTCCGCCCGTTTCTTGAACGAGGGGAGGGCTGGGCTGGGTAATCCATATGGCTTGACGCTGGGTCGGGTTCATGTTTAGGTATGGTCAGTGACGCTGAACCGAAAGATGGTTCACGAAAGACGCGTTCCTTCACAATCCGGCTACCTGTGAGGTACCATCATGTCCGTTCGTCATACTCGTCACCCATGCCTTGCGGCGTTGCTTCCTGTCGCACTTCTTGGACTCGCATGCGATCCAGTCAACAACCCGCCATCCGATAACGGTCATGGGGGGAATCGCCAGAACCATCCGCCGATCTCGCGGATCGTGCTCCCGCTTACTGCGCGAGTCAATGACCATGTGGTCGTGCAGAACAGCGCTACTGATCCTGACGGCGATGCGATCACGGCGTACCGCTTCAGGACACCGACCCAGGACTTTCTTCAGGCCTCTCCGCTCGCAACGGTGACATTCAGCGATACGGGTCAGACGGCCGCGTATGTCTCTGCCCGAGACAGCCGTAATGCCTGGAGCATCGAGTCGTCGGCGACAATCAGGATTACGCCCCTTCCGACCGAGCCACGGCTGCTCTTTGCCGATGACGGGTCACTCGAGCCGGTTGATCTTGGCTATGCCATCGGGTTCCCGCCGTCGGGCATCACGTCGCTGACCATGGCGAACGGGATAAGAACGATCACACTGCGCGACGGCAGTGGGATGTTCACCTACGGCAGGCCAACCTGGTTTACGGTACCGCGCGGAGCGCACATCCGATTCAGGGCGCGTTTCACCGTCGAGGTCGATCCGCTCTGGGAGGTCGCAAGCGACGACTACGGTTACTCGCTCATCGAGTTCCAGTTCGGCCATGATGGCACGAGCTTCGGCTGCAACTACTTCATTCTTGCTCGAAACGATCTCCTGTCGGAGGGGTTTCCCGGCTCGCCCCCGAAGCTTGAGGACTACTTTCAGCCCGGCCGCCACGTGTTTGACCGGATCACGAACGGTGCTTGGATCGAGAGTGATATCGATCTTGACCGGCTCATCAGAACGAGGTTCAATCAGAACTTCATCACTGTGAACCAGTTCAACCAGTTCGTGTGGGGCTTCCAGCTCCGGGACGTCCGCAGCCGAGGCAGTGAGTACCGCATGAAGCTCGAGCTCGACTACTTCGAAATCTACGTTCCTCAGGCAGCGCAGTAACCTCCGCCCTTCTTTCCGCTTTCCCCGCCAAAGTTTGGCGGGTTTTTTTGCTTGATCGAATCTTTACGAAAAAAACCGCCTGCAAACATGCAGGACGGCTCGTGTCGAAAGAACATTACACATCGGTCACGACCGTGATGGGGCTTTTGATGGTGCCGATGGCGGACGTGGCGGAAAAACCGCCACCGAATCCAAACAGCAGAAAGCGCGAGCCGACCGTGAGCGCCTCTGGATGAAGCGCGAGTGCCAGCGGAATAGATGCGCTCGTTGTATTCCCGTATCGGCCACCGGCATCAAGGACGGTTCCGCGAAACCCGCGCTCTCGCCAGGCCTTGAGAATTTCTGCATTGAGCACGAGGTTTGCCTCATGGAGAACCGCGACATCAAGGTCGGCCAAGGTCAGCCCCGCCTTTCGCAGCGCGGCATCAACTCCGGGCCCGCCAATGAATGGAACGATGAGCTCTTTGACGATCCGGCCGTCCATCGTCAGACGGTTCCGATAGTCAAGGAGCTCCTCTGCCTTCCGAAGGGGATCGCGCGATCCGCCCTGCGGCGTGATGATGGTTTCAGCCTGTGAACCGCCGAGCCAGCTCCAGAATCCTCCAGCCGGGGAGAACCAGTCCTCATCCTCGGGAACTGCAATGAGCTCCATGGCGGTGCCTGCGTCCCCGAGGACCGTGGCGAATGCTCGATCTCGCCAGTTGATCGTTGTACTCATGGCGTCGGACCCAATGAGCAGAACGCGTTTCGCCTGGTTTGATTTGATCAGGGCGTAGGCGAGCCGGACTCCGGCAACCCAGCTCGAACAGGCCAAGCTCACGTCAACACCGTACAGCTCGTGCGGCTGGCCATGCACGTACTCGGGGATGCCCATGGCCTGCTGGAGAAGCGCTGCATCCGGCGGGGAGTTATGATACGACGGCGTTACGGTTGCGAAGACGATGGCGTCGACCTGCGACGGGTCGAGGGACCCTGACTGTAGAAGCAGCTGTGCTGCCCGGACGGCCAAATCGATGGTTCCTTCACCCTGAGCCACGAACCGGCGCTCGGTAAATCCGATAAATCGGCGGATCCACCGGTCACTGGTTTCGAAGGCCTTGTCCTCTTCGGCCGTGAGCTGGCGTACGAGACGCTCCTGGTAGCGAACCTTCTCAAGCAGCAACTGCGCGGCCACCCAATCGTTGCTTTTCACGTCTGGCGGCGCGTATGCGGCGATGCTCTTGATCGCCATACCGTTCCCAGCGGCGTTCATCGAGCACTCCTTGTTTGTGCAGTTCTTGTGGAAACTTCAGTGATAAGGAACACACTTGTCAACTTCGACTCCTGCCACCATAGCGCAAAGAAGTTTGCTGTCAAGGCACTGTAGAGTACACTTCAAAGGGTGACACTCTGCTAGGGTAAGGGTGACAAAGGTGTACTCTACACGCAGTTGACGCCGCCCCTGGCTTTGGGGTAGGGTGGTGGGTCGTTCGTTGCAGAAAGGGTTCGTGTGGTAACAATCCGTGCATATGACGATTGCGACTACGAAAGCGTTCGCCGAAATCTCATCGAGGGCAAGCTCTATGAACAGGTGTGGGATAGCCGAGAAAACTTGGCCGCGAAAATCAATCGCGACCCGGATTCAATTCTGGTGGCTGAGGTCGACGGTCAAGTGGTCGGTAGTGTGTACATCATGGCGGATGGCTGGTCAGCGTTCATTTACCGCCTGGTGGTCGGCATGAGCGCCCGCCAGCACGGCATCGGCACACGGCTTATGGAGGCAGCTGAAGAACAACTGCGCAGCAAAGGCGTGCCTGAAGTTGCACTGTTCGTGAACGCAGACAATACCGAACTGCAACGCTGGTATGAAAAACGCGGCTACGGCGGCACGCATCTGTTCCGCTGCATGTGGAAAGCGCTCACCAAAGGTGGTCAACAATGATCACCTCTTTTTATGCCCTTGACCTCGCTTTTGGCTGGATGTATGATTCATCCCTTTAGGAAACGACCATGCCCAAATGCTCCCGTTGTCATCGCTCGATCACAGGAACCTACACCCTGTGCTATTCATGTATGCTGAAAAAGAAGGAGAAGAGTTTCCAGACGCATGGAACTGGAAAGTGCAAGAAATGTGGGACGCGGATTGCCAAAGATCATACCTACTGCTATCCGCACTATCGTGAGATAATGGAGAAGCCACAGAAGAAAGGATTTTTCGGGAGATTGTTTGGATAAGTCGCAATGCGCTTGTGGTAGGTGAGTGTGCTTACCATGGAAACATTGTTTGTCAGTTTCGAAGACATAAGCACGACATGAGGCCTTGGTGCATCGGACCTCAAGGTTTCAGCGCTCAATTTTGTCAACCTGATCCTTGGACTTCATGGCATCGTGGCAGTTGCTTGCATTATTATCGGGGCGGCCGATCTCGTGATTTCTGGGAAGAGCGATTTTGTCGTTGTTACTCGTGCTCGCCGAATCATGATTGGTGGAATCATTGGGTTAGTCGTCGTTCTTCTTTCTTGGGCGATTGTCAACTTTGTTTTGAAGACAACGGCGAATGTTGCTGGGGTCACATGAAGGAGTGGGGGAAGGATTCTCTATGGCTGTGCACACTTGACCATTCCCTCAGTTTTCGGTAAATTAGCATAAAGTGCTAATTATATGAAATGGGCTGATTTCTGGAGAAAGATGAAAGAAAAACATGTTCAGGTCTTCACGCCCCTGGATATTCGGCGTACGGTAGGTGGTTCGAAAATAGCAGTGAATTTTCTTGTTCATCGATGGAAGGAGTCCGGGAAAATCATCTCGCTGAAGAGGGGACTCTACGCGTTGCCTTCGGCGCACATTCCTGAACCGTATATCGCAAACAAACTATATGAACCTTCGTATGTATCCCTCGAGTTTGCGCTTTCGTACCATCGAGTCATTCCAGAAACGGTGTACGCAATTACTTCCGTCACGACCCGCGCGACAAGACAATTTGAGACGACGGGGAAGGTGTTTACCTATCGATCGATGAAAAAAGCGGCATTCACTGGTTACACAACCGCACAACGCGGAGGTTTTAGTTTTAACATCGCAGATCCAGAAAAGGCTTTTGTCGATACAAATTATTACCGTTATCTTGCAGGAAAAGCACCGCTTCATCGTTTCGACAAGGAAAAAGTACGAACGCAACGCGCAGTTCGCTATGCGCGACTGTTTGCACAACCCCGATTCGTCAGCATTGTCATTTCGACGCTCCGATGATTACACAAGACAGTATTCGACAATTAGCCAATCAGTATCATACGTCGGAACATCCGAATATCGTACGAGAATATTTTCAACACCTTTTCCTTTCTGAGCTCTACAAGATTTCCGATGCAGAGCATCTTCTTTTTAAAGGGGGCACTGCCTTAAGGATTCTCTATGGAAGTCCACGGTTTTCTGAAGATCTCGATTTTTCTCTTTTTTCAGTCCCTGAGCGCGAAAGAACTCGACTCGTTGAAAGTCTTTTTGAGAAAGTCCTCGTTTCGGTCGAGCGAAGCGGGATCGCGGTTACGTACGGGCCAAAACCAGGCCCAACCCGTGAAGGATATTTTGGATCGGCTAGTTTTGTGCTCTTTGATTATCCGCCCGTTGAAATTGAAATAAACGTTTCGGAGCGGAATGGCCGTACTGTGGAAGGGGAAGTCAATA
>CAZCGY010000057.1:0-6608 GCA_964498355.1 uncultured Gammaproteobacteria bacterium | reverse complement strand
ACGATGATGGATACACGTCGGTCGCGTCCGGCGGGACCGATTGTTATGATTCGCTTCAGGCACAGTACAGCGACGGGACGGCGAGCTGCAATTCGACTGCGAACGCTCGAGTCATCAATCTTTCCATGGACATTGCCGACCACTCCTGGATCAAGGACGACAATGGAGTGTGGCATCTCTTTTTTCAAGACACCGTCGCCGGCAACCATCGCATCGAGCATCATACAACGACTGACTTCACAAATTTCACGTTCGTCGGTTATGCCCTGGCCCCGACAGCCAGCAAGTTCGACAGCTACGGCATCTGGGCGCCGAACGTCATCAAGAACCCGGCGGACGGGCTCTATTACATGTTCTACGCGGGCGTGACCGGCGCCGGCAGCAACCCGAACGCTGACCAGCGTATCGGGGTGGCAACATCGTCCGATCTCACCACCTGGACGAAGGTGACTGATCCGGGGACGTGCTCGGCTCCAGGTGGAAACGGCTGCGTCTATGAATGCAACAACGCCTGGACGACCTGGGGTGATAACGGCCAGTATGATGAGCAGTGCCGCGACCCATTCGTCATCTGGGATTCGGCGAACAGTCGGTGGGTCATGTTTACCACCACTCGGTTTGACGCGACGGCGACTGGTTGCGTGTCCACCGGTCAGGGCATCAATGTCGCGACGTCGACCAACCTTACAACTTGGACGAGCCAGGGATACATCAAGGCCACCTGTCGCTACAGCGGAGGGAGCGGCGCGCAGACGACTGGCGGCATCGCCGAGAACCCCTTTGTCACGCAGTATGATGCGACGAACTACCTTTGGTTCAACGACTACAACGATCCGGAAGACGCGGCTGGCACGCCGAACGCCCGGACGCAGCAGCAATACGTCACATCGAGTTCACTGGTCGCTGATGCCAGCGGGAGCACGAACTGGACCTACCGTGGCTACACGCCGAATCCAGGCGTCAACGCGACGGAGATCATCCAGCCGCAGCCGGACGTCTGGATTATGTCGCAGAGCATGTCCAACGGCAACATTGGTTCGCAGTGGTCAAATCGCGACCTCATTTGGCATCGCGTCGTCTGGGGCGATGGGACTTCATTCACCGGCTCAAAACTTTCCGACCTTTCCTGCCGAGTGGCAAGCAACACCATCAAACCCGGCGGCGCGGAAATCTGCAGCGATAATGTCGATCAGAACTGTTCGGGCACCGCCGATGAGGCGCTGTACTGCGCCGCGTCGTGTACGGACGTGGACGGTGACGGATATGGCGTCAGCGGGTTGTACGTTTGCCCTCAATCGGCGGCTGATACGAACGACAGTGATGCGGCGATTTACCCCGGCGCGGCCGAGGTATGCGACGCGAAGGACAATGACACCGATGGCCAGACGGACGAAGGCGGCGTGTGTGTTTGCACGGAGTCGTGGAGCTGCGGCTCGTGGTCGTCGTGCACGAACACGACACGCACCAGAACATGTACTGACGCGAACTCATGCGGCACAACAACGACGAAGCCGGCAACGAGCGAGACCTGCACAGCCATCACGGCAGATTCCGTTGCCGTAACCGCATCAACGACCGGTGTACATATCAGCTGGGAAACAAACCAGGCATCGGATAGCCGCATGCGCTTCGGCACAACCTCGTCCTATGGATCGATCGCTTCATCCTCAACCCTGACGACATCTCACGCCATCACGTTGAGCGGGCTGCAGCCGGATACCGTCTACCATTACGAACTGTCGAGCACCGGGACGACGACTGTCACGTCCGGCGATGCAACATTCCGTACCCTGACGGCATCTTCACCGGCCGTTGCGCTTCCTCCGGCGCCGCAGGATGAAGTGGTGAAAACGTCCGTCGTCGTGACCGGCACGAAGCACGATGTCGCGCCGTACATCAAAATTTTTACCGTTGCAGGAAAACCGCTCAAAACATTCTTTGCCTACTCATCGTTTTTCCGCGGTGGCGTCAATGTGGCGGTCGGTGATGTTACCGGCGACGGCAACGACGAAATCGTCACGGCTCCCGGTCCGGGCGGTCCCCCGACAGTCCGCATCTTTGACATGAACGGGAGAACGCTGCGCAAGGATTTTGCTGCGTTCCCCGGCCTCTTCCGAAACGGTGTCAACATCACGCTTGTTGATGTCGATGGTGATCGAAAAAAGGAAATTGTGGCTGCCCCGATGAGCGGTGCGCCGCAGCTTCGCGTCTTTGGCCTGCGGAATGGCAGGTTTGTCCTTATTATGCCGAGCGTCTTTGCATTTGCCCGGACGATGCAAAGCGGCATCACCTTGGGTGGGAGCGATCTCGACGCCGATGGGTTTCAAGAAGTGTTGGCAACTCCCGGTGCAGGCGGTCCGCCTCTCGTGAGGGTCTTTGGGATACGCAATAGGATACTCCGGCAAATCATGGCCGATGCACTTATCGGGCCGGCAACATCACGAGCCGGCATGTCGATTGTCGGCGCGACGGTCGCGACTGGCGTACCGGGGGTTGCATCGGTATCTTCGGATGGTTCCTCGCTCGTTCGATGGTTTGTGAGAAACGGTCAGGGCAAGTTAGTGCGTGCGGCCGGAACATTTCTTGCGTTCCATCCCGACTTCCAGGGCGGTGCTGCGCTTGCCGGGTGCGATCTCAATGCGGATGGGCCTGCAGAACTTCTTGCCGCGGTCGCCGGGGGTGGCAACCCGCTCGTAAGGATCTTTGATACAAAGGGGAAGATGGCATTCCCCGAGTTTTATGCGTTCCCGAAGACCATGAAGGACGGGCTCACGATTGCTTGCGGGCAAAAATAAGTTTTTTCACGACCGTGACGCCATAAGCCGAATGTGGCGTAATAGCAGCCGAGTTTTTTTCGTGCTACACTGACGTCACTTCAATGTTTTTCGTGTTGCTGGATTGTTCCGCGAGGTCCAGAACAAGCATGCAAGTTTTTTTGGAGGAAAGAACACACAACGCATCCATGTATTCGCGCTGCCGAAGGGCCGTGCGGGGCTTTCTTGCAGTATCACTTTTTCTTTTCGCGTTTGCGCCGCTCCGAACTCTTGGCCGTGTGCCGGATGAACGGTCCATCGCACCGTCTCGGTGCACCGGGTGGCAGTTGGCAGGTAACGGGGCCGCCATTGATCTTCCCGCGTCCGCCGACTGGGAACAGTTTTCCCGCATGAATGCTGCGCTCTATCGGTTCGTGCCTGCAACGCCCGGGTCATTCGGTGAAGGCGCCCCCGACACATCGCTCGTGTGCAGCGGCTTTTCTGTCGGTGAAGGCGTTGGGCAGGAGCTTGCCATCGTTTCTGTCGTTCTTTCCCTTGCCGTGCTCGCGCCTGCTGACGGCGAGGACGTACTTGTGCCTTCCTTTTCTCTTGACGACGGCGTGAGCTGGGTCACATTGCAGACCGTTCTCGCGCGGGGGATTACAAGCAATGCCCGGCACGACGGGTATTGGCGTCTTGACCTCCCGCAAGGAATTGAACGTCGTGATCTTGCACACCTCCAGGTTCGGCTTCACTACGCGACGGCTGAGCAGTTCACGCCGGTCACCGTTTTTCTTGACGGTCTGCGTCTTGAGACAACCGTGGCTCCAGCCGCGAAAGAACAGAAAGGATTCTGGCAACAGCTGTTTTCTGCGGAGGAGATTCCCACCATCATCGTCGATGAAAAGTCGATCGATGGCATCCAGGTACTCGATGCTGACGGCCGTGTCGTCGACGCACCTGTTCTCAAAGACGTTGGTGCGGAGGGCACAACCATCCGCATCACCAAAGGACGGGGACTCAAGCCCGGGACGTATATTCTTCGTACGACGACGAAACGCTTCTTTCGAACCACGGTCGAAGAACGCGCATTTGCCTACGGGCAGATCAGCTTCAATACGTCGAGAAGCGTTTATGAACCGGGCGATCTCGTTCCCCTTGCGTTCGGCGCCGTCGACGAACAGGGCAAGACGGTCTGCGACGCCGACCTTTCCGTCCTGCTGCGCAAGCCGGACGGAACGAAAAAAGTCCTCCGAACATCGGACGGATCGATTGTGCGGTCAGCGGAGTGCGGAGCAGAGTCGCTGACGAATATTCCCGACTACGAGGCGACGTTTCTCGCAGACCAGATTGGCGCCTATGAACTCACTCTTTCAGCCCGGACCGCCAACGGGCCAGCGGTCATGAATCGAAGCATCACGGTCACCGACGAACGTCATGCCGTGATCGAACGGGCAGGACCGACCCGCATCAATCCACGCGTTCCCTATGTGATGCGCCTCCGCATCACGCCGACACAAAACAGTAAAAGCGAGGTGGTTGAGACGCTGCCCGTCGGGTTTGAGGTGATCGGCGTGACGCCACCCGGCGAGGTTCGTGTCGCGGACGACGGCGTCACCATCCATTGGCCCGTCGAACTTCGAGCGTCCCAAACCTATGACTTCAGCTACACGTTTGACGCACCGGACATTAGCCCGGCGCTCTTTACGCTTGGTCCGATTCAGGCCGGATCAGAGATCGAACGCAGATCATGGACTATAGCCTCGGATGAAGTCGTGCGGAAGGAACGGGGCGATGTTGACGTTGAAGCAGTGCCGATTACCGAAGCGGAGTGGAGCATCGACCGGTCGCGCCTCGTCGAGCCGACAAAAACGGTCTATGGCAGTCGTGAAAACGTGCATATTAAAGCGTACAAGCACGGGTATCAACTGCGCCCGGACGACGTTCCTCGCGCTTTGCAGGGGGCGACAAATCTTACGGTGACAAAGGTCGAGGTGTTTGGGCCTGAGCATTCCGCCGTCACAGCGGCCCGTGTGTCGGAGAATTTTCGCCGGGACGGGAAGGACCTGGAGATTCTCCATCTGGTACCGGATCCGCGGATGCGCCCCGGGATCTACTCGATTGCAAGCACGCTGTCGGACGGGCAGCGAACGGTGACGGAAGAAACAACATTTGCCTGGGGGGTCGTTGCCGTGAACACCGATCGCTCCGTCTATCACCCCGGTGATACTGCCGGCATCGGGCTTGGCATGGTTGACGCCATCGGCAGGACGGTCTGTGACGCGGATGCGACGGTGACCATCACACCGCCGCTTGGTGCGCCAATAGTGTTGCAAACTGGCGACGGGACCGTACAGCGCTCGAGCGAATGCGGCCCGATCACCGTCACGAACACGCCCGACTACCACGGTGAAGTTTCGCTCGGGGCCGTCGGCGAGTACGGGCTGACCGTGAACGCGACCATCAAAGGGAAGTCATTCACAACAACCGACACTCTTCGTGTCCAAGCAGACATACCTTTTGCAGTTGTCCGGTCGGCGCCAACGCGCGTTTTCCCTGCGGCTGACTATGATCTCGCTTTCGCGGTGACACCGTCTGCGGATTACCGAGGCGACGTCGAAGAAGTGCTGCCAGCAACGTACGGCGTCGTCGCGATCGGGCAGGGCGGCGTTGAAGCGGGCGCAGAAGGTGCGACGAAGAAAATCCGCTGGACCGTCGACTGGAAGGCCGGACAGACGTATTCACTGACCTACCGCATCGACCCAGAGGATATCAGCCCCGCGCTGTTCCGCCTCGGTCCGGCGGAAGTCGGGGACTTCACGGAGTTCCGCCAGTGGCAGATTGCGTCGGATGCCCTCATCACCGTGTCCGGTACCGTCTACACGAATGAAGGCACGACCGCCTACGACTGTTCAGCCACGAACCTGGCCATCAACATCCGTGTCAACGGTGGCGGGACCGCTTCTGGCACCTGTTCGGCGGCCAACGGCACGTATAGCGTCAGTAATGTGTCCGTCAGCGCGGCGGCCGACGTCATCACGACGTACGTCGATGCCAATGCGAGCGTCCGAGCAGTGACGGTGACGCGGGCGGCGGACGCGACGTCAAACATCACCGGCCTCGATCTCTACCAGAATTTCGTCATCGTCCGTCACGAGGACGCCGGCCCGATCACCAACACGAACCTCGACCAGTTCGATAGCGGGAATGACGCGGATGTGCAGTTCACCGTCACGGCCGGCGCGCTGACCCTGTTGAGCGGCCAGGCGTTGCACGTCTGGACCGGTGATTCATTCTCGCCGGGCGGTACGGTCACGACGAATACGACCGGTGGCAACGTCCACATCAATACCTCCGCTACCCTTACAGCCGGCGGTAACCTGTCCATCGGTGGTTCCTGGGACAACGATGGCACGTTCACCGCTAGCACGTATACCGCGACGTTTACGTCAACCAGCAGCGGCCGGACGTTGTCCGGCACGCTGAATGGTTCCTCAGCTTTTTACAAGGTGAATTTCAACGGAACCGGCGGCGAGTGGACGATTCAGGATTCGATGAATGTTTCGGCGGCCAACGCCACCGATACGTTCGTCACGAGTGCCGGGACCGTCACCTTCGGCGATTCGAACGGCGACACCTTGGAAATCAACGGCCTGATGACGATCGCCAATACCGCGAACCAGACGGCGACCTTCCAGACCGCGGCGCTCGCTCAGGGCAGCACGGTTACCATTGATGTGAACAACAACGCCTCGCCGGCCACCTGCGCCAACTGCATCATTCGCGTCGGCGCATCGTCTGGCACGGGCACTGGCACGCTCAAAATCCGCAAGAACGCGATTGTCCGGCTCAACG
>CAZCGY010000056.1:0-6614 GCA_964498355.1 uncultured Gammaproteobacteria bacterium | reverse complement strand
CCGGTTGTCAAAAGTAAAAAAACACCCTCGATCCCGACAGAAAGCGATCCGGCGGTTTTGGGAACACCGAGTCGATCTGCAAAGAGTACCCGGGCGCCGAACCCAAAGATGTTTCCGGGAATGTACCTGATGAGATTGGCTTTGGCGTAGGCAAAATTGAACCGGAGATCAAGCGCGCGCGCCGGATGGACAATGGCTGTCCAAAGGACGCTGAGAAGAGAGGTGGTGGCAACGGAGAACAGAAGAGCAACAACAGCGGACCACGGATCAAGAGACCGTGCCATTCCGCTGAGCGCCGTGGCGTTTTGAACAATCGCACGCCCAAGAAAAAAGAGGGCCGCGAGAGCAACAAGAATTTTCAGAACCCCGAGGAATTTTTTCATGTTCGCGGATGACCGGACGCAACAATCCAGGGGAATGATCCTCTGACGGCGTCAACGGCGATCCCCTGTTCCAAAAACCGCCGGAGGCTCCCAGGAGACCAGTGATTCACATGCTCGATATCATTCCCGAATCGCTTGAGGTTTTTGCCCCGGGCAAGATTACCGAGCATGAAGAACGGCTCCCACGGGACCGTAACGACCATTCTTTCTGCATGAGCCGCAAACTGCTGCAATGCCGCTCGGGGATCAGGGAGATGCTCAAGGATTTCTGTGGCAACAAGCACGTCAAAGCGGCGGCCAAGATCGATGGCTTGAACGTCCCCGACGATGGTCTCAACATTCGGCAGCCGCTCCTTCAGCCGGTCAAGATCGTCCTGTAGAAGATCGACCGCGGTAATGCGCGAGTCAGGAAAACGGTGCACAAGATAGGCCGTAAAAAACCCTTCGCCGGCTCCGGCATCAACAATGCTTGCTGGGTTGAGATCTCGGAGTTGTTCGGCAATCCTCCCCATGAGACGCCGGATAAGCCGGCGATGGAGCGGCCCGCGAAATCGGTACTTCGGGGTACGGAACGAGTCGAAGTACGCATCGGTAAAGAAATCACTCGCGCGCATCGTGCTCCAAAACTTTGCGAATGGGGTAGGAACGCTTCGGCCGCTGTTCCGTCATGAGTTCCGCCAGCAAGCCCGTAAACACAAACTGAAATCCGGCGATGAGCAGGAGGACCGCGAAGATCAACAAGGGGCGCTGGCCGATTGACTGGCCTTGAAAATGGAGAATGGAGAGGTAGACGCTTGCGGCAAGTCCTGCGAGAAAGAAAAGGACGCCGAGCGCCCCGAAGAGATGCAGCGGGCGATTGCGGAATCGCGCAAGAAAAGCGACAGTCATAAGGTCAAAGATCCCTTGGAAAAAACGCTTCCACCCGTATTTCGAACGGCCGTGGTTGCGCTGGTGGTGCTGAACAGGAACCTCTCCTACGATAAACCCGTGCTGTAACGCGAGGATGGGAAGAAACCGGTGTTGTTCGCCATACGGATCAAGCGTTTGTGCAACATCACGACGCATCGCTTTCAGGCCGCTGTTGAGATCATGAAGTTTTACCCCGAACGACCGCCCGGCGATACCGTTAAACACCTTCGACGGAAAGGTCTTGGTCCACGGATCGTGGCGCGATTGCTTCCAGCCCGTTACGAGATCGGCATGATCAAGCGCCGCAACGAGACGCGGGATTTCTGACGGCTCATCCTGAAGATCCGCATCAATCATGACAATAACGTCTCCTCGTGCTGCATGAAAACCGGTCGCGAGCGCCGAGGATTTACCGAAATTCCTTCGCAGTTGGATGCCGCGCACACGCTGGTCGCTTTCGAAGAGTCGTCCCACCACGTCGAATGACCCGTCCCGGCTCCCGTCATCCACAAAAAGCAGCTCGAATTCCCCCATCGGCTCAAGGACGGCAACGAGTTTACGATAGAGCGGCTCGATGGTCTCACGTTCGTCAAGAAACGGGATGACGACGGAATAGGTCGGTGTCATACAACTGGTTTAGGGCTGCGGAGGGGAAAAAAGACGGAACTGACCAGACGATTGCAGAAGCGCGCGTTGCCCTTGAACGGCGTGCGATCCTGTTTCTGTGGTCAGGAGGTGCGCTGCGCGAAGGTCGGACGGCGCGTGGGCTGTTTTCAGGTCGATGCCCGGGATGCGCCGGAGGTAAAAGTACCCTGCTGGGTGTCGTACCAAATCAATGCCATAGACGTCAAGCTTCGTTGCGCCGTTGTGCTGGAGATACACGGCGATGGCCTTGAATGGGTCCGTCGTCGGGAGTGTGTGAATATACGCAAGCCGTCCGCCAAGCGCAATGCCCAGGATGTACGCTGTCGCAAGGCCAGTGAGAAGCCCAATGCGCCTTGGGGCGCGCCTGCAGAGAATCCACCAGAGAAAGAGAAGGAGAGCCGCTCCGACGACGGCAACGATGATCCCGCCGGCCGCCGTCTGAAAGAATTCCGGAAGATAGCCGAACGGCGTCAGGCGCCAGAGCGCGCCGCCGTGTGGCATGCCTGTGGGGAGAATATACAGCGTTGCGCCAAAAATGAGAAAAAGGATCGTGCTCTCGAAGCGGCCCGGGTGAGGCCTGAAGAATCGCTCAAGCGAACGCGCCATGAAAAGCGCAAGCGCAGGGAGGATGGGAAGAATATACCATACATACTTCGTTTCTGAGACGGTAAAGACGCCAAACACGACGGCAATCCAGAGAAGGAGAAGCCGGTCCACGGGATCCCGGTGGCGCAGCCAGCGTGAAATGCCGAAGACAAGAGCAAAAGGAACAAGAAGCTTGAACGGGTACATTCGGCGAACGATGATGTCGGCATACCAATACCAGGGAACAACAATGGGCTGGAATGAAACGGAAACCCGGTCAAGCACATGGAACCCAACATAACTCCGCCAAAAAGCCATACCATGACGGATGGACTCAATAAGATGCCACGGCAAAGCAACAAGAAGCATGATGCCGGCGCTTGCCGCAGCCGTTCCCCAGTCAAAAGCTCTCCACCTGCGCCCAACAAGGAAGTCCGCGCCGGCGATCGCCAATGGCAGAACGCCGCCGAAGGTTTTTGTCATGAACCCCAACCCGATGAGACCGCCGGACAGCAGAAGCCAGCGCGGTGATGCGGTGCTGCGCCAATACGCATAGAGCGCTGCCGTGATGAGCAGCACGAGCAGTGCATCGGTTTCACCTGTCCGAAATGCGTGACCGTACGCAAGCTGTGACAAGAAAAAGAAGCTCGCGGCGAGAAGCGCCATGCCCGCTTTTCTTCTCCAGCGCCACATCCAGTGCGTCAAAAGGAGGGCTGTCCCGACGCCGGCGAGCGCTGACCAGAGCCGGACAGCAAACTCCGTCTCCCGCACGACAGGGAACAACAGGGCCGTCAGCCAGAGCTTCAGCGGCGGCTTTGCAGTATAGAGAACATCGCGGTAGGACATGGATATCCACGCACCATCGCGATACATGACACGGCTGACTTCCGCGTGAATCCCTTCGTCCCAGTTCTCAAGCGGCGGAACGCCAAGGCGCCAAAAAAAGAGAATGCCGGCGAGCAAACCAACGATGATGAGGATGATGAAGTAGTTCCGCCGTTCTTGTGCCGACCCGCCCGGATGGAATGTTGCTTCGTCCCGTTGGTTCATTCAATCATTCGTTCACTGCTTCACGAAAAACAAGAAGCGGGCCGCTCCCACATATACCAAGGACGCTTTCGCGCATTGCGCCTTGAGGAATGCCACAAGTGTAGTGAGATTCACCCCCCATGTCAATGGGTTGTGGTACACGAGGATGTCGTGAAAAAGAAAATTGGTGGGCTGCAGGCACCAGCCCACCCTTCCTGACGTCGTTCGATTCGCACGATTCAACTTCCCCAGGATTTGACCGATTCCCCCGGATTTGATCGACCATCTGCGAACGTGTTTCGTTCCGCCTGCTCCGACGTCAGGGTGTTTGAAGAGAGACGCAACAACGTGGACTGGCTACGGAGGATCCCGCATGACCGACTCCAACGCAGAGTACGCCATCCTGAGAAACAAGGACCGAACAGCCGTCGAGCACCCGACAATCAGCAATGATACGCTTTTCTGATACGGAGCGCAAGCATCATCGACCACGCCCCCGGTGGTACTCCGATTTGAGATACTGTGTAATAAAAAAGATAATCACCACGCCGCCAACGGCGAGCGGCATATGGCTCGGTACGATATAGCCGTGCCTCGCACCTCCGAAAATCTCAATCAGCACCATGAGAACGATTGCGGCCGCCCATGCAATCGTGATGTATTCTCCGCGATGCTTTGCTGAAGTATGCTTGTGCCGCCAACGGCGGATTTCTTTATCCGTCGCGTAGAACATCAACAAAATGAGGTAGAGATCGACTATTGACCATGGGACCTCGAATGCCTGTTTGGTGAGAAAGGCAAGAAGAAACACCCCAAGAAACAGGATGGTACCGATATTGAACCCGATAACGAAGTAGTCGAGCCGCTGTTTGTGAAACCACATGACCCCAGTGTACCAACGCTGCCAGCCATCGGCAACGTTGACCAATCGGTGAGCGCCGTCTATACTCACGACAACCACAGGCTGAAGGAGGCGGTCATGGCACGGCGGTTCCTTCACAAGGCGCTTCTTGCACCTCTCCTTGTTCCCACGGCTCTTGGGTGTCTAGCCTCATTCGCAACTCCATCGGCTGTCGAGATTGTCGGGCAAACAATCGAGCTCCATCATGTACGCAAGATGGGACTCTTCACGTTCGGCATCGCCAGCGGCGTGCTCTACAGTCGATCGATTGAGTATTCATGGAGACCAGAATACGACCTGGCCTTCACCGGAATTGTCGTTGACAATATCCACCCGCAGCCCGCAACAAATGAACTGTTGATCGAGGGACATGCCGCGGCGGATGGCACACCGATAACGATGCGAAGGCAGTACGTGCTCATGCATGACGAGACGGAGAAGATTTTTGCATCGGGCGGACCTGCGAGCCCCAATGTGGTTGCAACATCTCTCCGCACGAGAGAACCGTAAACCCCGCGCTGCGGGGCTTTTTTTGCCGCAACACCACTGCTATACTCACCTCACGCCATGCGTAGTATCGCCGATCTTCATACCCACTCGCGTTTTGCACGAGCCGTTTCAAAAGAGATTGATATCCCTGCGCTTGAGGCATGGGGAGCCAAAAAAGGAATTGAGCTCATCGGCACGGGCGATTTCACGCACCCGTCGTGGTTTGCCGAACTGAAGAAAGAACTTGAAGAAGACGGCAAGGGACTGCTTGTCCGCAGAGGATCGACCTCACCGATCCGTTTTGTCTTTTCGGCGGAGATCGCCTGCATTTTCAGCAGAAGCGGCGCAGTTCGAAGAATCCACGTTCTCGTGGTTCTGCCTACATTCACGGCGGTTGAGACGATCAATGCGCGGCTTGGCTGGATTGGGAATCTTCGGGCAGACGGCCGTCCCATGCTGGGGTTGGACGTTAAGGAGCTCGTGAAAATAGCGAAGGACGCATCACCGGACGCGCTGATCATCCCGGCGCACGTTTGGACGCCATGGTTCGGTATGTACGGATCAAAGTCGGGGTTTGATTCCTTCGCGGACTGCTTTGAAGACCTAGCGCACCTCGTTCCTGCTGTCGAAACTGGATTATCATCGGATCCAGTGATGAACTGGAGGATGGAGGAGTTGGACACAAAATCCATCGTCTCGTTCTCCGACGCTCACTCCCTCCATAACCTTGGACGGGAAGCAACCGTCTTCAACCTCGAAGCACCGACATTCAACAACGTCGCCGCTGCGCTCGCCGTGCCCTTCCCAACAAAGCAGGACGGCAACCGCATAACCATGACGATCGAGTTCTTCCCTGAAGAAGGCATCTACCACTGGGACGGGCATCGGGCGTGCAACATCCGCTGGTCGCCCGAGGAAACAAAAAAAGCGGGTGGTATCTGCCCTGTCTGCAAGAAGAAGGTGACTGTCGGCGTGATGAATCGCGTTGAAGAGCTTGCGGACAGAGCTGCGGACTTTCAGGACAAGCGAAGACCCTTGTTCCGCCGGCTGGTGCAACTGGACAAGATCATCGCGGACGCGCTCGGGGTCGGACGGTTGACAAAGACCGTTGAAAAAGAGTACAACTCCCTTGTTGCGCAGGCGGGAACCGAGATAAAAGCGCTGCTGGATCTTGCGCCGGACGAACTTCTCGGCATGACCACGCCGAAGATCGCAGATGGTATCCAACGCGTCCGTGAAGGGCGGTTACGGATTGTTCCCGGCTACGACGGCGTCTACGGGACAATCAATGTCTTCTCAAAAGACGAGCAAGCAAAGCCGGTCGGGCAGGGGTCGTTGTTTTAACAAGTGTGTTCAGGTCGGATGATTCCTCGCAGGTGGTGGAGGCGTGCCAGAGCGGTTGAATGGGCTGGTCTCGAAAACCAGTAAGGCCGCAAGGTCTTCGGAGGTTCGAATCCTCCCGCCTCCGCCACCTGCGAATATAATCCTGTCTTCTTTCATGTGGCTGAGTGGGTCGAAGCCACGAGCGACAACAACCGCTTGTTGTCGCGAGAGCTGAGACGGGTGCAAGGATATCGCCGAAGGCGATCACGAGCACCCCGGATGATGGCGCCGGTCTCGAAAACCGGTATACCTGCAAAGGTATCGTGGGTTTCACCCTTCGGGTGACCACC
>CAZCGY010000055.1:0-6640 GCA_964498355.1 uncultured Gammaproteobacteria bacterium | reverse complement strand
GCCATCTTGACCGCCTTGAGAATGAATGCTACAATATCCTATGGCCCGACGGCTTGTCTTCTTTCTTTTTGGCTTCAGGACTGTCACCAGGCGGTTTGAAGGGGTGATGAATGAAGTTCCAGGATCGTCTCACGCTCATGCGCCGGGTTCCGCCGGAGCTTGTTCATGCCAATGACGGCGGAACCGCGAAACGAGAAGACGTCGAACGCTGGCTCGATTCCATCCGCGACGCAGGCGTACGAAACTTTCCGCCAGACGACGAACGGTTCATCTGCCAGATCGTTGCGCACTGGGATGACGCTGATCTCACGCACCGGCTTGCGGTTGTGAGTCATTTGCACGATGTGCTTCCTCGGTCGCGGGGTATTCTGCCAAGCCCCGGCATCTCCGGCAGGTTTGACTCGCCGTGTATCCTTGACACGCCTCCCACCCGATGAGACCGTGGTACGGCGTGCAGCCTGCCCTGCCGGCCCGCTTCGCATGCGAGGCGGGCAAGACGGCGGCTCCCTGTCTTGTACGATGACGTTGTTGCAGTGTCACGCTGACGGCGATCGGGGCGGGTTGACAATAGCGGCTCCAGCAGGTAGGGTGCACAACAGTTCTTTCCCTGTGCCGATCAATGGCGAGTGGCCCGATCCCGCAAAGCGGGATTCGCTCCCCGGCATCCGTCCGATTTCGGGCGGTCACCGGCCATCAGGCCGACCTTTCCTGACTCGATGGGAAGTTCTGGGGTGACGGACAGGGGAACCGGCAGACCATCGTGAAAAATGTCTCCACGGCTTCGGCCGGAGGATGCACGATCGGCTCTGCCGGTCTTTTCATTTCCTCAAAAAACTGGGAAATGGCGGAAATGGCCCTGAGCGGAGCCCCCGAGCTGATCGAGAGGGCGAAGTCGAAGGGTCAAGAGTCCAGCGAAGAGGAGTCGAAGGATCCGCGGCTTCATGACGTAGTGTCGTTGCAATGCAGGGGTGGAAGAGGAGAAAAGAATCCGGGACGAGGAGCCTAGGACTGATATGCGGAGTTCCTGTCGGGATCTGCTTGTTGATCTTGGGCATCTGTATCCCGGCAATGGATACCTCTTGACTCAATGTCCCCTTTTTCGCAAACACTCGTCTGGTGATATACTGATACCATCCCAATGACGAAGAAAACGTCCAAAAAGCCAAGAAACAAACCACGCAAGAAGCAAAGGACAATACGGCATGTTGCAGTGGTGTTTTTGGTTCTCGCCGCGGGAGTCGGGCTTGTTCTCTCTTCCCGATCCTCAACTCCAACCGTTCAAACGGCCCACGCACTTGCCAAGGCACATCCCCGGCTGCTTTTTACGACTGCGGACATTGCTGCGTTACAAGCGAAGGTTCGCGACGGTTCTGGATACGACGACACGGAGTTCACGGCGAACCAGTCCTATGCGCAATCACTTCTCGGGCAGTCCGGCGGCGGGCTCGTTGGCGCATACTGGGGAATCTACAATGCTGAAGCGCTTGGCATGGCGTACCGTCTTGCCCTCGACAGCGATCCGAACAAGACGAACTATCAAACGAGGTGCCAGATATTGCTGAGCTATCTTTCGACGACTTATGCGCCGGAAGCGGGGAACGCACACAATTCCTCATTGAGGTTGACCGCGCTCGCGATGGGATTCGATCTCTGTTTCGATGATCTGGCGGATGGTGAACCTGTTCCTGCCGGACGTCAGGCAGTCATTGACGAAATCCTTACCTACCTTCAACCTGATCCGAACTATCAAACCGCCGGCGCGTGGTTCGACTGGTGGACGCGCGCTACCCCGCCCTACACGAGCAATAAGGGCTTTATTCTTGGAGCATCCATGGGGCTTGGTTCCATCGTGTTGCGCGGTGAAACGACGAATACGGCCGTGCTCGATCAGGCACTCACGTGGGGGCACACGATGGTCATGAACAATCTCAACGCGCACATCGACACAGATGGGCGGCCTTCGGAGGGGGAGCTCTACGGACCGTTTGCAACACGGTATCTTCTTCCGTATGTCGAGGCGCGGCAGAGATATGACGGCCTTGATCTTTCGACGCGGCCAGAACTGCAACGCTACGGTGACTGGCTCGCATACGGCGTTCTTCCAACGAATGGCGGGTACACCATCCAGGCGAACAACGGCAACTACACGGAGCATCCTGTCGCCTGGAATGACACGTACCAGTCGTGGGCGCAGACGAAGTACTCGAGCCAGGTAGCACGCTATGCATATGAAAAGACATCCGGGCTCTACAACTATGGCTACCAGCATGACCGCATGGCTGCAATGCTCTGGGGGCAGGGATCAGCGACCCAGCTCCCATCCGCAACTTTGCCAAATTCCAAACTCTTTTCTGGGACGGGTTTTTATCTCTATCGCACCGGATGGCCAGCGCTTGGTTCGAACACGAGCGATGACACGATTTTCACGTTCTATGCTGGGCCGTTCAAGGGCGGGCATGCACAGGAAGATCAGGGAACGTTCAGCTTGTTCTCACAGGGGAACTGGTTTCTGCGCGACTCCGGCGCCGCTGACCCTACGAGCGCCAAAGAGTCGGAGGCGCACAACGTAGTTTTCATCGACAATGCGGGTGAACACAACGCTGGCAGCAGTGTTGGAACGGATGGGCGAATCGCCACATCCAATATCAATGGGTTCGCCGACTATCTGCTCGCGGATCTGAAGGATGCCTACTCAACCTACAGTCCGCTCAACGCTCCGAACTACCCGTGGCCGGGGACGGACTGGTCGTGGGGATACCAGGGCGCGAACCCCGTCCAAAAAGCTAACCGGCACGTTCTGACGGTCAGGGCAGGCAGCGAAACTCCAGAGTATTTTATTCTCTATGACGACATCCAAAAGGATACGAGTACCCATACATTTGATTGGACGTTTCATACCGAAACGGCGTTCGGACTTTCCACAATATCGAACCCCGTGGTCGTCACCGGATCGCCATCCAACAAGAAGCTAAAACTGTATTTTGCCAACCCGTCCTTTGCTGGTTTGACGTTTTCATCAGCGACCTATGCGATGAATACAAGTGATCCGGACCTGAAGCGAGTCAAAGCGACCATCAGCGGTGTGACCAATCCGCAATTTCTCGTTGCACTCCAGCCGGTGAATGAGGGGACAACAAGAGGGCCGACAATGTCGACTCCTGCGGGCGTGACCGGCGCAATCGCTTCACGCTTTTCCTGGCCGACGGTTACCGACACCGTCTACGCCCGAACGGGCGGAGCGATCCAGGATGGAACGCTTGCAAGTGATGCGCAGATGCTGCTCGTCCGGCGGAATGGAAGCGGCGCGTTGACGAAGTATCAGTTTGGAGATGGCACGTCGCTCTCCGACCAGGGGTCCGCGATTGTTACCGTCACGGGCGGAACGGCGTCTGTCGCGAGCGACGGTACGACGGTCAGTGTGAGCAATGCCGCGCTCCAATATGTTCTGTACGGCCCAAACGTTACAACCGTCACCGCGAATCAGCAAGCCATTGCGTTTACGAGAGCAGGCGATTTCGTCTATGTCAATACGAGCGCGCCGCTCTCCATTACTGACGGCAGTATCATTGTAACCCCAGGACAAACGACAGCAACGATAGTTTGGACGACCAACACTGCGGCAAACAGCCAGGTGGAATACGGGCCGACCTCCAGCTACGGCAGCACAAGTCCTCTGGAGAGCGCAACCGTGACGTCGCACACCACCACGCTGGTCGGTCTTACCGAGTCAACGCTGTATCACTTTCGTGTTCACTCGACGGCTGGGAGCGACGAAGCATACTCGGCCGACCGCACATTCACAACCCTGTCTCGAGAACCACCACCCGATACAACACCACCAAGCCCTGTAACCGATTTACGTGCTTTCTAACGGTTGCTTTTTTCGTCAACGTACCATGAGCTGGAGCTTCAAGGTTTCTGGCACGGATTTCAACTCCGATGCGTTCGCTTCCACCTCTTTTGGCAGTACTCTCCTACGGCTGGCAAGCATCGGCGGTAACTGCGGTCTCGGTCGAAAGAAGCAACAGAACAACGATGTTTGACGGCTATCTCATCCCTGCGTTTGTTGCCGGCTTTTTGACGTTTCTTGCGCCGTGTACGCTCCCACTTGTCCCCGCATATCTCGGCTTCATCGGCGGCGGCGTGCCCTTTGAGGCGCTTGCGGCCCGATCAGTTCGCGGATCGATCAGGCGGCGCGTGCTGTTGAACGCCGTCTTCTATGTTGTGGGGTTCAGCGCGGTCTTCATCCTTCTGGGCATGCTTCTCGGGCTCGGCGGGGGAGCGCTTCTGAAGTACCGGCTTGTTCTCGCGCGTGCCGGCGGCTTTCTTGTCATCCTGCTTGGGCTTGCGCTGCTCGGTCTTTTTCGCGGTCCGCTTGCGCGGTTTGTCGCAACTGAACGACGATGGCATCCCGGCCGTCTCGTAACCCCCGGGCGCCCGGGGAGTTCATTTCTCCTTGGCGTCACGTTTGCATTCGGCTGGACGCCGTGCATCGGCCCGATTCTGGGGACTATCCTGTTTTTTGCTTCGACTGCAGCAACGCTTGGCAAGGGCGGGGTGCTTCTTGCTATGTTTTCGCTTGGGCTCGCGCTACCATTTCTCGTTGTTGCCGCTGTGCTCGGCTCGGCGCTGCGGCTTGCGCAGAGGGTACGACGGATCACGCACTTTGTTGAAATTGCCGGCGGGGCCGTTCTCATTCTCGTTGGAATCCTTCTGGCACTGGACCGGATGGATGTACTTCTGACGTACGGATACCGGTGGCTCGGTTTTTTTAACTACGACGCGCTGCTCGACTATCTCTAGCCCGGCATAGCAGGACGGTCCCCGTTGCGGTACACTGGTGGACATGCGGGGAACCCCACACCCTCTCCTGGGCTTGAGTACATTTCTCGGTACCGTCATCGGTGTGGGCGTTTTTGCGCTGCCTGCAGTTGCCGCGCAAATGGGCGTCGCGCCATTTCTCGGCCTGCTTGTCATCCTCGCTGTGGTTCTTGCAGTTCTTGATCTCCAGCACGCTGATCTGGCCCTCTCCACCGAAGGCCAGCACCGGACGCCGGGGTACGTCGCGCTGTATCTCGGGCAACGATGGAAAGGGGTTGCCGCAGGCGTCTCGATGCTTGGGCTTCTGGGCGCTCTTCTTGCCTATTGCATCGTGGGGAGCACGTTTCTCCGGTTGATGGTGTCGCGCTTTGTTGATCTGCCGCAGATGGTTGCGCTTCTCGTTTTCGTCCTCATTGGTGGGAGCATCATCGCCCGCGGCACCAGAGGAGTCGCAAAGGCGGATCTTGTTCTCCTCACTGTTTTTGTTCTGATCATCATTTCCTTCCTCGTCCTTGCCGCTCCACGGATTGTCCCTCATCAGCTGCAAACTGCTCATTTCGAATCCATCCCCCAGGGATACGGCGTCGTCATGTTTGCGCTCTGGGGGCTTTCGTCGATTCCCGCCGTCGTCGACATCTCACGCCGCAACCGGCGGCGCGTCGTCGGCAGCGTTGTCGCCGGGCTCGGCATCGCGACAGTTCTCTATGCCCTTTTTGTCATCAGTGTCGTGGGAGTCAATGGGGCTGCGACTACCCCTGATGCGCTCACGGGGTTTGTCGGAGCTCTTGGCGCCAGATGGAATTTTGTTGTCGGTCTTCTCGGTTTTGCCACGACGCTGACATCGTTCATCACGCTCGGGACGATTCTCAAAAGCACGATGACGATCGATTTACGCATGTCACCCCGGATCGGTTTTACTGCAGCGGTCATCGTGCCGTTTCTCATCGTCGCGGCAGGACTTCGCAGTTTTACCTCCATCCTCGGTTTTACGGGCTCGTTGCTTCTTGCGTGTGAGGCGCTTCTGCTTCTTGCTGCCGCGCGCAGGATGCAAAAAGAACGGGGTAGACCGTCACAAAGGTTTTCCACTCTGTGCATCCGGGCCATGCTCGTGTTTGGAATCGTGCTCGAGCTGTGGTATTTGCTCGTGCCGTTGACGCGGTAGTCAAAAAAACGACCGCAGGGGAATGAGGCCGCGATTGCCTGACGTATGAGAAACAGCTACAATGAGCACGCTGCAGCCCTGTCCCTCAGCAACGACCGTGCTACGTGGCACGCGATGGTTTCGCCAACGAGCGGGCGACCGTCCGGATGCACGACGTGCATATCCTCACGGATCTGCCGTCAAGGCGCGTCTTCTGCAGATTCAGATGCTGGCGTTTGATCGTTGCAATGTTTGAGTGACTGCGCGAGAAGCTCCGCAAGGAACCTCTGCCGCAGCGTTCGCAAGTTCGAGCCATAGATTCACAGTGATGAAGTGAAGAAAAAACGCCCCTCACGCTTTGATCCGGCGTACCAGCGGAGAGTATAGCGTACCCTCGCAGAATCATCAAGCCCCCATGCCATTTCAGCTCTTCTTGCAAAACCCCGCGCTCTTTCTCGCGTGGATCGCCGCGATCATTATCGGCATAACGGTCCACGAGTTTTCGCATGTGTTCGCGGCGTATCTCCAGGGCGACTCGACAGGAAAAGATATGGGGCGTTTGAATCTCAACCCCTTGTCGCACATCGACCCGCTCGGCATTGCGCTCCTCGTGTTCGTCGGTTTCGGATGGGGCAAGCCCGCGCCGTTCAATCCCTACAACCTTCGAAATCCAACGCT
>CAZCGY010000054.1:0-6817 GCA_964498355.1 uncultured Gammaproteobacteria bacterium | reverse complement strand
GTGACGGGACGTCCGGCCGCCTGAGCATCTCCTGAGCAAGGCAGGTGAAGGCCTCGTTGTCGGACAGAACATCAGGCGGCCGTGCATGGTATGGGTAGTCCACGCTGCGGTCGAGTACTGTTCCACCTTCGAAGAGAACGCTGATTCTCCGCAGTCCCTCCTCCAGGTCGTAGAGAAACACCCAGCCCTCGTATGCCGCAAGCGTTTCTGCGCGCGCCTGGGAAAACCACGTTGGTTCCATGAAGCCGATGGCAAGGATGGGGCCGCTTTCCCCGTTTTTGGATATTCGCACGAGATAGCGATGCTCGTCTTCTGCATCGAGCGGCAAAAAAACGAACGCGGTGCCGTCTGAAAACTCCGAGACAAACGCACTCCAGCGCCACGGCGCGCCGAGCTCAGACGGCAAAGAGTCCAATGCAATTCCGGCAAACCTGCCATCCACACTGTCAGGAGGGATGTGTTCGACGCGAGGAGCTGTTGCTCGATGCGGGCTGACCGGATCGTTCGTGCATCCGGCCAGAGCCAGTAGGCAGAGTACGAGACGTCTCATGACCTCATCTCCCTTTTTCTGCGTACACAAAACACGGCCACCCATCTGTCTTGGATGTCCTCATGAGTTGAAAAAGGACGGGCGTTTTTCCCGTCTCGCTGTCCTTCAGGATACCAGAGGCGCTGGACGAGTCAAGCGCTCTCCTTGCGCCGTTTCTTTCGTTCTGCTAGAGTGGCGTCAATCACGACAACCGCTCAAGAAAGGAGGGAGATATGGGCGGCAGAGTTCATTTTTTGTATAAGGTGGGCGACACGGTCGTCTTTCACTTCCGGCCCCAGATCCGCGGGGCGAAAGGTGTGCCGAAAATCGCGTTGACGGGAAAAGTCACGGCGAGGAAAAAGTCGCGGCTCGGCACTCCCGTTTACGACATCCGTGTCGGCGGGCGTCATCAGCTCATGCTCATGCAGTGCGATCCGAAAACCCTCGCCGCAGGGTTTACGATGGTGCAGGGGATGATCCAGGATGAAATCATCCGGGTCGACCGCACGAATGCATAGGTCAGCGACGCCGTCCTTCCATCAAGGCGGTGTTTTTTGCTACACTGATGATGGAAACGAATATGAAAACTGTTTTCTCACTTTTTCTGATTCTTGTCGCGACCCTCTCGTTCCTTGGAGGATTCATCATTTTTAACGCCCTTTCCACAGCAGGGTCGCCCGCCTATCTCGCTGAGAAGGTGGTGAATGAGGGGCGCGTTACGGCAGCTCTGGTGCTGCTGCGGGGTCAGCTCGAATCAGACGTTGAGAACAGCGGGGAGGGGATCGGGGAATTGTTGCGGGCTCCGGAATATCAGGAACTCGCGAACGCACTTTTCGATACCCCATGGGCGACGGCGCAACTTCGCCAGCTGCTGCATGGTCTTGGCGCGTGGCTGAAGAGCAATGACCCCGAGCCGCGGCTTGTTATTCGATTGGCCGAAAAAAAAGAGGAACTGCGGAATCTTTTTGATGTTCAGCTCCGTAATCTTTTTGCGACCCTTCCACTTTGCCAGGGTGACCAGCCGATGGACACGGCGTGCAGACCGGAGAACGCCAGTTACGAACTCTTTTCTACTGCCCTTGCGAAAGAAGGGAAGACGATCGACGCCGTTCTCGGTGTTGTGCCCGACGAGCTCGACCTCATGCACCTCCAGCCGCTCACGGCGCAATTTGGTCAAAATGGGGGGTCGGGCGAGACGGTGACGGCTTCATTCAGGGAATGGCTTGTGCGCGCACGGGAACTCATCCGGTTTTTCCGTTTGCTTATCCCGATTCTTTTTGCGGTGAGCGGGTTTTGCGTTTTCGCTCTAGTTCTCTTGCATCGCCAATCTCTTCGGCACGTCGCCGGCTGGTCAGGTACGGCCCTGCTTCTGCCAGCTCTGACAGCCTTTGGCATCGCTGTTGCAGTTCCTGATATCGCCGAGCGCCTGCTCGTACAGTTTTCCGCTTCCCAGTTGCCTACGGGTCTTGTCCCGGTTCTGCAGGATGGTATCATACAGGTGGCACGCGCCAGTGTCAGCACCATGCGTGCTGTGAGCGGCATGATTGCCCTCCTCGGTCTTGCGTTACTTCTGAGCATTTTCTTCGAGCGCTCCCCCAAGAGCGGGCCAACCATTGTTCGTCATTAGCTATTTCGGCGCGTATGCAAAATCTCCTTCTTGATCTCAATGAACTATTCCACGAAGTCATGAGCCGGCAGCAGACCCAAGGTGCGCTGTCGAAAGAGGAATATCTGGATCTTGTTGAAGAGGTGCTCGAGGAAAAGCGCGAAGAAGGGGTCATTGACGATGATTTCGAGTTTCAGGAAGCACGCGAAACACTCAACGCGCGGTGGCCTGAAGCGGCCGAAGCAGCGTCGGGAAAACGCGAGAACATCGATGAGGACATGAACGAATTGGAAGCATAGCCATGCAAAAAACGTCGAAAGCACCGAGAAACAGTCACATCACAAGATCATTTTTCATACGGCCGCATGATTTTAAACAGAATATCACGTGGCAGATTTTTCGGATTATGGCGGAGTTTACCGAAGGGCTTGAGTTCCTTTCGGGCATTACGAGGCCCGTCACAATTTTCGGCTCGGCTCGCACATCTTCCAAAAGCCCATATTACAAAGCGGCCTACTTGCTTGGGAAGCGCTTGGGCAAGCACGGTTTCACGGTCGTCACGGGCGGCGGGCCCGGAATCATGGAGGCGGGCAACAGGGGAGCATGGGACGCGGATGCATCATCGGTCGGCCTGAATATCCAGCTTGAGTACGAGCAGCGTCTGAACAAGTACGTCAACAAAGGCATCGGGTTTTACTATTTTTTCTCGCGCAAGACGATGCTGTCAACCTCAGCGCAGGCGTACGTGTTTTTCCCCGGCGGCTATGGAACGCTGGACGAGCTCTTCACCATCCTGACGCTGATTCAAACCCATAAAATTGACTTTCGGCCCGTCATTCTGTTTGGCAAGTCTTTCTGGGGAGATCTTGACCGCTTCATTCACGAAAAAATGCTGCAGGCGGAGAAAGCGATTTCTCCTGACGAAAAGAAACTGTACACGATGGTCGACACCGTGGGCGAGGCGATGAAAATCATTCTTGCCTCCACGCCGCGGGAATATATGTCGATGTAAATCGCAAAGGACAATCCACCATGACCGTCCGACAACCAGCAGCGGGAGGACGTCGTGTTGTCGTCGCTCTTTCGGGCGGCGTTGATTCGGCAGTGGCTGCATTGCTTCTACGCGACGAGGGGTATGACCTCCACTGTGTTTTTATGGAAAACTGGCGTAGAACCAAGCTCACGCCGCACTGTACCGTGGAAGAGGATCGCCGGGACGCGCTCCGGGTCGCGAACCACCTTGGTATTTCGTTTCGGACGGTCAACTTCGAAAAAGAGTATCAGTCGCGCGTCGTGGAATACTTCTACCGCGAGTACGCGGCGGGTCGCACCCCGAATCCCGACATGATGTGCAACAAAGAGATCAAGTTCCGCGCGCTCCTCGATGCCGCCCGTGCAATGGGTTTTCACCGCATCGCAACAGGGCACTACGCACGCGCTGAGGTTCGCAGCGGCCGCACTCATCTTCTGCGAGGCGTTGATATGACGAAAGACCAGAGCTATTTTCTCTCGTCGCTCGGCCAACAACAGCTTGCACGGACGCTCATGCCGCTTGGGTCACTGACGAAACGAAAAGTACGCGAGCTTGCGCGACGCGCTCGTATCCCGGTTGCGGCAAAGCCCGATAGCCAGGGTATCTGCTTTATCGGCAAAGTGAACATTATGTCGCTTCTCCGATCCCGCATCCCTGCCCATCCTGGCAAGATTGTTGATGCTCAGGGCAGGGTCATTGGCGAGCACCAGGGGCTTGCGTTTTACACCATCGGGCAGCGACAGGGTCTTGGCGTTGCAGGCGGCGTTCCTCTCTATGTTGCAGAAAAAGAAGTCAGGACAAATACGCTGGTTGTCGCGCGGGGGAATAGCGACCCGATACTTCTTCGCCAGTGGCTCGTCGCGACAGACCCGAACTGGATCAGCGAGGGCGGACCTGCGTTCCCGTTCTCCTGTTCGGCAATGATCCGCTACCGGCAACCTGCACAAAAAGCAACGGTCGAACGTGAAAAAAGCGGCGCTCTCCGCGTGACGTTTGCTCAGCCCCAGCGCGCCATCACGCCCGGCCAGGCCGTCGTATTCTATGACGGGGACGAATGTTTGGGGAGCGCGGTCATTGATCATGCTGAGCCGGCACGCTATGCTGTGACCACATGACCGCCGACGACCTGAGAAAAAAATACCTTGATTTCTTCGTGTCCAAAGGCCACGCTGTTATTCCATCCGCGTCTTTGGTGCCAGAAAACGATCCGACAGTCCTCTTCACCACGGCGGGGATGCATCCCTTGGTCCCATTCCTTCTGGGAGAGCCGCATCCTGCCGGCAAGCGGCTCGTGAACTACCAGCGCTGTGTCAGGACAGGGGATATCGACCTTGTGGGCGACGATACGCATCTCACGTTTTTTGAGATGCTCGGGAACTGGTCGCTTGGGGACAAGGCCTCGCCTGACGGCATCGGAGAGGCGGGCTACTTCAAGAAGGAGGCAATTGAGTGGAGCTGGGAGTTTTTGACCTCGAAAAAGTGGCTTGGCCTCGATCCAGCAAAGCTCTCGGTCTCTGTTTTCGCAGGGGACAGCGATGCGCCGCGCGATGAAGAGTCCGCAAGCGTTTGGAAATCCGTTGGCGTGCCCGAAGATCGTCTCTACTACTTTTCCAAGGAAAAGAACTGGTGGGGCCCTGCAGGTCAAACAGGGCCGTGCGGGCCTGACACGGAGATGTTTTTTGACACGGGCAAGCCATGTACGCTCCGCGAGCCGGGTACGTGCGACCCATCATGCGACTGCGGACGGTACGTCGAAATCTGGAACGACGTGTTCATGCAGTACAACAAAACGGCTGAGGGTCGGTTCGAGCCGCTGAAACAGAAGAATGTCGATACGGGGATGGGGCTGGAGCGGACATTAGCCGTCCTGACCGGTGCTGGGTCGATCTATGAAACGGACCTTTTTTCGCCGTTTCTCAAAGAACTCAAAGCAAGAAGCACGGCCTACAACGAGGGCTCGGCACGCATCATCGCTGACCATCTCAGGTGCGCAGCATTTTTGATCTGTGACGGCGTTCTCCCGTCCAATAAAGACCAAGGATACGTCCTTCGCCGGCTCATACGGAAGTACGTGCGTGAGTGCAGAAAGATCGGCTTGCAGGATTTTGAGCTTGATGAACAGCTGATGGTTCTTACCCGTCTTTATGGTGAAGCATACCCAACACTTCAGTCCGATTCGGAGCGCATCGTCGGCGAACTGCAAAAAGAGGCGGACAAATTTTCTGTTACGTTGAGCAAAGGGAACAAATATCTCGAAAAAGAAGTTTCAAAGATTACGAGCAGCCCCAAACTCTCAGGACAGATCGCGTTTGATCTTTATCAGACCTACGGCTTTCCGCCTGAGATCACATTTGAAATCCTCACGAAAGAAAAGGGGGTTGAGCTTGAGTGGTATATGTTTGACTCCCTGTACAAGGACTATCTCAAACAGCATCAGGATCGATCACGAAAAGGCGCAGAGCAGAAGTTCGCAGGCGGGCTGGCTGATCACAGCGAGAGAGTCGTGCGGATGCACACTGCGACGCATCTCCTGCATCAGGCGCTCCGGGACGTGCTTGGAGATCACGTAGCGCAAAAGGGGAGTAACATCACCTCGGAACGTCTCCGCTTCGACTTTACCCACCCATCCAAGGTAACGAGCGAAGAACTGAAAAAAGTGGAGGAGCGCGTGAACGAAAAAGTCCGTGATGCTCTTATAGTGACACGCAAGGTCATTCCGCTGAGTGAGGCGCGAAAACTCGGCGCCATCGGGCTGTTCGGCGAAAAGTACGGAGATACGGTGTCGGTCTATCTTATCGGCGATTACTCCAAGGAGTTCTGCGGCGGCCCGCATGTGAAGAACACGAAAGAGGTTGGAAAGTTTAGAATCCTGAAAGAAGAGGCGGTATCTGCTGGGATTCGAAGGATTAAGGCCATTGTGGAGTAATAAGCATGTTCGCGCGGTTGATCGTATAAAAACGTTATGTGAAGTCGGCTGGCTATAACCTTCAATGACTTATAAAGAACAAACGCTTAATAAATGGAAAAGTTGGCTTGAGATACTTCGCAAAGAAGTGCATATTTTACTAACCCACAGAGTTGTTTTTGAAGAAACGCAAAAGATAATAAAAGATAATTCAGACATTCAAAAACCAAATGCATTTTATGATTTATTAGGACAAGGCTACGCTGCCCTTATTGTTCTAGGCATCAGACGGCAGGTTAAGATAGATAAAGATAACAAGAGTTTATCTTTAGCAAAACTACTAACAGAAATATCGAAACAGCCAAATTTAATTACAAGAAAAGACTTCAAATATCTCTACAAGGGCAGTGTAGCATTAAGACATGCTGACAGAGATTTCAATAAATTTGCGGACACAAATAAAAATGAAATTAATGCTAGGCTTGTAGAAAGAGATCTAATGAAACTCAAAAGTGCTGTTACTAACTGCGAGGATTATGCTGACCGAAAGCTAGCACATATTGATAAACGAGGAAGTAAGAAAATACCAACCTTTTTTGAAGTTAATAATGCTTTAAAAGTATTAGAGGAACTAATCATAAGATACGAGCTACTACTCACAGCAGCGGGTTGGACCAGTCTAACGCCAACTTTTCAATATAATTGGAAGAGTATTTTTAGGTATAAGTGGATTAATAAATAGCC
>CAZCGY010000053.1:0-6859 GCA_964498355.1 uncultured Gammaproteobacteria bacterium | reverse complement strand
CGTTCTCATTCTTCAGTGAACTCATGCTGTGTCTTCAGCCATACTTTCAGTTCTTCGAATTTCGCACTGGCTGCCGGCGGCAGTTCGGTCTCGAGCGGCAGGCAAAGCAATGTACCGAAGTCCCGGAAAGGCGCGAGATGAAGCTCTTCCATCATGACACTGCCGATGTCCGCGAGACGCCTGCCAAACTCCTGCTCGAACCCAGCCCTTGCTCCGAAAAAAGCCACCGTGTCTAGCACCTCTTGACGAACTCTTTTCACGTCCGCAAGCGTTGCCACATGCCCTCCTTAGGTAAGGAACAGGAAAGCATACGTCATGACATACAGTTCGTCAAGCGCGACCGTTGACGCAATCTGCAATATCGTCTACGCTTGCTTCGCTGCTCTTTCTCACGTCAGGTTAGGCGACTTCAAAGGAGGTGGCCTGTGTCACGTCGTGTTCGCTCGAGCGAGGAGCTCCTCGAGAACCGGTTCCAGAAGGAGCTCGATCAAGCGCAAGCCGATGGCCGTCTGACCGGCGAACCCTGCATGGTGTGCGGCCTGCGGTACCCATCGGTTGCCGAGGCACAGCGCTGCTGCAAAACACTTGCTGAACTTGATGCTTCAGGCAAGGAACCGCGCGACTATACCGTGGTGTGGCACCGCGCGAAAGGCAAAAAAAGCCCCCTGGTCCTGGACGCATACCAGCTCGGCTTCTTGTCGGCCCATTGTCGCGATTCACTGCAAACGTTCCCAGATCTTCTTGTGGAACTTCTTGAAGCGGCAGGAGGCGACTGTCGGAAGGTGTTCCGTTCCTGTGCTGCCCCCCTTGGCATTTCACGTCAGCGCTGGAGAGGATGGATCAACAGCTTGCGAGCACACGGGTACATCGCGTCTCAATGTGTTCCTGGCAAGACCGCGAAGCCCCCCTGAACATCCGCACTTTGCGTGCGGATTTTTCATCCGCCCCGGACCCAATGCGCCTCTTAAGCCACTATATTTTCTCGGTGTCCTGCCCGATGATCGCGCTGGCCTCTGTCACCCGGAGCACCTCCTCGATCGTCGTAATGCCCCCAAGCGCTTTTTCGATTCCGTCCTCGCGGAGCGTCCGCATTCCCTGGTCGCGCGCCTTCGCCATAATGGCTTCGAATGTTGCCTTGCCAGTCAGCAATGTGCGGATTGGGTCGCTGATTTTGAGGATTTCAAAAATCCCGGTCCGTCCATTGTATCCTGTTCCCTTGCAGGTTTCGCAGCCGCGACCGCGGAACAAGGTTGCATCTTTCGAGAGCTGAAATTCTTCAAGAATTTTTTGTGACGGCCGGTACTCTTCACGGCAGCTGCGGCAGATTTTTCTCACCAGGCGCTGGGCAATAACGCCGATGCTCGCTGCTGCGATGAGCACGGGCTCAACGCCCATGTCGATAAGCCGCGTGAGCGCGCCGACGGCATCGTTCGTGTGGAGCGTCGAAAGTACCAAGTGGCCGGTGAGTGCCGCCTGAACGGCAATGCCCGCCGTATCTTTGTCGCGGATTTCGCCCAGCATGATGACATCAGGATCCTGGCGTAAAAGGGATTTCAGCCCCTGGGAAAAGGTCATGCCGGTATCGGTGTCCACTTGCGTCTGCCGGATGAGCGGTAACTGGTACTCGACAGGATCTTCGAGCGTCGCAATACTCCGTTCCGGCGCATTGATGATGTTCAGCGCCGAGTACAATGTCGTTGTTTTGCCGGAGCCATTCGGCCCCGTGACGAGCACAAGACCGTAGAGCTTATGGATGAATTTGTTGAAATGCTCCAGGTCCGCCGGATTCATGCCAAGCTGCTCAAGGCCGAGCACAATCTGACTCTTGTCGAGGATGCGCATCACAAGGTTTTCGCCCGAGATCGTTGGGAAGGTCGAAATGCGCAAATCGAGTTCTTTGTTATCCACGGCAATCTGAAAGCGTCCGTCTTGGGGCTGGCGATGTTCTGAAATATCCAGATTCGCGAGCACCTTAATGCGCGAGACAAGAGAAGGGAGCATGGAAATGGCATGTTCGCCGACTTCTCGCAGCAGCCCGTCGATGCGCAAACGCACCCGCATGCGATCACGGTCGGGCTCGATGTGGATGTCCGATGCCTTGTTCAGAACGGCCTGACGGATAATCTCGTCAACAAGTTGCACAATAACGCCGCCTGGCTGGGCGGAATCCACTCCTGTACGGGCTGGCGTTTTCTTTTCCATTCTTGAGTTCGTAGTATACCATGTTTTTACAGAAAAGTAAAGAAACAGCGAACGCACTTCCTCTATTTTCCACATCCGATCAGGAGTATTCAATGGAGTCCTTTCGCCAACCGACTGTGCATTGCGCTGTACTTGACACCATCTTTCGGCTACAGTACCATCATCCCTGCAACCATTGACCGCACCCAACGTCCCAGAAGCAATGCTCACGATTCGTCTCGCGCGCGTCGGAAAGAAAAAGCACGCTACCTACCGCGTCGTTGTCCAGGAGAAGCACAAAGCGACCTCCTCAAATGCGCTCGAAATACTCGGGCACTATAATCCGCACACACATCCCGCCTCCCTTGAAGTGAAGGCGGACCGTGTTCAGTATTGGATCAGCAAGGGCGCGCAGCTTTCCGATACACTGCACAACCTCTTTCTCGACAAAAAACTGGTGACCGGCGAGAAGCGGAAAATTGTCCGACCAAAAAAGAGGGAAGAAGAACCAGCATCACCTGCACCAGCAACCGCATCTGAGCCCGCGACAAGCGCCTCAGCCCCGCAAGCAACAGCATAACAATTGAACGGGAGCGCATACTCCCGACGGAACAGCTGCTCGTAGCCAGCAGTCGGCTACGGGCATCGCAGCACACTATTAACGCGAGAATGACATGGCAAAAGAAATGGATCAGGAGTTTATCGAGTACATTGTGAAACAACTTGTGGACCGTCCTGATGATGTGAACTCCGATCGCACCGTCGATGAGATGGGCGTCCTTATCACCCTTAAAGTCAACCCGGAAGATTTAGGGCAGGTCATCGGCCGCCAGGGGCAGACCGCAAAGGCCATTCGTACGCTTCTTCGTGTTGTCGGTGCAAAAAATCATGCGCGCGTGAACCTGAAGATTTTTGAACCGGAGGGGTACCGCAAGAGCGAGATCAAGGCGCGCGAAAAGAAGACCGAAGGCGCTCCGAGGCAGGATGACAGCGTGCCGTCCGTCGACGATTTGAATCTTTAGTTTTTTTTCTCCTCGACCGAGAACAGTTCACCCCGTGAAAGCGGGGTGGATTTGTTTCCACCTTTAGACCTTATGGTCATAAGGTCTATTTCATAATTCCATTTTGAATAATCTCCAAAAGATTCTTTATCTCGCGAAAGTCCTCGGTAAGCGTAAACTCTACCGATCCACCCTTTCGTTTGCCTTGGACGATCTCCGCGGCAAGTAAACGACTGAGGTGCTTTGCAACCGCTGTTTGATGGATCTGTAGCGCTTCACTGATTTCATGTTCGAGATACGGCTGAGTATTGAGCATCTTAATAATACAGAGCCGTCGTTCATTCCCCAGCGCCCGAAACTGGTTTCCCGCCCTCCGAAACTGTGGATGTGTGTGCATACAAAAACGTGGCCGGATATTCCCCGTCACCCCACTATTCTAGCATGAGAAAGTTTGCTGTCAAGAAAAATCCGCCGGATGGGCGGAAATCAACTGCTAAAATGGGTGTTTCTTGTGCAACCATCGATGAGAACGGGGATTCAGCCGCAAAGCAATGTGAACGATAATTGCAACGCTTGCGAACAGCGCGGCAAAGAACGCCTTGAGTCCAAGCAATCCGAGAACCCATGCCTTGAAAGGAATGGCCTTTGGCCCCCACTCAGGATGCGCAACAAGCACCCGATGGTACGACAAGTCGTATACCGCATAACCTAGAAGTTCGAGTACGATCACTGTGAAAATGGCGCGGATGAGGACTGCCCGACCGCGGAGCACACCAGAGCTGCGTGCCCCCGAGAGCGTGTTCTCGACGTGCTGGGCATATGCGTCAATGAGAATGGTGCCGACGCCAAGAATGGCAACCCAACCAGCTGCTTGGTACGGCATAATACCAGGGATAAGACTGATTGGTATCAATGTTGCCGCAAAGATGATCGTCGTTTTCGCCGCCCACCTCCAGCGTTTCTGGATGAAAAGGGGCAGAGACTGCCAGAATGCTGCGGGCATCAAATTCTCCCTTGGAATGAAAAGAACATCTCTACTATACCATGGAGCAAGTTTACTACGAGCGGACAAGCGAGAAGCTGCCGAAGATCTCAAGATTACCGGGGAGTTAGAAGCAGCTTCTCCAGGCGGTTGGCCGCGGCCCGGGGCTGCCAAACACGATTTCAAAGAGGCTGGGGAAGCACGTTGCTCCACCCAGCCTGACTTAGAATCATCAACCGGCCAAGTCCTTGAGCAGTTTGGCCAAGACGTAATATCGGATGTCGCGATCGGCCTCCGCGGCCTCTGACGGCTCGAGTATGGCGCCTGGAAACACCGAGAGCATGTCCTTGAGAATGGGAATGAGCTTCGCTGCCGCCGCGGGCACGAGGCCAGCTGCGGTCACCATCAGGTGGGCGGCGAGCCAGTAGTTCACTTGCCACTGGTTCGTCGCGTCAGCGGATAGTCTGATCGCCTCGAGCACCCCGGGGACCGGCAATCCCACTGCCTGGGCAATGTCCTCAAGCGACCGCCCAGTGTCTTCTGCCATGTCAACCTCCAGATTGACTGTGCCTTCGGGCGGTGACGGTTGCCGCCACCCGAGTTCCGTGTCCGTTCACGCGTTCATGCTGGGCTCGACACCCCCATCGGGACATGGCCATCAGTCGGCCAGGCGCCATGCCGTCCCAGAAGGGAAATCGCAAAACCTCCTCAAGTGGTTTGGCTGATCCTACTGCACTGGCTGTCTATTTCGCCGCCGGCAGTCGGGCGGATCTCGGGATAGGTTGTCAAGAAGCAATGCCCCGAGTGCGGACACGTAACCACGTCAGCGACCGGTTCGTCAAGTCAGCAGGAGAATGACCGGTGCGCTTGACCGCCGGCGTGAGAAGCGTACACTGCGAATACTGCGAGCGGGTTGCGGGGATGGTTGAAAAACATCGAACGCAGCTTCACCCGCGCGCAGGGGCCAAGAAGCCGAGCACTCTCATCGCTTGGAGGGGTCGGCCTCGAAGCCCGCCGGGGGAGGGCACCGACCATTGCATCGAGCACCGGTGCCCAACCCTGTTCCGATGAGGGGCTCTCGTCACAGTGAGCCCCTCATCCACCTTTTTAGGAGTATTTGACGTTCGGGTCGCAAGCGCTATACTTTTGCCAGCCCTTTTCAAAAGAGAGGAGGGGAGCCATGCCAGACGCGCACTCCGCGTTAATGGCGCAGGATTACTTCGAGCTCGCGTTTGATCTTCAAATGCAGGGTGAGCTCGACAAAGCCCTGTACTACTACGCCCGCTCGCTTGACCTCATGCAGAGCCCCGAGTGCTACGCCTTCATGGCCTGGGCCGAGAGCCTGCGCGGCAACTTCAGCGAAGCCGTAGAGCTCTGCCGCGTGGCCATCGACCTCGACCCCGACTTCGGGAACCCGTGGAATGACCTGGGTGCGTATCTGATCGAACTCGGACGGCCGCAAGAAGCGATCCCGTACCTCGAGCAGGCGCTGCGCTGCCCGCGGTATCTGACGTACCAGTACGCCCACTACAACCTCGGCCGGGTTTACGAGAAGCTCGGCGAACCCCAGATGGCACGGCGCAAGTACGAGGACGCGCTGGCCGAAGAACCCACGTACATTCTCGCCCGGGTGGCGCTCGAGCGTCTCAACGAGCAAGAGCCCCGACAACCGTAAACAGAGGAGGGTGCGGTGTACAGGGTAATAGTTGAACTGAAGGATATCGGATTGTTTGACACCTTCGCTGCAGCATTTCCGGCTATGTACCAAGCCGTCAAAGAGATTCTGCAACGGCCAGCACCAACATACCAGACTCTCGAAACAACATGCTGGATCGAATATGGAAACCCATCCGCAGTGAGTCGAATGTTGGGCGGTAGCCATCTTGATTGGTACAACGCTCGTGACCTTGCGTACTCGCTCGGTATCATGAGCGATGGCAAACTCGTCAGTCCATGCCCAGACGTTGATGACGCATGTGCCGCGCGCGTCTTCCGTTACGGGGCATGCATATTCAATGAGGCGCAAACAACTGCCGAAGAAAATGGAGAAATTCTTTAGACCCACACCCCGGGTCTTTTTTCTTGACACAACATCTCAACTGGAATAGAGTTCTGGGCAAGCTTTGTCCTTTGCGCGCTGGTGGAGAATGGAGAAGTGATGAAGTATCGGATTCATTACGCATCGTTTTGCAAGGGCGCCGAGCCATCTCGCAAAGATGAGGTAAAGGTGATCGACGTCGCAACTGATGAAGAAGCAATCCGTACATACGAAGCATTCAAGAAAGAGATGGAGAGCTCTAAGCAATGGGTCTCCTATCTTGTACAAGGTGGCTTGGTCAGAATCGACCAGGAAGAGCGCACGACGCGCATCATCTGACTTTCTCAACAACATCACGTCAGGGATCTTGAAAGACCCGCCCCGGGTCTTTTTTCTTGACATTATGCCAACGCTCACGTACATTGCAGTCAAGTTTTGTCCTTTGGCGCAGACAACCAGCATGGAACGAAAGCGAGGAGCATTACGTGAAGTACAGAGTTGAGTACCACATTGCAAGGTACCTCGGGATCCGCAGCAGCTGTGAAGACGCTTGGGAACGTTTCGACTGTTTCAAAAACTTCGATGCCGAAGACGATTCTAAGGCCCTCAATCAGTTGTGGCTTTACCGTGGTGAGGAAGTATCAGCTGTAAAGCTTC
>CAZCGY010000052.1:4476-6870 GCA_964498355.1 uncultured Gammaproteobacteria bacterium | reverse complement strand
CCGTACCTGACGAACGGCTGGACAAACTGACTGTGTTCAGTAAATCCGCTAAAACCATTCCGACAACCATCGAGTTCACCGATATCGCCGGGCTGGTGAAAGGCGCGTCGCAAGGCGAGGGCTTGGGGAATAAATTCCTCCAGAACATCCGCAACGTGGACGCCATCTGCCACGTCGTACGCGCGTTCAACGACCCAAACGTCCTCCACGTTGCCGGGAAGGTGGATCACCATTCGGATGAGACAACCATCCTCTATGAACTCGCGATGGCGGATATGGACCAGATTTCACGGGCCATTGAAAACACCGCGGGCAAGGCAAGGACGGGTGACAAGGCAGCGGTAAAGCTCCTCGCGGTTTTGGAGCGCGTGAAAGCTGCGCTGGATGATGGCAAACCCGCTCGGATCGTTCACCTTGAACCGGACGAAGCGGAATTTATCCGCCAGTACAACCTGCTTACGATGAAGCCGATGCTGACAGTGCTCAATGTGGATGAGAAGGAGGTGCGGGATGACCCCGAGGGCCTTCGGATCTCCGTCAAAATCGAGATGGAGATGGCAGGGCTCGATGCGGTTGACGCGCGGGCATTCATGGATGACCTAGAATGGAAACAAAGCGGTTTGGACCGCTTGATCACGGCAAGCTATGAGCTGCTTGGGCTGATTACCTACTTCACCACCGGCGAGGACGAAACCCGCGCGTGGACTGTCCATCGCGGCACCAAAGCACCGCAAGCAGCAGGTGTCATCCACACCGATTTCGAAAAAGGGTTCATCCGTGCCGAGGTCATCGACTGGCAGACGCTCTTGGACAATGGATCTTGGAATGGTGCGCGGGAAAAAGGACGAATTCGCATCGAGGGGAAGGATTACGTATTCCAAGATGGAGATGTGGCGGTATTTCATCATGCTTGACGGCCAACCGCGTAGCCGCAGATCCCCTTCTGCCGCTACGCGGTGATGAAGGATGAGATCCTTGCCTCCGCAAATCCGGATTCCGAGACAGAATGTTACCGTCTTTCACCACTCCTAGACAATACACCTTTTAGCTAAAGGGTGTATTTCATTTCGGTGTCCAGCGCATCCTCTCCCCTGATGCGCTCCGCGCCTCTTGTCCTCACCCCAAGAGATGGCGTATGCTAAAGATGGTCGCGGCCGGTCGCGTCCGCGCCATTGTTCCGTCAGAACCCACACGAAACCCAAGGGGGATTGTGGAAGAAGCACCGAAGCATCGAAAGATGCGTTTTCGCAAGAGCCCGCATTTCTGGGCACGGAAAACGTTTCGCATTCGTTGCAAGACCTCGGCGGTCTTCCGCCTCACCATTTTCAGACACCGACATGCGTTTGTACGCACGTCAACGGTATCGTAGGAGGTGATCCACCCTTGGCGTGCCCAGGATGCGAGAGCGTCCTCGGCAAATCTCTGCCAGGAAAGGCAGGTGGTTCGTGTGGGCAGACCAGTTCGCCGGAGAAGCGGACTGGTTTAGCCTTTTTGTAAAGGGCCTATGGAATTGACGGGGTGAAGAATATTCGCTACGCTACCTTGCGTTCTTTGCTGACATCGCTGCGTTCCTTTCAAGCCACAACTGACGCGAGGATACTGTATGGCGGTGCGGTTGCGAAAGACCAAAAACCAGGTCTTCTCGTTTCATGGATCGGTTGCACTCACTCCACTCACTGTCGCTGCGAAACAGCGGCAAGATGCTTCGCATCAATTGCGGCGGCACATATGAACCGTCGGCGCTACCGGAGTTGGAGAAGACGGAACCGGACCAGAAACTTTCGGGTGCAGCTTGCGATCCTGCTCGGCATTATCGTCTGCATCAGCGCTTCTGTCATTCGACACATGATGTTGGATGATATGCTCACTGTAGGCGCAGTCCTCCTTATCGCTGGGTTTGCGACCGGCGTACTCGCGACGCCGTTCATCCGCCCGGTGACCATGCTCTCCATAGCGTTGTTCTCGTTCAGCGGATGCTACGTGCTGGCGATTTCCATCCGCTGGGACGTGCTGTTCCACGTTTTCTGCTCGGCAATGGTTCTTTGCCTTGCACTCGCAGTCGGTGCTTCAGTTGCCCTGATCCCCGCCGTCACGCGGTTTTCTTGGGCGGTAGCCAGCTGGTCAGTAACACCGATGTTTGCATTCCTTGGTTCGTTCGTCCGGGTTCGAGCCGCCCACCTGTACAAAAAGCTCGCTTCACTCGTGTAATCCACGGGTGTTTTCATTTTCTCGAAACTCAAGAAATAGAGAAAATGATCCTGAGAGATCCGCCGAAGCCCTGGCGTAGGCGGAGAGTCGAAGGATCTCTGCTGCATTTGGGATGACCCCGAGGGGGGTCCTGAGCAAAAGTGGAGGATCAGGCGGGGAGCGAGTCGAACGGTCCCTATTTCTTCT
>CAZCGY010000052.1:0-4376 GCA_964498355.1 uncultured Gammaproteobacteria bacterium | reverse complement strand
TGAGCAAAAGTGGAGGATCAGGCGGGGAGCGAGTCGAACGGTCCCTATTTCTTCTCTAGAATCAGTATCTCCCTCCCCAATCGCTGGGCCGGCCGGTGATAAAGAAGTGTATGCCGAAACGTAAGATCCTTCTTATACATCGGGACGAATGTCGATGGCAATGGCTGAACGATTCGAAACCCCTTCAGGAGCAACACATCAAGGTCCATAAGAAACAACCGTTCGCCCTTATGGTAGAACACCGGCTGGATAAAGACGACCCGGCCGCCAGATGCGAGGACGTCCAAAAAAACGTCAAAAGCGTCTTCATACAACTTCTGCAGTTGCCGCTGAATCGTCCGAATTTTCTCGAGGGATTCGTTGCCTGCGAGCGGTGGACCAAGAAAGGGTTCGGTCACGACGGCGTGGACAGGCGTGTCAAGCTGGCGCGCAAGCCGGCGGACGCCGGAGACGAGAACTCGTGCGGCAGAATGAACGCCTGCCGTCTGTGCAATCCACGCAAGGTTTTGTTGTGTCTCTTCGGCGGCGCGCTCGCTCGAATCACTCCCCACGAGATTGCGAATGCCAAGGAGCGCCGCTTCTTGCAGAATCGTCCCGGATCCGCAAAAAGGATCGAGCAGCGCTTCGCTGGACGCGACACGAGAAAGATGGACCATTATGCGCGCGAGCTTCGGTGGCAACATGCCGGCCCGAGCGTTGCGACCAGGGCGGCCGTAATCCCTTCCCGAGAACTTCTCGAACGGCTGAACAACCACTGTCCGCGCAAGTGTCAGTTCGGCACCGGACTGGGCAAGGATGAATTCCGCTCCCCCGTGCGCAAGAATCTGTTTTTCGACGACGACGGATGAGAGCTCGCCGCGCGGATCCCGCACATATCGCGCGCTTCGCCCGCTCTTTTGCAGCTCCTGTTTTATCCGAACAGCGAGATCCTGGGCAGCTCTCCGAACTTTCGGTTTTGCATCCGTGACGGTGAATCCGAAGACGGCCTTTCCGGCAGCGGTCATGGCTCCCATGCATGTGCTCACGACGCGCGGGGCTTGAAGGTCATCAACGCCCATGACACTGACCAGTTCGGCGATTTTTACCGTTCCGCCAAGAACGCTCATGAGCTCAACGGGGTCGCGAAGCCCTTCAAGCAGCACTGTACTGTGTGTGTAGGGCGTGCACGTGAATCCGCGCAACGACGCAACGGCAACAAGTTCGGCTGCCGAGAGTTCCGGCTGGCGCCCGCAAATGGCAAGAAAACGCTGCATTGTCTGTAGTATAGCTGGAATGACCCCCTCTTGCCATGAAACGACCTCTATGGTAACCTCTAAAACGCTGTGGTTAGTCCCTCCATTTTTGGAGGGGCCCCCTCCCTCACACCGAGAAGAACAAAGGGCCCCCACACATATGTCGCAGTCGAGACATAGCCCTTTGTTCACGCTATGCCTTTTTGCTATGACGACCTACTATGAACTGCTGACGTTGCTCCCTGGTTCCGCGACCGAGGAGCATGTGAATGCCGCGCTTGAAAAGTTGCGCCTCTTGCTTGAGAAGTACAAAGCAACCATCGAAAAGCACCAGCTTTGGGAACGCCGCAAACTCGCCTACCCCGTGGCAAAGGAGCGCCAGGGAGTGTATCTGATTTCTCTTTTCGATATGGAATCGAGACATATCCCCGTCCTCGAACGACAGATCCAGCTCGATAAGGAATTTCTGCGTTACCAGCTCATCCGTGCCCATCGCAAGACCGAGAAGGAGATCGAGCGCGAGGCGCGTCGGGTTGCTGAAGAACGCATGGTCGGTCGCACGACAGAAGCAGCCGACACCACGGTCAAAGAAACGCCAAAGCGCGAGGTCTCGAAGGAAGAGCTCGAAGAGAAGCTTGCCGAGATCCTGACCGATGATATGGTGTAAGTCCCTTCATCCACTAACCCCACATCCATGGCCATGAGTTTGAACAAAGCGCTCATCATCGGGAATTTGACAAGGGATCCTGAGACGCGAACGACACCGTCGGGCCAGACCGTCTGTAATTTTGGGATTGCGACGAATCGCCGTTGGAAGGATGCAACGTCCGGTGAGATGAAGGATCAGGCGGAATTCCACAACATCGTCGCGTGGGGCCGGCTTGCAGAAACGTGCGGTCAGTACCTCAAGAAAGGCGCGAGGACATACATCGAAGGCCGACTTCAAACCCGTTCCTGGGAAGACCAAACCGGCGTAAAAAAGTCCCGTACGGAAATCGTTGCAGAACACATGATTATGCTTGACCGGGCCGGCCAGGCCGCAAGCGCACCCGCCAAGGACGAAAAGAGCCAGCCGGAGCCCGCCGCGCCAGCTGAGGAGGAAATCAACGTCGAAGACATTCCATTTTAATCACCGCGATGCCCCCGCTCCCCCACGCAAAAGAGAAGGTCTGCTATTTCTGCCAGCGACAGATCGATCACATCGACTACAAAGACACGCAGCTGCTTCGCCGGTTTATGTCTGGCTACGCAAAAATCACCACCAGCCACCGCTCGGGCGTCTGCACACGGCATCAGCGCAAGGTCTCGCAGGCAATCAAGCGGGCGCGCATCATGGCGTTGGTCCCGTTCACCGTCCGCTAACACTGTCGTATGGCGCGTCTTGGGCTCAATGACCTGAAACCCGGTGTCATCTTTAAGATGAATGACGAGCCGTATTTGGTTCTGACCTCAAATTTCGTCAGGATGGCGCAGCGCAAGCCGGTCCGGCAGGCAAAGGTAAAAAGCCTTGTCTCAGGCAAGGTCATCGGCATGAATTTTCTTTTCAATGCGGACTATGAAGAAGCGGATGTGGAGCGCGCGAGCGCGACCTTCCTCTACAAGGACGCTGCCGGGTACGTTTTCATGGATGGCGAGACCTTTGACCAGTTCACCATTCTGACAGACGACGTCGGTGACCAGGGAGGATTTCTGACGGACGGGCTCGAGATCAATATCGTCCGCTTCGAGGGCAAGCCCATTTCCGTCGAACTGCCGAAAAAGGTCGAGCTCAAAGTCACTGACACGCATGACGCAACCCGCGGCGATACAGCCCAAGGCGGTGTTTTGAAGGACGCAGTCCTCTCCACCGGAAACACGATCAAGGTGCCGCTCTTCATCAAGCAAGGCGACGTGATACGGGTGAATACGGATACTGGGGAATATGTCGAGCGAGTATAGAGTTGCGGCATCCTGGGGGGCAGTATCAACGACGCGCCCGAATGTTTGACCGAAACAGTCAGTTCCTGTACGGTGATGAAACGCCCTTCTTTGCGTTCCTCTACATTAAGGGGGTCGGTGCGTGATCAACGAACAGGACTTGGACGATTTCGTCAGATCGGAGCTTCGCGAGCGGAACATTCTGCTCGTCGACGGTCATTGGCTGCTGGGCGGGCATCTTGACGGTCGACACCTCTGCGTCAAGGAGTATGTCCGCAAAGAAAAGATCATCCTCTATCCGATCTTGCTGCATCGTTACGCGGCAATGCTCGTCGGGCAAATCCCACAGGAGCTTCTGGAACCCGACCCGCCATTGATCATTGGCATCGAACGCGGCGGCGCACGTCTGGCACAGGCGATAACCGCCTTCATGCTCCCACGGCTTCAATCCCAGGCGCGGGAACGCCTCATGTGCATCACCGCCGTGCGAACGCCGCTGCGGTTTGTGTTCGACCCCCGCGAAGAACCCTATCTCACGCGGTTCACGCGGGCGTTCATCGTCGAGGACTTTCTCGTGATGGGCCGCAAGGTGCGCAGTGTCGTTGACCTCATCAAGCCCTGCGAAATCAATGTCGCCGCTATCCTGGCGCTTGGGGAACGCGGCAAGGTTGCGGACTATGAAGTTCGTGGTCTCCAGCGCATTACCCTGCTGAAACTCGCACCTGCGGTCGAATACGAAGATTGCCTGCAGTGTGCAGAGGGGATTCCCCCGACGCAGGCGCCTGGTGATGTCTACCAGAAAAGGTAGTTCGCGAACCTTCCGACGCGTCTCAAAATATTCTCAGTTCCTTCAAACACATCCTGCACCTGCAGGGTTTTTTATTCCGGCCTCGCCGGAATAATCCCGAACTCGCTTGAAACAAAAAGCAAAGGCGAGGGATCTCACCGCGTCGGACGAAGGATTCCAAGCGCAGGCGACAATCTCAGAAGAGCGCACATACCCTTATAGCTAAAAGGGTATATGAGCACCTGAAGAATGGAGTCCGACAACTCAGGTCCACCCGTTCATTCCCTGGAACCACCCCAAAAACACAAAACCGCCCGATTCGGCGGAGAAAAGGTGGCCCCTCGAAGAGAGAGGCCGGGAAAGGGCATCCGTGCCAAGAGCCAGGGAGCAGCCGAGCCAGAGAACGCTCATTGGTATTTCCACCTTAGCAAAGAAAAAAC
>CAZCGY010000051.1:1947-6933 GCA_964498355.1 uncultured Gammaproteobacteria bacterium | reverse complement strand
CTGAGCTACATCGGCGCGAGGCGACTGGCGGGCAGGTCTACCAACTGAGCTACAACGGCATTATGCTTCGGGAGTTTTGGGCGGAGACGAAATGTGTTTTGTCGGGAGTGCTGCAATTGCGGCGCGAAAAGCATGGAGCTTTTGGTTGTCAGGATTGGTCGCAACTAGTTTTGCAAGCGCGCCCTCGGCGGTCGACCGGTCACCAAGCGCGATGCTGTCATCAAGCACGGCGTCAAGGGCCTTGGGGTCGTTTGGCGCAACGATACAGGCCTGCTGGCTTGCCGCCAGTGCTCTGCGCCGGTCTTCTTGGACTCGGTACATATCCGCAAGATCGAGATAGAATGTTACGTCGTTCGGTTTAAGCTTTATCGCATGCCGCAGGCTTTCTTCAGCATGGACAAAGTCCTTCTGCTGCAGATAGAGAATGCTGAGCCCCTCAAATGCTTCTGCACACCCCGGCGCGATGCCGACAATTTCAATATACTGTTGTTCTGCCTTCGCGTACTCGCCGCCCTTGACAAGCGCGGCGGCCGACGCAAGAAGGTTCTGTAACTGGGTCGGTGAAGTTTCTCCGGCCGTGGAATTCTGTGCACGTGCCCGCTGTTGGTACTCCCGTTCCTTTCTTTCAACTCGTTGCATCAAGCTCTGCACATGCCGAGCAAACCGTTGAAAGATCGGACCGGCCGCGACCTGGAACTTCCGGAATGCCACGCGCACCTTTCGCTCAAGACGTCGGGCTACCAACATATCCTTCACGATTGCGGAGCGTTCTTTGGGGAGCGTCGTGACGTCCAGCGATACAAGCCGGGGAATCTTGCGGCCGACAATGACGACAACAACCGCAAGCGCCACCAGAAAGAAAATGAGAACCGCGAGATCGGCGGACATGGCTTAGAGCTGAAAACGGACAAAGTGCCGGATTTCGATTTTTTCACCCATCTTGGCTGTTGCGTGCTCGATGCATTCACGAATCGTCTTCGTGTCGTCCTTCACGAAGGGCTGATCGAGAAAACAGTGCTCAGCATAGAACTTTTCGAGCTTCCCGGTAAGAATCTTTTCCATGACCTGATCTGACTTGCTCTCGCCTGCCATTTGTTCCCGGATGATTGAGCGCTCATCCTCTACTCTCTTCGGCGGAACATCGTCGGACGACACGTAGTCGGGGTTCGCTGCGGTCACATGCAGCGCGAGATCATGTGCGAGCTCAAGAAAGACAGGATTTCGGGCGACAAAATCCGTCTCGCAGGCAAGCACAACCAACGCTGCAACCTTGCCGTTTGCGTGGACGTAGCAGCCGATGGTTCCTTCGCTCGCCATCCGGGACGCTTTCTTCTGGGCTATCTGTTTTCCCTTCCGGCGGAGAATATCTGCGGCCTGTTTCTGATCGCCGCTGGACGCATCAAGTGCCTGTTTGACATCAACGATGCCGGCGCCCGTCATTTCACGCAGTGCTTTGATATCGTCCGCTGAGTGGTTCATGGGAGAAGAAAAAAGGAGTTCATGTTCACACCTTGGACTCCCTCTGCGTTGCCGTTACAGCAGGCGGAGATTCCGGGATCGCCGTCGGTGCGATACCTTCAGGTGCTGATGCCTGTGCCGATGCCTGTTGCTGACGTTCGAATGCCACCGCACGGCCTTCGCGCACAGCATCAGCCAAAAGTTCGGTGATAAGCTGAATCGACTTCGTCGCGTCATCATTCGCGGGAATCGGATATGCAATCCCTTTGGGATCGGTGTTCGTATCCACCATCGCAACGACGGGGATCTTCGTCGCAAGCGCCTCCCGCAATGCCGTTTTTTCCGTCTTGATATCGATGATGATGATGGCGTCGGGGAGTTTCGTCATCGTCCTAATCCCGCCCACGAGTTTTTCCAGTTTGGCGATTTCTTCGTCAAACTTCAGTCGCTCCTTCTTCGTATACTTTTCCAGTCGGCCCGCCTGCCGGTCTTCTGTCAGTTTACGCAAACGCTCAACGACCCGCGAAACCGTCGCAAAGTTCGTGAACAGGCCTCCCAGCCAGCGTTCAGTGATGGAGAGCGCTCCGGCGCTTGCAGCCGCAGCGGCAACGATCTCCTTTGCCTGGCGCTTCGTTCCAACAAAGAGAATGGTGCCGCCCGCCGCCGCCGTGTCGTGCAAGAACCCTTGTGCTTTTTCGATTTGCGCAAGTGTTGACTCAAGATTCAGAATATGAATCCCGTTTCGGGAAGTAAAAATAAACGGCCGCATCCGCGGGTGCCATTTTGCGGTCTGGTGGCCAAAATGCACCCCGTGTTTCAGCAGCTCAAAGAGTGTGGTGTGTCGCATGAGAGAGTCATCCTTTATTACCGCTATCCTCCCGCCCCCTGACGTCGACAGCAGGGGCTCCTGACCGGCACCCTTGTGCTCCTCCCTCAAACGGGAGGGCCAGGGGAAGGGCCGCGGATCACGGTGGATATGTGAGATGGAGAACAGCGCCACCCCAAAGTGGCGCAGGTGCTATCCTAGCATATGGATGGAGCCCTGGCAAGACCCTCACAGACCCTTGACCCGCAGTGACCTTCGTGGTAGTGTTTGGTGCGCTAGGAAGAACCATCACCCAACATGACGAGCAGCATGAAAAAAGAGATTCACCCAACATATTACCATGATGCCACGGTCCGCTGCGCATGCGGGAACAGTTTCACGACGGGCTCCACGGTGAAAGAAATCCATGTGGAGTTGTGTTCCAATTGCCATCCGTTCTACACCGGCAAACAAAAATTTGTCGATACCGCGCGTCGCGTGGACCGGTTCAAGCGTCTCATCGAAAAGAAGTCGGCCCTGAAGAAAGCGCCCCGCAAAGCAAAAGCAACACGGGCATAACGTCGCCGTACGACGATGCGATCTCCCATGGTCGCAGCGTTGTGCATGGACAACGCAGGCATGGATCACGATATTGAGGAACTCATCCGACGGCATGACGAGCTTGAACGCCTGCTCCAGGATCCAGACACCACGCGGGACCGCGCGAAGCTGAAAGCCGTTTCGAAGGAATACGCCGAGGCCGGCCAGGCCATCGAAACCCACGAAGCACTCCAGGAGGTGGAGAGCAGTATTCGTGATGTTCATGCAACCCTCAAGGATGCGGACGAGGAACTCGCAGCGCTCGCACGCGAAGAACTTGCAACGCTTGAAAAAAAACGTGCGGACCTCACAAAGAATTTTCAGGAATATTTCCGGCCGCATGACCCCATGGAAGGGAAGAATATTATCATGGAAATTCGTGCGGGGGTTGGCGGGGATGAGGCAGCGCTCTTTGCGGCAGAACTGACGCGCATGTACCTCCAGTACGCTGAGCAACGCGGGTGGCGGACGACGGTCGCCAGCGCGAACCGGACAACGATCGGTGGATACAAAGAAGCTATTCTCGAAGTGCGAGGGAGCGATGCATACCGCCAGTTGAAGTTTGAGAGCGGCGTCCACCGCGTGCAGCGCGTTCCTTCGACCGAAAAAAGCGGACGCGTGCATACCTCCACTGCCACCGTTGTCGTCATGCCCGAACCGGAGGAGAAGGACATCGAGATCCGGCCGGAGGATGTGAGCATTGAAGCGACGACATCATCGGGCCACGGCGGCCAGAGCGTCAACACAACCTACTCGGCCATCAGGATGATCCATCTTCCCACAGGCATCACCGTGAGCTGCCAGGACGAACGGTCGCAGAAGCAGAACAAGGAACGCGCCATGACGATTCTGCGGGCACGGGTGTTCGCCTTGATGGAAGAGGATCGGCGAAAGAAAGAGACGGCTGAGCGACGATCGCAGATCGGCACGGGCGACCGTTCCGAAAAAATCCGAACGTATAATATTCCGCAGGATCGCCTGACCGACCACCGGATCAAACAGAGCTTCCCGGCCGTCCAGTCAATTCTGAACGGCGGGCTTGACCCGGTCATTACGGCCTTGCATGCCTATGACCGTTCGTGACGCACTTGCCTGGCTGACGGAATCGCTCACGCTGCACGGCTTCGCATCTGCGGCGCTTGATGCGGAACTTTTGGTTGCCGCGGCGCTTCGGACGTCGAAGGAAGAGCTGTTCGCCCGGCCTGAACGCGTGTTCGCACCGTCGAGAAGGGAGGTACTCCGCGAGTTCCTCAAACGGAGGGCAAATCATGAACCCGTTGCCTACATCACAAAGCGGAAGGCTTTTTTCGGCCGCGATTTTTCCGTCAACGAACATGTCCTTATCCCCCGCCCTGAAACGGAGATGCTCATTGACGAGACGGTCGTCCGGCTGACGAAGGAGAGGCGATGCGTCGTGGCGGATGTCGGGACAGGCAGCGGCTGCCTTGCCATCACGCTTGCGAAAGAACTCCCTCTCGCGCGGCTCATTGCAACGGACATTTCACGCGGGGCGCTGGTCGTTGCACAGGCAAACGCCGAGGAATACCGCGTGCGGTCGCGCATTTCGTTTCTTCAAGGAAACCTGCTCTCTCCCATTGCCGGGCGGCATGTGGACCTTGTCGTCGCCAACCTGCCCTACGTTCCGGACGCAGAGGTGCGCGCGAATCCGGATCTTGCGTATGAACCGTTGCTCGCCCTCCGTGGACAGTACGGCCCTGAGCGGACGCTCGCAGCGTTCCTCGGCCAGTGGTATGCGCGCGAGGACCGTCCAACGGTGCTGTTGGAGATTCACCCGAACCAGGCAGAACGTCTGCTGCGGGAAAACGAAAAGATCGGGGTCCGCGTCACGATCAAGAAGGACCTTGCCGGAAGAGACAGGGTCGCGGTGCTGGAGAGTAGAGGGTTTACGGGATAAGTGGGAGAACCTTCGACTCCATTCCCGTTGGACGGTTGATCGAAGATCCCTTGACGGTTCGACTTCGCTCACCGCAGGTAAGCTCGGGATTGTCCCCCACTTTTTTTCAAAAGTGGGGGACAAAAAACCCGCTCATCCATGAGCGGGGGTGTGAAAGGACATCCTCGGGTTGTCTTATGCGTCGGGCTTTCTGGGCTCGTCTTCCTTG
>CAZCGY010000051.1:0-1937 GCA_964498355.1 uncultured Gammaproteobacteria bacterium | reverse complement strand
CGTCGCTACCACCGCCCATGATCTCTGGCACCAGCTTGCCGCGGCCAGCAAGTGCCTTTCACTTCTCGATGAGCGCGTAGTTGCCGCTCTCCATCGACGCGATCTTCAGCTTGATCACGTCGGCCTCAGCCGTACCAACTGCGCGGACCTTGCTTGCCTCGCCATCGCCGACGGTCCTGAAGACCATGGCATCAGCTTCGGCGTTGATCGTCTTGGACTTTGCGTCGCCTTCGGCGGTCTTCACCTTAGCGGACGCCTCGAATTCGGCGATTTCCACCTTCCGATTGGCTTCGACGACCCTCGGCTGCGTGTCCGCCTGGGCTTGTGCTTCGGCCAGCTCCTTGCGGGTGACCTGGGCAAGACGTTGCGTCTCGAACGTAATCTGTTCCTGCTGCGCGATCTTGCGATCGGTCAGCGTCTTCATGAGCTGCTCCGGCGGCGTGATGTCACCGATCAAGGTGTCCACCGCACCGACGTTGTAGTCCTTGAGAGCGCCAGAGATCGCTTCCCGCGCCTCGCTCTGACGTGTCGAGCGTTCCATCAGGAACTGGATCACGTCGCTCTTCTGTGCCGCGTTCCTGAAGTAGTTGCCGATTGTTGGTTCGAGCACCTGAGTCACCAGGTTCCCGACCGTCCCGAACCGCGCGATGACCTTCGGAGCGTCGTTGCGCGGAATGTGGATGATCTGGGAAACGTCCAGATTGAACGTGAACCCGTCGGACGAACGGACCGTGATGGTCGACAGGTTCTTGTCGAGCTGGTGGGCCTCGGTCTTTCCGGTGGCCCAATTGAGCACGACGTTCGCCGTCGGCACGTTCTCAACCTTGTGCGTCACGGGATTGATCGGGTACTTGCCGGGATCGAGCGGATCGACCCAGACACCCTTCTGCCCCTTGGACACCAAGTTGCCGTGCTTGAAAGAGTCCCCCGTCACGTCAATGCCCGCGTCACCGATGTATGCGATGACGACGCCGACGTGCGCGATGGGCACATCCGTCAGCGGCTTCAGCTCCACGGTAGCAAACCGCGGATTGATGAAGTACCTGCCAGCAAGCATGACCTGCTCTTGCAGACCCTTGCAGCCGCCCGCGATGATGAACGCCTCGGCGTCCTGGAACATCGTATGTCCGCGCACCTCAGGACCGGCGATCTCGCCAGTCGGGAGCGGCTTGCCCTCCTTCGTCGTCACGACACCAATCATGTTCTCGGGAATCTCGAGCTGCTCTGCAGGAACCACCGTGAACAGCAAGGTGTTGATGCGGTAGGTGCCTGGCGGAATCACCGTGATTTGCGGCCCGCGTTCACCGCCCTTTGTCAGGAACGCGCGGGCGTCCTGGAACGAATCACAGTCGACGCGCTTTGCGAGCACGCGGCCAGCCGTGAGGGGCTTACCGTCACGTGCCTCGACGACACCGATGTTTCGCTCAGCTATGGTGATGAACTTCTGGCGACTGACCTGGTATTGCCATGGCCAGTACCAGAAATGGATCCCCGGCGCAAGCGTGTCGGCCTGAATACCGGCCTCGCCCTTGAGTGCGATGATGGTGCCATCCGGCAGCGATCTGTTCGCGCCGACGAGCACCCATTTCTTGTTCACGATCCCGATGCTGTCCTCGGGAATCATCACCACGCCGAACAGTCGGAACGTGAGACGGTATCCCGCAAGGAACAAGACGACGACCGGAACCCACCACCATTGTGCCAGCAGGCTGGTAAACACGGGGTGACTCCTCCTTCTGCAATGCCACAGGGCCTCCCAAGACCTTCTTGGGAATCTCTGCGCTTCTTCATTATCAACGAACCTCGGTCGAAAAGGCGATTTCATGCCCAAACGTAACGTTGTTGGCCTGAAGCGCCTTTCCTCATACAGACGACGTACCTTAGCGCAAAAGTTGATATTTGTCAAGACGCATTCGTGCACAGGGGGTAGCCCATCA
>CAZCGY010000050.1:0-7207 GCA_964498355.1 uncultured Gammaproteobacteria bacterium | reverse complement strand
GGAACTCATCGCGCAGGTCATCAAGGCTGCCGACCGTCAGGCCAAGATTCCGGCCAAGCGCACTGGCAACTGCGGATTTTCCTGCCGTCGGCGCCCCGCCGACCAAGAGTGGGAGCATAAAGAAAGTAGAGCAAAGATCCTGGCGCGCAGGCGCAGTGTGAGCATCCTACCCGATCCGCTCCGGCACGTTCCAGATCCGCAAGGTCGGTTCTGCGCCTGCCTCAAGAAACATGACGCGTCCTTTGGGCGTGACGCCGGACGCGAGCATCTCATCCAGCGCTTGCTGGGACTGCCAGACCGTTGCAATGCGCCAGACAGAAGAATCCTTCTGGTCGTTCAAGAGATACGACAGCAATCCTGGCGGCGCTGTCCTCGCTGTTTCGCGATACAGGGCCTTCAGTTTTTCGCCTTGTTCCGTCGTCAGGCGTGCTTCGAGCATCGTGATCACCATACAGGCATCTTACCATACAGTATCCTACTCGCCCACCATCCGCTTTGCATTCTTATAGGCAAACTTCTCCTGCCCGCTCAGGTCCAGCCGGCCGATGAAGGCCCGGCTGTAGTCGTTGAGGACGACGGCCAGGTCGGGATCAAGCGCCCAGCGGACCGATCCGCCGCGATCGGTGTCCCAGATGACCTGGTCAGGATGCTTGTTGATGAACCATTCCCAGCTCTTCAGGTCCTTTTCGAGCAGCGGTTCGGGATTCTCGAAGTGAGCGATGAACTGCCCTTTGCTGACGCCCTCGCGCATCAGGTAGACGTCCCCGTAGAGCTCATCGATCCCATAGTAGACGTTCGGATGCTCGGTCAAAATTTCATCAATCAGTTGCAGGTTGTCTCCTCCGCCGGCGTCTTCAATCAGCTGGTCGCCGTGGAAGATGAACGTGATGTCACGGTTTTGCTCGAGGACGCGCTCGAATTCGTCTTTCTGCCCCCGGCCAAGGTGAAAATAGACGAGCAGCTTGTGCTGGCGGATGATCGGATAGATATCCAGAAGACGTTGGGAGTCAGGTTTGAGTTCCGGCGCGCCGCCATCACGGGCGTACAGGCCAATTTCCCCGTACCCGCGGAATAATCCAGGAAACACGCTGAGCATCTCGGAGAGCTCTTGAGCGGCGACGGTCGGGAAGCCGTCCGGTGAGCCGTCGTCAGCCGGCGGCATGATGAACGGAATGAACCGATCGGGATATGTCTCCATCGCCCTTTTCACGACATTGAGCATGGGTTTGGTGCCCGGCTCCCACACCGGAAAGAACACCAGGGCCTTCTCCGTGCCTTCGGTGTCCATCATACAGAGGTAATCCTCCACCATCGTGTTGACGCCCAAAGCAAGCCCCTCGCCTGGTTCTACCGGACTGTCGGGTGGTCCGCCGGGAATCGAGGCCATGTGGACGTGCATGTCGTAGAGCGGGCCGGTGTACGCGCCGACCGGAAACGTGCGGGGTCTCTTCGGGCACGTGACCTGCTTGAACGCGACGTCGACTCGCTGCTGCCAGGCTTTGTCTTCGGATGAAAGTCTTTCCGGATTTAGTTGCGCTTGTTCGGGAACGTCATCGGTAAAGCGAATATATGCAAAAGCAGCGCCGCCGAGAAGGAGAAGTGCGAGCACCGAGACTATGATCCTTCGACGTGGTTTCATGAATGGATGATACCAGGCAACGACTCGATTCGCTCGGTTTCGCGAATCTGAATCGTCAACGCCACCACATCGCCATCCTTCACGTTTTCCCTTTTCCGCGCCCCGGCCTTGAGGCCCATGAGGTATGTCGTATCTTTGGGCGCGGAAAATTTTGGGATCTGCAATATTCTCAGACTATTCTACAATCATCGAACCTTGCATGACGTCTGCGTGGGCGCTGCAGTGGTAGGGGTAGATGCCCGGCAGGTCGAAGGGGAGCGTATACTGTTCTCCAGGTTTGAGGGCTGTGGAATTCTGACCGGGATAATATGTATGCGCCGGGTGCGCGTCGGTGTTGACGTAGTGCGTCACGGTGTCGTCGTTCATCCAGGTCACGGCCGTGCCTTTGCTGATACGGATATTCGCCGGCGCGAAGGCAATGTCTTTCAGGTTGACAGTAACAGCTGATTGATTGCGGAGATCCGTGTACGCTGCTGTGCGCGTCCGATCAATTGCGAACTGGAAATTGCCGTCGTGACAGGAATTGTCTGGCCAACAGGCAGTGTACTTCACGGTGTACGTCCCGTCCGGCGAATTCGGATCCATGGCTCGACGGAGCGCGAGCTTGTTTGCGTCAACTGTTGCTGCCCCCGTTCCATACTCCTGATCGTCTTTCAAAATCGAAATGGCAGACTTCGTCGAGAGGTCGAAATTGAAGTCGATCACGACAGTCATCGGGACCGCGGCCACAATCATACCGTGCGCTGGCGCGTTGCTTTCGTAGTGGGCGGATTTCTTTGGGGTGGCAAACGCCGGCGCGGCGACATTCGTGTTCGCTGCCGGGGTGTTGGTTGCCCCATTCGTTGCTGCGACCGTGTTGGTATTGGCGTTCGGTGTCGTCGTGACCGGCGCCTGCTTGGTGCAGGCGGCCCCGATCAGGAGCAGACCAAACGCCAGGAGAGAAGCTTGTTTCATAAACGTGGATGAAAGACAAGAGTATCCAGTATACCAAAACTCTCTGCCGGCGGACAGGGTGGGGCCAGGCGACGCGGCGATACGGAAGTTTTTACTGCATAATTTTTATGGTACTCATCCGCGTATTTCCCAGGTGCTTCTTGAGCCTCATGTGGAGGGCCTGAAACGCCTCGAGGTGGCTGGCGTCCCTTCCCGAAACTAGCGAAGGCAGACGGGGCAGGAAGGACATTGCAGGCAGTACGCTCCGGCCAAAAGTATCAACCCACTGCTACTCCCCAACACTCTTGACAGAGACGCATGGTCACTCTACAATCGGGACGGTCAAAAGGAGGTGTTTTGGTTCGCCCCGCCGAGCAGGCCTCGCTCCTTCATAGTCAGAACGTACTTACTAAAAGCACGCACCGCCCGCTAACGCAGCTGAAACCGGCTGACGTATCCCCCCAGCCGCATGTGCCGCGCCTGCAATTACGGCGCGGCATGAGGAGGACCCATGCTTTTTCGCACTTCACTGCTCCTGCTCATCGCCGGTGTGCTCGCGATGCCGGTTAGTCCAGCCCAGGCGATCACCAGACCAATCGCCTTCGGCCAGAGCGTCTACGACGCCATCGACAACACCGAGGTCGACTCGCTGACGTTCACTGCGTCGGCCAATGACCGAATCATCGTCCGTATGCAGATGTGCGAAGACTTCGGCGGCCAGTGGTGCTGCTGCTTCGACCAGCGCATCACGGTCATCGGGCCGGATCACCAAGAAATGATTACGAGCATCACGCCCAGCAACGGCAACTGCTGCGGTTGCAGGTTCCAGTTGACCACCGGGCAGTTCCCCTTGCCGCTGTCTGGAACGCACCTGCTCCTCGTGAGCGATCTCGACGGGTTCGGCCGAGGACGCTACACGGTGTTCCTGCAGCGCCTGAACAACCCCGGCCGTGCTGATACGCTCACCGCAGGACTGCCCTACCTCGGCACCGTCGAGTCGTGCGGCAGCGCTGACACATTCGTCTTCTTTGGCCGCGCCGGCCACCCGATAACGATCGAGGTACGACCCGGCCAGGTCGGGTCGGTGAACCCGCGTCTCGAGCTGTACGGCGCAGACGGACTGGCCATCGCGGTGCCCAACGACAACGTGATCGTCTTTACGCCCGCCGCGTCCGGTTTCTTCCGGGTACTGGCCTACAGCGCCAGCATCGAAACGGGCACGTACCAGATTCTGTTCACGGAATCACCCACCGCGGTCACTCCCGCTTCGTGGGGCAATCTCAAGGTCCTGTATCGTTGAATCACGGTTCGCCGTGTTCACGCCACCGCCCACGCCTATCGTAAGGGCGGGTTTTTTGTCTCGCAGCAGGTATGGCAGCAGACCGATGAGGGTCCTGTTTTATTTGTTGAGGACGACGTCCAGCCCGAGATCGACGAAAAAAGTCCCGGCGACGAGCCACCGGGACATTGAGGAACAATTGCCATGGTCGGCGCCTTACTGGCCGACCTTCTTTTTCCAGTTCCGATACGCTTCCTCTTCGTTCCGACCAGTTGCGGTCACCATGACGCCCGTTTTCGGGTGAGGAGCGGAGTACTCGACGGGCTTGCTGAGACCACCCATTGGTAGGGTCGACGCATCCTCGAGCATCCCGGGTCGGCGGAACTTGCCGCCTTTATTCTTATCCGTCATGAAACTCACAACCCTTCAGAAACTCATGCACGGAATGATGCATGATCTGCCTTCTGACTATCATAAAGGGTCGTTTCGGTCAATCGCCGTCGTGACACACAACGACCATTGACAGAGCCGCGTTCACATGCTAGGAAAAGAACAGCGCACATTGACAATTCACACCCACCAGAACAGAAACATGCCGCTCTAGGGAGTGGTCCCATGACCGAGACCGAACTCGATATCACGTATCTTTACCTTTCCCACCCACTGCTCGTCACCCAGCTGCAGCGGGCACTCGGCAAGGACTATGGCAGTCTTCGAACGTACACACTCGACATTGTCACCCGCGAGCTCATGAGCGTTGTGCCCGAGTTCGTTCATGTTACTGAACCCGAATTCCGGTACAAGAACGAACGAATGCTCCTCTTCGACGCAAAGCACAATCTCATGGCTGAGGTGCCACGAAAAGTCACGAAGTGGCATGGTGATAACAACCGCGGCATCGTCTTTGACGATGGCAGCAGTCTGCGCGACGTTGTCGAATCGCTTGAGCGTCGCAATGATCTCAAGTACATCGTCTGGATGCAATGCTGGGCTGGCAAGTACCTTGAGCGTCGGGACCGCATCATCATCTACGAAGTCATCGACTTCGACTTGGTGAAGATGAGATTCAAGGTCCCGGCCGAAATCGCCAGAGAATGCGAAGAGTCGAAAGGACCTGTCGAGACAGAGTCGACGGAGGAATACACGCAAAGGTCCCACGAGCGCCGCGATGGCGAAATTATGGTCCAGCAGTACATTATGTGGCCGATCTTTCTTCGATGGCTCCTTCCCGCGTTTGGGCATCTCAATCCCCCGCGATCCCCCAACCCGAACATCCAAGCAGGAATCGACTACGAGAAGAAGCGACTCGGCCTGTATGGCAAGTACCTTCAAAAATCACTGTGACTCTGCCATTCAATGGAGAAGGAGGTGAAAGATGGGAAAAACCTACGAGCAGAAAGAGCGCGACAGGCAACGCGGCGTCGAGATGCGGCGCAAGTATACGCAGTGGCACCGGACGCATCCCGGCGGTTCGGTTCTCGGCGGCGGACCAAGCCCGCCGTCATCCTCAGACCCCGACGTTCAGCTTGGGATCGACGAAGAAAAGGCGCGCGAGGATCGGTAACTCGCGGAGCAATGTCCATTCACTCATGAGGCGACCCCGTTCGCCTCATTTTTGTATGGCGGCGCCAGCGTGAGAACAATGATATATTCGAGCCGTCGCGACGCTGCTGTGTCTTGGCGGAACGCGACAAACGAAGCACACCAAAATCGGTTCTTTACAAGGAGGCCATCCAGATGTCCGATGACAGCCATGACTCCATTGGGTCTCTTATTGTTCTTGACCTGCTGCTTTGGGGATGCTCTGCACTGCTCGATGGGACAACGTATGCCAAGCGGCTAGCGCCAAGCCCGCCCCAACCATTACCGCAAGAACCGCCAGAGAATGACGAAGAAGACGAGGATGAGGAGGACGACGATATGGCAGAAGAGGAATCATCCAATGATGAAGACGACGACTACACCCTACTATGAAGGACAATGGACCTTCGAGACATCAAACAACCGCCTTAGCGATAGGGCAGTTTTTCTCTTTTCAAAAACGTGGTGGTGAGGAGTTGAATCCGCAACATCTCCCCCGCTTCTTGACAGGCCGCGTTCTCTGGAGTACACCGTAGCCGAGCAGTGGTTCGTTGAGAGAGCTTTGGACCCGCCGAACACAGAAAGGCAGGGCATGTCAGCTATGAATGTTTTGCGAACGCTGGCGCTTTCGCTGGTTCTTCTCACCGCCACAAGCGGATGCGAATCCCAGAGATCTTCGGCCAACGGAGCGTCGATCGGTAGCGGCTTGGGTAATCCTGCCGACTACTTCCCCATGGCGCAAGGTATGCGATGGGAATACCGGATCACGACCGGTGCGGTGGATGCCCTCCAGTACTGCGTGACGACCTGGCCTCAGGGCGATAAGAGCATTATGATGGAAACCCGCGGCCTCTTCCGCGGCCCCATGATGAACAAGCAGTTGTCGTACACACTCGCCTTCCACGTTGCCGGTACGGGAACCGACATCAAGCCCTTCGAACTCGCGCCGGGCGCCAAACTCGCGGTCGATAAGGACGACTTCGGCATCTTCGAAGACCTCGTCGGCGTCGGATGGAAAGTCCTTGGGAGCGACACGTTCCAAGTCATCCTCATCACCCTCCATTCGCCGGATGCTCCCGGCGCACCGAGCAGCGCGTGGGGTGGGTGGGGGCAGGAACCTGGCTACGCGCTGCGCCACTTCTTCTTCGGCGCCAAACCCGGCACCGGGCTCAGCTTCGGGGACGAATCGCGCGACACGCTTGTATTCATCGGTCCGGAGCAGAGCCCGAATGCACGGTTTGTGGGCAAAGCGCTGCATTTTCGGCGCGTCGTCAATGCTCGTCATGAGAAGGACGAGCCCGGCAACACGCTGGCCAGCCCGTTTACCGAAGATGTCTGGTTTGTCCGCAAGGTTGGGCTCGTGCGACTGGAGCAGCGCGTCGACGACAAACCCAGTATGACTTGGGATCTGACCGCCGTGTCACCTTAGCAGCCCACCAAAGCCCTCGCCGGCATTGTTCCTTCTGACGTCATCTTCTCTGCGATGGCGTTTTTTGTTCCAAACCTTCCTCCTTTTGCAACAAGGTCAACAACATTGTTAGGTCTCAACGAGAGAGTTCGCTTGCCAACTACCTTCCTTTATTGTAAAGACCCTGGTGATTTGAGCAAGCATGAGAACAATAGAAAGGGGTGGCCCTGTCCGTGGGCCAACTCAAAGTCCTGTTCCGCTGAATCACGGTTCGCCGTGTTCACGCCACCGCCCACGCCTATCGTAAGGGCGGGGTTTTTTGTCTCGCAGCAGGTATGGCAGCAGACCGATGAGGGTCCTGTTTTAT
>CAZCGY010000049.1:0-7628 GCA_964498355.1 uncultured Gammaproteobacteria bacterium | reverse complement strand
TCTGCATCAAATCCGCAAGCGAGACCAGGGTGTAACCGCGCGTGCGCAGTTCGGCAATCAGGTCGGGCAGGAATTTCGGCACGACATCATCCCCAACATGCATGAGCACGATCGCGCCATTCTTTGCCCGTGCAAGGACGCGTTGAAGCGATGCATCCGATGTGGCGCCCTCCTGCCAGTCAAGCGCGTCGACGGTCCAGGTCACAAGACAGTAGCCCTCCTTCTTCGCGGTTGCAATGGTCGCGTCGTCATACTCTCCATACGGCGGACGGAAAAATGGCCGCGGGTCGGCGCCGCCGGCATTCTGGATGAGTGCGGAGGTTTTCGTCAGTTCTTCCGTGAGTGCGTCCGGCGATATGGATGCCGGGTGCGGATGGCTGTAGGTATGGTTGTAGAGGGCAAATCCGTCCTTCACTATGGAAACAGCGAGATCGCGGTTTTGTTCGACCCATGTTCCCGTTACGAAAAACGTGGCCGGCGTGTGCGTTTCAACGAGGGTATCCGCGATCTCACTCGCGGACCCGGTTCCGGCGCCGGCATCAAAAGTCAGCGCAATGTTGGGGTCCGCACCAAAACTTGAAACAACGCCGGTGCATGGTGTGGATGTTGTAACGGGCTGGACCGGTGCCGGGGGCTCCTCTGCTCCAGCGTCAGCAACATTGGTGTTGCTCCTGTTGTCAGGCGTGGTCTTGGCCGCGACTGCAAGATTCGCATTGGAAGAAACGGCCGATGGAACGATGCTGGCGGTGTTCTCGGATGAGCTCTCTGCATTCTCAGTGTTCTCCTCCGGGGCAGGATACTGGAGTGCGCGCCAAATGAGAAAAACAAGAACGCCAACAACGGCGACGGTGAAAAGCCGCAGCACACGTCCGCTGCGCGGCGGCCGCATGACGCGTCGTCGCCGACCCCCGTTCATTCTAGGATGCATGCCGTCGGTGCGTTGCCCGCCGACGGAGCCGCAGCCACAGGATGAAAAACAGCACAAAGAGGAGGAAGAACACGACAGCGACGGCAAGAAGGACGAGGACGAGAACGCGATAGGCAACAAGGGTCGACCCGATGCGGACGGCATTCGTCACAACCTTAAAACGGAGCACGGGCGCCTCGGCACTTTCAAGCCCGTCTTCAGAAATCGCCGTCACATGGATTTCATGATCGCCGGGGCTCAGGTCAGGTCGTAACTCGACTTTCCAGGCGGTAAACCCGGCCGGCGCCGGCTGGATGGGCGACGGATCAATGATGTCCTCGACGGGAAACTCAAACACGCTTTCGGTGCTCCTGACGACAATACGAATCGTATCCTTCAACTTCGCATACCCATGCAGTCGGATCGCGGTGCCGAGCAGAAGTGTCGGGACGGTTTCTGCGGTGAGGACTGCATTGTTGCTGTCGACGAGAAACGTCAGCGGAGCCGGCGGCCCGATGATCTGAACCGTCTCTTTCGTCTCTGCGGTGTTGCCCGCCTTATCGTATGCACGATCTACTAATTCGTGGGTTCCAGGCAAGAGATCGCCGATGCTGACCGGGCTAATGGCAGTATAGAATTCCCCGTCATCGACTTTGACCTCATAATGGTCAATACCGGAGGTTGCATCGGTCGCGGCAAAGTCGAGCGTCGCCGTTCGGTCTGTTTCTGTGTCGTGGGTCAGTGTTATCTGGAACGGTTCCGGCGGCGTGCCATCGATACGAAACGCGTAATGGGCCGGGGAAGACCACCCGCCGTCGTACCGCGCACGGACGTGGAGATACCAAACGCCATCGGCAACATTCCCGCGGCTGAAGCTCGTATCAGCGCTCGATGACGACTCGCTTGGAACGGTCGTCGCCGTCTGGTCAAATTCCGCATGGTACCCAAGCGCGCCGGTGCCGCCACGCCACGTCGCCTGGACTGTCCGTTGCGGCGACCACGTGTTTTGATCCTGATGTGACGCCGAGGTGATGGTCGGCGCAGGTCTCGAAGGTTGCGGTGCCGGTTGCGGCTCCTGCTGCTCCTCAGTAATAGCGAAGACGGCGTTGCCCGCGCCGGAGAGAATGTTCGTGCCGAGTCCGTCATTTGCAAGAAGTTGCGCGCCACTGATGGTGAGTTTCGCCGATCCTGTCTTGGCGGCGCGAAACACCAAGCTGAGAATCCTTCCGCTGCTCCCCGAAAATCCCGGGCTCGGGAGCCCGCCGGAAAACATTACCTTCCCCGAGCTGTTTGAACCACCGGGTTCAACTGCCCACAAGGTGAAAACGGATCCGCTTTTGCTGATGCTTTGCAACGACAAGAGGTCAGAAGGAAAGGCGATGGTCGCCTCAGCAGCATTGATCGCCTGCCCGCCGGTATTCATGAGGACGTTGACCGTAAAGGTTGTCCCCGGCGTTATTCCTTTTGCACTGGGGCTGAAGAAGATCGTCCCCCCGGCTCCGTGGACCGACCGGTTCCACGGGTACAGGAGTGCGCCAAGAACACTCATCACGCTGAGCGTGAACAGTATCCTCAGCAAATGCCGCGGTGATTTCATGCGATCAGTGTACCACGAGTTCGGCCGCTTCGCATGGCAATTGAGAACGCTGGATCATCGGCCCAGAGCATAGAAACCGATCTTGGGCTGGACGAGCGACAACACGAGCCACCAAAGACCAGTCGATAGACGAAGCGCGCCGTTGATGACGAATCGGTTGCGTCATAGGATACGAGGACGCCGATGGAAACGGAGGACGAATGCGCCAAGCATCAGTCCCAGTATACCGCAACCGAGGAGGAGGAAGAACCGCGCCTGGTCACGGCGCAGCGCCGCACTCACGAAACTTGTCGTGACAGCATTCCCGGCCTCGTCATACGCCCGGAGTGCAACCGCGCCGCGGAAGGGCTGATGGCCGAGGCGCACCGGAGTCTCCACCACCTGCCAGGCAGTATCCCGCACAAACGGATACCAGCGACTCGACGGCCGGACGAGCTTGACCTCCAGGCGCTCAATGCCTGACGGGACATCGTCGGCCCCGAACACAAACAGCCACTCGCCGCTCGGCTCGTCGCGAATAATCTCACTGTGCGTCAGCCGTGGCGGAGAAGCGTCAATCATGACGCGGTAACGGGCCACCTCGCTCCAGGAACCGCCCACCAGTCGCTCTTTGAGCGTGAAGTACCAGATGCCGTCGGTCAGTGCCGGGTAGAACATTTCACCGGTCGTGTCGTCCGGGCGATCGTCCGGTTCAGCCGTCCGTTCCGGACTCAATTGGAAACTGTAGTCCATCCGCGGGTAAACGGTCCAGCGGACACGAAAATCCCGATCTGGTAACCAGCGCGTCTGGTCTGGGTGCGTATCGGACAGGAGCGTCGGGGCAGCGTACGTGCGCGCTGATACAGTCAACGGCACTGGGAGGCCCGAGACCGGTGTCGGCGTAGCCGCGCCATCGTTGAGTAAGACGGTGGATTGCGACGTGTCGAAGCTCATCAGACCGCTGCCGCTGTGTTGGCCAGCCACGAGAAGGGTCAGCACTTCGGCATCACGGGCAATACGCCCATTCGGGACACCGCCGACGAACCGCACAACTCCACGCGCATGGTCAACTGTCGGCGGCTCTGGCCAGAGTGTCAGGATCGAGCTGCCGCGACGAACTTCAACGATGTCCACGAGTTCGGTCGGATACGTCACCGCGCCCTGGATGACATTGATGCTTTCGCCCTCGGTATCGACAACCACCTGCACCGGCACGGTCTCCCCTCGGGCAATCGTCAGCGCGGGCGGCGACAGCGACACGACGGCCGCCCCCGCGCTCCGTCCAACAGTGACGCCGGCGGTAATGATGAGGAAAATGAAGGCGAAATGACGCATAGCTAGCGCGACCAGTTAAAGAGGAGAATGCTGAAATCGGTCAGGTTGACGGTACCATCGCGGTTGATGTCCGCCCGAGCGTTGGCCGGCTCGCGCTGGCGCCAATAGAAAAGAAGGATGCTGAAATCCGTGAGATTCACCTTGCCGTCACAGTTGATGTCTGCCCGGTTTTTCCCGTCGCACGCATCAGCCGGGCCAGCGACCACGCTGAAAGCGACCGGTTTGCTGAAGCTCGACACTTCCTGCCTTGGCGACACCGCTTTCGCCCTCGCCGTGTGATCGCCGATCCCGATGTCTTGGGCGACGACCTGTCGGACCCAGGCGCCGCTCGCATCGGCCGTGGTTGTGAACATCCGGTCCTGCTCGGAGGCGACGATGATGGTCACGTCGCTCTGGGGTGCAGTCACACCGAGCAGCGTCACAGTATCGCCGAGACGCAACCGGTCTTTGTCCGCTTGGATGGTCGGCCCGAGGAAAATACCGCTCAAGGTGACGGTCGATCCGAGCGTGAGTTGAAGCGAAAAATCCATGGGGCTGCCCGCGAGTCCCTGGGCGTCGGAACCAAAGACCGTGTACGTGACCGCCCCCGGCGCCTGATTCGAGAGTTTGACGTCAAAGCGCGCGGCCGGGTCAGCCGGCACGACCACCTGCGTCTGTCCGTTGCGCTGGATGGTCACCGGTGAGCTCGGGTAAGCGATGCCGCGGAAAATGACCGCCGTGTCCGGCGCAGGCGGCGGGGTGGAATCCTCGACGAGTGCGGTAATGAGAACATCGACCGCAATGACGGCTGCGGGCAAGAGGGCGAGGAGAATGCCGAGGGTCGGCCCTCGCAGCTTCATGGAACTTGGTCGGTTAGGTTTTCTTCGCCTTGTCCTTGGCCCCAGGCGCTGGCTGGCTTCGGGTCGGTGGTTCGTTCTTCGGCGGTTGGCTGCGGCCGACAATCCAACGGTTGTAACGCCGAATGGAAACCACCAGAAGCAGGATGACGAGGACAAGCATGATCAACCACAGCAGCAGGACGCGCCAGGGGAAAATTTGAAATTGGAGGTTCGCGACGGCAACTTTATCCTTGGTTGCACCGTACTGGAGAACGAGTTCTGCGGTGTACGGGCCCAAGCCGAAATTCTTCCATTCGCGTCCCAGCTCCTGGAGAAACGTCCCCCGCTCCCCGGCCATCGCCTCTTTTTCCCACGTCGCATTGAACTTACGCACCTGCTGGGGGAGGACCGCCTGGAGGATTCCGGGATTCACAGCCAGCGTGCTGCTTGTCCCACCGAGAAGATTACGGATGGTGATTTCGCCGGTCGGACGCAGGTGGACATTGCCGCTGTTCATGAAGCGGATGAGAAAATCAACCGGAAGTCGGTTGAATCTCTTCTGGCCGCTGGCTGTCGTGAAGCTAGCAACCGAACCTGCTTCTTTGATTACCCCTTCGACGCTCACCAGGACAAGACTGGCGACTTTTTGGGAGATGGCGACCTGGGTACTGTCTCCAGCCGAATCCGGTAATTGCGGGGAAATCAGAACAGCCGCGTAATGGCCGCCGGGCGGGGCATCGGCCGGCACCTCAATGGTGAGCGCGAACTCAATCCGCTCACCGGGCTGTACGAGTCGGCCTTCACGATCCACCTTCATCCAGCCGGCTAAGTCGCTCTGGTCCGTTTCGGCGGCGATGTTCGGAGTTCCCGTTTCGTCGAGCGCCCCGAAGTTCGCGGTCGACGCGTAGATGGTCTTCGGCGTCGCCTCCTCGTTGAACACCTTCACTTTCGTATCGATCGTCTCACCCGGTCGCACGTTGGGAAATTCCTGCGTTGGCGGGATGACCGTGATGGCCTGCACCGACCGCGACGAAATCAACCAACCAAATACCAGCGCACTGGTCGCGGCGAGGTAGAGGAGGGACTTTCGGTTCATAGGGTTTTCCACTTTGGTCTTAGTGCAGCCTCTCCACTGTACACCCTAGAATGTTGCGGTGGCAATATAGGTGACCGAGGTTGAGTAACTGCCAGCCTCCGTGATCGTGGAGATGTTCGCAAGGTACGAGACGCTGATAGTCTCGGTGTTCGTCTCGCCGGACTCCGAGGCGAGCGTCGTGGCCGTGCTCGCGACGAAGGTCCAGTCAGCGTTCGCGTCACGCAGGTAGCCGGTCGCAATCGTCGAATCTCCATCCGTGCTCGCGCTGACCCCGAACTGCTCCGAACCGGGCGTGCCATCGCTGTCCTCGTCTACGGCGGACGCAACGGTGATCGTATTCGAGCCGCTCGTGAGTGTCGCGCCGTTATACGTGATGGCCCAGCCGCTCTGTGCGTTCGTCGCGATCGCCAGGGTATGCGCTGCGGTCGGCGTTGAACCGGCTGAAGCGTTCCCGCCGGTTGCGTCGCCGGTTGCCCACCGGCCGGTTGAAGACGACAAGCTGCCGAAGCCAATCGCTACGTCCGAGATGGAAAAGGTGATGGTCGGGTCGACGGTCGCGGTAATGTCAACGGTGTCATCGGCAATGATGTTGATTGCCAACGTGCCCGAGTCCCCGAAGGTCCCACCGATCGTGACCGTGTAGCTGCCCGCGCTCGGGTTCGTAATCTGCGTGTCACCCGTCGTCGGCTGGGTCGCGTTCGTACCGACTTCAATCGTAATGACTGAGCTTGCAGCAATCGTTCCCGTCCCGGAGGTAATGGTGACCGTCTGGCTCGAGAGTGCAGCCCCCCAGGTGGCACCCGACGGGGTAGCGGCGAGCGTCAGGTCCACACCGTCGTCCGCAACGTCGATGTCCGCGAAGTCAATCGAGTTCATCGTGAAACCAGACTGGAACGCCACCGTGATCGTCTCACCCGCATCGACGCCGCTCGGCGTCGTGAACTGGATCGTATGGTTGGCGGCAGTGGATGCCTGGAGCCGCGAGAGGGTATCCTTGAAGCTCGTCACCGCTGCGGCCGAAGCCTGCCGGATCGGGACAGTCCCAAAAAGAAGCGCAAGAACGCTCAACACCGCGAGCGCTCGCTGCAGCCGCTGGACGAGTCCGCGATTCAGCAGTGGGGAAATCGTGCGCATTGCCATAGTGATGGTGGTTGTTTCTTCTTTTTTTCGTTGCTTTTGAAGCTTCTTTTATTATTATAGCACTGATTTCTTTCTCTGTCAAAAACATTGGATGGTGAGGATGCGAGTAACGAGGGGCGGCAACACGCACGTCTTCATGAAACGACAATCTTTCTGATTGAGGCGTTTGGGGCGAGAAAATACTCGTGGCGGACTTGCTTTCTGTCGATAAATACTGTAGAGCTATACTACTATGAACCACTGGCGATTCCCATCAGTCGTCGCGGCCGTCCTGATCGCCGCACTCGTCGTTCCGCCGATCATCAGCGTGCGCGGACTCGATGACGATACACCACCATCCGTGCCGGAACGACTCCGAACAGCAACCGCCACCCAAGCCACCATCACCCTGACCTGGCAGGAGTCGCACGATTTCGAGTCCGAAATCAGCCAGTACGAAATTGAACGCGACGGTATCATCGTTGGCCTGGCCGCCGCTGCACCGTTCACCGCGACCGGGATGTTGCCAGCCACCAGCCATCTGTTCCGGGTGCGGGCAATCAATGGGGTTGGGCTTGCCTCGGCCTGGAGCCTGCCGCTCACCGCTCTGACACAGGCACCGCCGCCGTCGGCGTTCCCCTCCCTGGCGCAACGCGGGGCCTGGTGCTGGTTCGGCGATCCGCGCGCCGTGCAGGTGGGCAACTTCACGTACACCGGGTGGATCGATTGGAACGGCGACGTGGTCGTCGCCGCATACGACAATCGTTCCGGATCAGT
>CAZCGY010000048.1:0-7783 GCA_964498355.1 uncultured Gammaproteobacteria bacterium | reverse complement strand
AAAATCTCCGATTCACGCGGTTTTCTGCGAGGTTCGAACATGGGGATAATTTGCGCCCCGAGAGACCAGAACCTTTTGGACCCTCTTATTCTCCTCTCTTCTCCACCACAATCGAGCAGTTCGTCACGAGGGCAGCGACTGCACCAACCGCGGCAAGCCATGGCGCAAGCAGTGCACCGGCGACACCGATGGTGACCGGAATCTCGAGAATGGTATCCCCTTTGTCGTTCTTGATAATGACCCGGCGGATGTTGCCTTGACGGATGATTTCCTTCACTCTGCCGACAAGGTCTTTGCCGGATACCTTGAATTCCTCTGTGCTTGGCATATGTTGTTCTCCTTTCCGGCCCTGATGGTAGCACAGACCAGATTTTGGAGAAAGAAAAAACCCTGCGGTTAAGCAGGGATATTCGGTTCCTGCCGCGTCTGCTCCATACCGATCAAAGAACGGAATGACTCGTCCCACCATTCCTCAACCCACTCTGTCCCGGTACATCTGCGGGAAAACACAACGGGGAATAAAGGAGATGGCGGGCTGTCTGCCAGAAAGCGGTACAACTCCTTCGGGTACGGCGTTTCTGGACGCGGTTGATACACGGTCACTCCCGTGTCGGGTGCGTGAAAGTCATAGCCGTACCTCTCGACCATCACCGCACTGCGATACGCACGGACCGGGTCATCCGTCACCAAAAGGATATTTGTTTCATCGCCATGGCCCCCGCTGTGGGTCACGAGAACGACGAACATGCACCCTCCTTTCAAAAAAGCACCTGTAGAGTACAGTAGCAAAGAGATGTCGGTCAAGGGAATCGAAGTTGACGATTGCTGGCTGCGGGACGCATAATGATGAAAGAAGCTGTGGACAGCATCCCGAAAGGGGGTGAACATCATGAAGAAAATGAATGTGCTTGACTGGATCGCGTTCATTCTGATCATCATCGGCGGCCTGAACTGGGGGCTTGTCGGCCTTTTTGAGTATGACCTTGTCGCCGGCATTTTCGGTGATATGTCGCCCGTTGCGCGAGTCGTCTATACCCTCGTCGGACTTTCCGCTCTTTACCTCATCATTGCCCTCCCGGGGAAAAAACAGTCGACGCAGCCGGTTGTCTAGAAATCGTTCAGATGAAGAAAACACGGCCCTCAAAGCAGAGGGTCGTGTTGGTATCTGCCGACGGTTCTTGATTCCTACACGGGTCGCAGCGTGCCGGCCCATACCTGCCAAGCAAGCAGTGATTTCGCCACAAGGGAGAGGATGATGTACACGCGCTCGCTAAAAAGATAGTTGCGCCACTTCCCCACCTTTTTGTAGTGCAGCACCATGTTGACCGCAAAGATGTTGAAAAAGACGAAAAGGGAAAGAAAAATTCCATAGACGAAACCCGGGACGCTCCCCGCGCCGATGAGGTAGATGGCAATGGCGACCCAGGGAACAATGCCCGCAAGCGAGCCGAAGAAGAACGAAAGCCAGTTAGTCAGCTTCGTTGTCTGATTGTGGAGTTCCATCATCCACCCAAACAGAATCATCATGGCGTTGAGGGAGAAGATGAGCAGAAGCGACACCGCGTCATACATGCCGGTGAGCATCGCAATGACGACGATCATGAGCGACGAAGAAAAACTGTACTCGATCCAGCGCGCCGCATTCATCCCTTTCTTGAGGTTCGCGATATACCATGCATGAACATGCGGGAGTGAGACGGCAAGATGCGCGAGCGACGAAAGAAAGAAAAATCCAGCCACAAGCGGGCCAATGCGCAGCTCACCGATGGTCCGCAACAGCGGCTCAAGTTTTTGCGACTCCGCGTTGAAGCGGACGAACGCAGTCGTCAGCGGCAATGCAAAACCGGAACTCACTGCGAGCATCACGACTCCTTGCGCGGCGTGGAGAATCGCCATCACCACATTCCACCATCGAAGCGTCCGGTACTCGGATCTTGGGTGGACGATTGCTGAAAGTTTTTTCATTGTTTTTGTGTTCTGTTCCCTGCCACGTGAAGTATATCATTCTTTTGCCGTGGCGCACACCATGCCTCTTAGCGCCCGTTGGATTTGCGTACCGCCCAGAGAAGAAGCCGATGCGGAAGAAAGCGAACAATCCAGAGAATGAAAGAGTTCCGGAAACCCGCGGCGACGATCGGCCTGCCAGCGAGCAGGGCGTCCACCCCGATCCGTGCGACAGTATGCGCGTCCATCCATCCCCCCGATGTGAGTTTCTGGTGGGCATGTTCATGAAACTCGGTTCGTGTCAGCCCGGGCGCAAGCAGCGTCACGGTCACGCCTGTTCCGCGCGTCTCCTCCCACAGGGCTTCGGAGAGAGAAGCGACATACGCCTTCGTTGCATGATAGACGGCCATCCATGGCCCAGGCAGAGACCCCGCGATCGACCCGATGTTCAGAATCTTCCCGCTCCGGCGCTTGAGCATGGACGGAAGAAAAAGATGCGTCAGGCGAGTCAAGGCGCCGATATTCACGAGCAGCATCTGTTCGACCTCTTCCCATGTGAGTTCGGTGAACATGCCAAATGTGCCAAGACCTGCGTCGTTGACCAGAAGAGAGGGTTCGATGCCCGCATGATCCAGCTGTGCTTTGATGGCAGCGGGCACGGCTGGATCGCGCAAATCCGCTTTCATCGGCATGACGCGGACACCGTGCCGCTGTTCAAGCTCGCTCTTCAGCTCCAGCAGACGATCAAACCGGCGAGCGAGGATGAAAAGGTCATATCCCCGCGCAGCAAGAACACGCGCGATCTCACGGCCAATGCCTGACGACGCACCCGTGATCACTGCGGTTTGCCGTTCTCCGTTCATGTCACCATGCTACCACCTGACGCGGTACGCGGTCGACCGGCCAAAAAAAGCGCTATGGCAAGCTGACCGGGCGGTAGGTCCGTGTACCGCCAGTCCTGTGCGACGAACGCCGGCCGCGGCTGGATTTTCGGTGCGGTGGTGCCGCCCGATGGTAGCGTCGCTCTCCATCAACCCGTTGCCGATGCCGTTGAACCTGCCGTGGCATCGACGGAACGGCGCGCTGAGGAGGCAGCCCCGACACCTGCTTGAGCGGCAGCGACTTTCGGATGAGTCGCTCAATGTCCTGAAGATCGCGGCGCTGGTCAGGCATCATGAACGAGACGGCGCGTCCGCCTTCGCCCGCCCGTCCGGTGCGGCCGATGCGATGAACGTAGTCCTCGGGGCTTGTAGGCAGATCGAAATTCACCACCATCGCAATCCCCTTCACGTCAATGCCGCGGGCGGCTATGTCCGTTGCGACGAGCACCCTGACCGCGCCATTTTTGAAGGCGTCCAACGCCGCCTTTCTCTGAGCAAGCGAACGGTTTGAATGAATCTCGGCTGCCGCATACCCCATGTGCTGGACAAGGCGCGTGAGCTTCTTTGCGGTATGTTTTGTCCGCATAAAGACGAGAACCGGCCCGCGCGTCTCTGCGAGAATTTTTTCGAGCATTCGCGGCTTGTCTGCTTTTGTCACGACGAAGATTTCCTGATCTACCTTTTCAGCTGCCGTCCCCGAAGGAGCCACTTCAACTCTCAAGGGCATACGCATATGCTTTCGTGCAATCGAGACGATCGTGGCTGGCATCGTCGCAGAAAACAAGAGCGTTTGCCGCTCTTCTGGCTTCGGAGCGGCAGCAAGAATCCGTTCGATTTGCGGCGCAAAACCCATATCGAGCATCCGGTCGGCCTCGTCCAGCACCAGCACGCGGACGTCCTTCAGTGATACGGTCTTTTGCTGCAGGTGATCCAAGAGACGGCCAGGCGTGGCAACAATAATATGCGGATTGCGCCTGATCGCGGCGATTTGGTTCACCATTGAGGCGCCACCAATGAGAACGGCGGTCCGCAAGCCAACGGGCCGGCCGATCTGCTGCAGCATCACGTCGACCTGCATCGCCAGTTCCCGCGTCGGGACGAGCACAAGCCCGCGTCCTTTCTTGGACGCGAGTTGTTGTAACATCGGAATCCCGAACGCAAGGGTCTTCCCCGTGCCCGTTTGTGCAATGCCAACCACGTCCTTCCCCTCGATTCCGACAGGGATGGCCTTGGCCTGGATTGGCGTTGGACTGGAAAAACGAAGCCGCGCAAGCGTTTCAAGAATCCGCGGTGCAATGCCGAGCCCGTCAAATGTTTCTTGCATAATCCGAGGTGCTACTGGCCAGTCGATTCGATTTTTTCCTTGAGACGCTCCATTGCCGCGATGGCTCCGTGGTCGCCATCTTTTGTTTCTTCAACGAAGCGCAGATAGCGCTCAACAAGCTGGAGCACCTCTTCTTTTTTGTCCTCAGGGATCTCGGCTTCCTCAAGCCAGTGTGCAAGACCAAACTCGCGCACATCCATGCTTTTCTCTCGCGGTACTTCTTCTTGCAGGTGACGATACCAGTCGTCAAGGTGGGAGCCGAATTCGCGGAGCGCATCATCAAGATGATGCTCCGGCTCGTCTGTTTCAGGCGGCTGACCAGACTCTCTGTTTTTCATGCGGGTGTGTATGAATGATTACCGTAGGACCCCTCCCCACTCTACAACTGTGAATCCTTTGCGTTCCGGTGTACGGATTGCGTATGGCCGGGCAGGAATCGGCTTCTCGAGCGGCCGGTAGTCCATCAACACGCGGATGACGGTATCCGGTTTCGGGGTCACCGAGAGGGGTGCCAACGCATCCATCTCTCTGTTCCCGAGGAAGGAGATAAAGTAGTACGGCGCGGACTGCATCCGGGGAACCCAGAACTCCTTGAAGTCGGCGACCTCTTTCGTGTTGAGGCCGTACTTCGCCAGAGTCCCTTCGAGGAAAACCGGGACATCTTCCTTCGCGACGACGAAGCCCTTTTTCGGCTGTTCATAGATGGTTGAACCGCGGCCCTCCCAGAACAAGTAGGGGTACGTTGCGTTGGAGGATTTTTCAGTCAGCTTGCCATCCGGCTGCGCGTGAACATTCCATCCGCTCTTGTAAGCAGGGTCAGACGCGGTCATGCCGCCTTGCGGCTCTACTTTTACCGATACGTCTATCGCCTTTTCGGGATAGAGATAAATAACCGGTTTGCCGCATTCCGCCTGGGGAACAAACGTATTGTTCTGGGCACGCACAAGTCGGCCAAACGGGTCGGTCCAGAAGATAAACGGATGCAGGTCAAGATATTGCTGGTACGTGTAGGTTGTTTCTTGCTTTCCGTTCACGTCGTAGGGCTTCCAAGAGCCTTCGTCGTAGGTTTTTTTGAGCAGCGCGTCCGTTACATCAGAAATCTCGTAGATGGGATCGCCTTGTGACGATGTACCGGTCTGCTTCAGGTTCTTGCCGACGGCATACGCGCCATCCCTCACAACGAACGTATAGTTCGACTTGCCGCATCCGCCGACCTCGGCGACTGTATACGCGGTAAAGTTTTTCGAACCGTCATTCCAGCGCAGATCAAGCACGCCCGAATCGTTCTGAAAATCAACATCAAGCGAGTAGACCCTCACGGTGCCGTCAGGCGCGCGCAGGTAGAATCCGTTGCTGTCGAACGGCCGTAGTGCCTTGCCGGTGCCGTCATCCATGTAGACCTTGCCCCACGTCGAGTCAGTAAAACCAACCTTCAACCCCGTCTCATCAAAAAAAGCGTTGACGTACGGGTCAAGCGTCAAGGACTGGCGGGCCGTCTTCCCCTGGATGGTCTTCGGGTAGTCAAAACCCTTCAGCGTTGTGGTTGTGTCCGTCGTGAACTTTGCTTTATCGAGATAATCGGCATACCCACCCGAGTGCAACGACAGCAGGGTCAGGTCGCTCCCTTTTTGGGCAAAGCGAAAATACTCCGGGTAAAACGCGGGACCCTCGGGAATATAGACAAGAAGAACGAGTTTCTGCCCGGCGTACTTTCCTGACGTGAGAGCGCCGGTGTCGTAATACGTCTCTGTGGGAGTGCCCGGCGTCGTGTACGGATCGGGTTTGATGAGTTTCAAACTCGCTATCTCTTTTGGGGCGTTGGCGGTTTCTGGAGGAACAGTGGGGAGCGGTTCTGGCTCGAACAGATTCGTGTTGCTAATAGTCGCGTTGACGTTTGCATTTGTCGTCACGTTTGACGTGACCCCGCTGTTTGTGATACCCGAAAGGTCGTCGTTGACCGCCACGTTGGCGTTTGTTCCACGAAACGCTACAAATCCGATGCCGATGCCGGCACCGAGCAGGACGACCGTGATCACGATCGCCAGAACGAGATTCCTCACATTCATATCTTTGTTTTCGCTGGTGATAAAGTGTTCTCAGCAACAGTATGACATACGGCAGTCCTACCAACAAGGCCTATGGAACGGTGAGGAAACCGGTGATGTAACTGGTATTCTCGGTGGTTTCTGGATCGCCGATACGCTCTGCCGAGCTGGAGTGCCCCGTGAGATGAAAAGCTGTGGCGCCGCGAAGTTGGGCGTACCGCAAAAGCAGTCGCAGCCCTTTGGTTGAATCAATATCCAGACCAGCCGTGTGATCTGCATCGAGCTGTCCAAGAACACGCATGCTCACCGCGTCATTCGCTTGTGCAACCGCGTCTTTTTTATAGTGCGAAAAATCGAACGATCCGATGACAAGGGCATCGGCCGGAAGAATGCCATCGAGACGTACTGCCAAACCGTCGATATCGTCCTCTGCGGCCTGCTCGCGGACGATGATGGGCAACAACTTTGCTCCCGGAAAGTAGTGCCGGATAAACGTCACAACATTGAAAACACCATGTTCTTTCTCAAAGACGGGTTCATCGATCGTGACGCGCCCGGTCTTCTCTAAAACCCGCACAAGCTCGGGCGCACCTGCCAAGTTACCGGACATCGTTATCCAACCCCAGGCGGACGTGACGAATGCGCCGCTCCCGATGCCGAAGTGGTTCGGACTTACGAGAACGACGACGGACGGCTGCGCGCCGGAAATTGCGTGCAGGGTCGTTGCAATGAGGTCGGGTGCAAACAGATGATGATTGACGATTGCAGCAACAACCGTTCGGTCGTTGTTGACCAGTTGTGCGTCTACTGCCGCAAACAAAGGGTCATAATACCCATCACGGACCCAGGCAGAGATGTGACGTTGCGCCGGCTGCGTCTGCTGTTCAGTCGGGACGGTTCGGCGTGGGAACAGGATAGCCGCTGTGATTCCCAAAAGAATGACGATACCGAGGGAGAAAAAGATAAATTGCCGGTGCATGCTGTTCAGTGTATCGGAAAAAGTCGCAACGCGCATGTGGTATACTACACGAGACGAACAAGCACCCATGCGCGAAAACCTCCAACCGAACGTGCCTGAATGGCTTGAGAACACGCAAGGCAACGCCTATGCCATGGTGATGCGGGAGGAGCTTGCGCGGTGTGCAGCGTCTCCCGATGCGTATTTTGGGCAGACGCGATGGAACGACCCGAACAGCGAGCAACCGATTGGTTGGGAGGAGTACAAACAACGGCGTGGCCTCTCTGCGCAAGATATTAGCGAACTTGCCCGCGTTGCCCGGGAGTCACTGCTTGCCGATTTTCGGATTGATGAGGTCGGCGATCGCGCGACAGATCTCATGGATGCATTGCCGGAACAGCCCGTGTCGCTTCGCGAGAATCTTCAGGATGTCGTGCGGACCCTCGGCAGCAGAATCCACCGTGCCGTGCTCAAACGGCTAGTGCAGGAACACATACCGCGACGCAAGGCAATCCTCCATCGTGGGAGCTTCCGCCACGTGAACCCGGGATTGCACATTCCCGAGAAAACAACAATGAACGTTCTGGAAAAGCTCGGCCCTCTCGGAACGCTGCTGAAGTTTGCTGTAAAA
>CAZCGY010000047.1:0-8313 GCA_964498355.1 uncultured Gammaproteobacteria bacterium | reverse complement strand
TCCGATAGCTCCTGGGTTGTCCTTGCAAGCGGCGGACGGTATACTGGTAATAACGAAGAGGTAAGAAGGAAGAAAAACCTGAATGGATTTTCTTCCGCGTTGCCTAATTCTTCTCCCTTCTCCCTTCTCCCTTCTCCCTTCTCCCTTCTCCCTTCTTACTTACATGTATGCTCGATCTCATCATCATCGGCGGGTCCGCAGCGGGCGTCACCGCAGCAATCTATGCGGCGCGGCGCAACTTGAATTTTTTGATGGTGACCGGCGACATCGGCGGTGAGGTTGCCACGTCCGGAGAGATCGAAAACTATCTTGGTTTTAAGCATACTGACGGCATCGAGCTGACACAGAAGTTTCTGGAACAGCTTGAGTACTACAAGGTGCGCATCGAACAGCCCGTTTTTGTCGAGCGGGTGGAAAAGCTCAATGGAATATTCCGTGTCGCTGGCAAGCATGTCAGCAAACCGATGTCATGGGAGGCAAAAGCCGTCATTGTCGCGACGGGAATCCATCCGCGGCCACTTCCCGTCCCCTCTGAAAAGAAACTCCGAGGAAAAGGGATTACGTACTGCACGACCTGCGACGGCCCGTTGTACAAGGGAAAAGTTGTCGCGACAATTGGCGGCGGCAACTCGGGGCTGGAGTCCGCCCTGTTTCTTGCCGCCATTTGCCCAAAGGTTTATCTCATCCACAAAAATCCGACATTCAAAGGCGACGAGATTCTCGTGAAAAAGGTGAAAGAACACGCGAATATCAAGGTCATTCTCAACGCCATGACGACGAACGTGCTCGGCGAGACGCAGACAGCCGGCCTTGAATATCGTGATGCAAATGGCGGTATGCACATCTTGTCGGACGTCAAAGGGGTGTTCGTTCACATCGGCCAGATTCCGAACTCCGATCTTGTCGATGAGAAAGTCGCCAAGACGGCGACGAAGGAAATCATGGTTGATGCAATGTGCCGGACGAACATCCCGGGACTTTTTGCAGCAGGGGATGTCACCGATGTCGCGTTCAAGCAGATTGTCATCGCCGCAGGACAGGGCGCGACCGCAGCGCTCGCGACCGTTTCGTATCTCAACGGGCTGGATGCTTGAGAGCAATCCGGTCTCCTGGTACACTTCTCATATGGTGTTGTTCAAACAGAAAGCGCCGAAATACGAGTGGAACATTATTGCCATGCTTGCCGCGCTTGGCGTTATGGCAGTGATCGCATGGCTGTTCACCGCAACATCCGCGAGCGCATCGATCTAGCTTCACGATTCTTCACGAACGTCGTTTTGTTCTGGCGGGCAACACCCTACGCCTTTTGTTGGAGCACCATGGCCATCCAAATGGCTTGACATCTTTCTTTTTGTCGTCTACTATCACCCCGATCCATTGTCCTTTTCTTCAGGTGGGGGGAGGTCATAAGAGGGGCTATGCAAACCATTGTTCCGCGTCTTTGCAACGGCAAGGTCATCACTCTTTTTGGCCGAGCACTTGTTCTCGGTGAAACCTCGCTTCTCGCTGCACGTTCGATCTTTGGTGACGTTGCGGAGTGGGACACGTGTCCAGAAGGATGTCACTGCACGATGCGCATGCCGGTTCATGAAGGCGCGTATCGGACGCGTTTCAGCCGGCCCGAATACGTTGCCGATCTCTTTGTCGTCAACTTCGACATCCCGGTTCTTCTTGAAGACGTCCTTACATGTTTTCCTGACGCGGCAGGCGGCCGTCGCGTTCCTCACGCGTGTGATGGGGGGACCTTTCTGGTCTTCGATGCGCTCCGCCTTCACCTCGGATTGACCAAGGAAGGAACACATGTACGGAGCATCGCGTATGGCGATGCTGAATACCCATAACCCTTCGCAACCGACAACCGCCGCATTCTGGCGGTTTTTCATACAACGTAGTGTCACAAGTCCACTGAACGTTCCACGCCGCTATCACGAACTTTTTTTCAAGACAACATATTGCCATAAGTTGTTTTTATTTTTCTCACTCTGTTGACAAATCGTCCTATTTTCTCTAAAGTCACATCGCTTTGCCGTTCCTTCAAAAGAAAGAGGGTATGTCCGATGCGGCCTGCACTCTCGCTGCGACGATCCGGCACTGCCGGAACCAAGCTCGTCGCAGCTCCGAGGGCTGCTCGCACGAGACCACGCCTCGCTCACTGAAGAAGTGAGTGGACGGTATGGGGTACCGTGAGCATTGTCCGCTCGGGCAGCAATGCACGAGGCAACACTTGTCCCGATTTTGTTTTCGAGCTCGCCGAAAGCGAAGCGAGAGATTACAAAATCGTGGATTTGCCAGAGCCGCAAGGCGACGGCGGGGCTATATGCTGGAAACTCCGAGCATCCGGCACTACTTATGGAGGGAGAGAGCAATGAAATTTCAGGTAACCGGGTACATCGATATACGGAACTATCTTCTGGAAGATGCCCCGGTCTGGCAGGAATTCGAGACCACAGTCGAAGCGAAAGACAAAGCTTCGGCGAGACGCAAGATCAAAAAGGAGCATGGCTTCATAAGCCATCTCAAGGTGGTCGAGAAAGTTGTGAAAAAACGTAAGTAACAATGTGTTCGATGCGGACAACCAGCAGGGAAGAATGGAAGGCGATGTAACGTGAGTAAGTATATGGTAACGACGTACACCCATGACCGGATTTCCGGTGAGGGTCGTCACCAGACGTTCGAGGTCGAAGCGAGACGGCAAGACGTCGCGCAAGAGACGGTGAAGAAAGTCGTCGATGCGCTGAATGAAGGTCGGTACGGTAGCAGGGTCTACTTCGAGAACATCGAACTTACTGACTACGACGTCGACTAAGATCCAACGTCCATTCCGCTCAACGACCCAAAACCTTTTCACCCTGCCCAGCAGGGTTTTTTCTTGCTTCTCCGTTACTTTTTCGATATACTCCACTCCTGGCACTATCCTGTTCTGACACCGTCCGCAAACCATGAAAATTGTTGTTGACCGCAATGTGTGCATCAGCGCCGCCGATTGCGTTGCTATCGCGCCGAACACGTTCGAGCTCGATGCCGAGGGCAAGGCGATGATCACGAACCCCCATGGGCACGATCTCGCCACTCTCCTCGAGGCGGCAAAGGCATGCCCGGTTGCATGTATCTACCTGTATGACGATGAAGGTAAGCAGGTCTGGCCTGAACAGGGGAGTCCTCCGGAGGGGATGCTGAAGTAAAGCAAAAGGCAAAAGGAAAAAGGTCAATGTTTGTGCGCGGTTGCATTTTACCTTTTACCCTTTACCTTTTACCCTCAACGTATGTCCTATGTTCCAAAAGACCTGCCTTTCTCGATGAAGTCTCTCAAAGGGATTTCGGAGAAAGCCATGCAGATTCATCACGACAAGCTCTACGCGGGCTATGTCACCAAGAAAAACGAGATCCAGGAAAAACTGGAATCCGTTGAGCTTGATACCGCAAACGCGACATACAGCGCGCTTCGTGCACTCAAAGCAGAAGAGTCCTTTGCGGTCAACGGCGTCTACCTCCATGAGTACTACTTTGCCGTCCTCGGCGGCGACGGAGCGCCATCCGGTGCGCTCAAGGCAAGAATTGAAAAGGATTTCGGATCCTACGAGTCGTGGGACGCGATGTTCAAGGCGTGCGGGCTTGCCGCACGGGGCTGGGTTGTTCTGGCATGGGACACGCACGAGGAGCGATTGCGCATCTACACCAGTGATACGCACAACCAGGGTGCGGTGTGGGGCGCGATTCCGCTCATCACCCTCGATGTGTTCGAACACGCATACTTCATGGATTACGGCAGCGACCGGCCGTCCTACATCAAGGATTTCATGGCGCAACTGAATTGGAAGACCGCGAACGGGCGTTTCGCAAGGTTTGCACGCTAGGGGGAGTATGAGGGGGTAACCATTGTCCGACTATCCGAAAATCTCCGTTTGCATTCCCGCATGGAACGCAGGCCCGACCATCCGTCGGTGTCTTGTGTCGCTGACGCGCCAGGACTACCCGAACGTCGAGATTATTGTTGTGGACGATGGATCAACCGACGCAACCCCATCCATCATCGCGCGGGAATTCCCGACTGTCCGCATTCTCCGCGGTGACCATCGGGGTGCGAATACTGCACGAAACATCGCCGCTCGCCAAGCGTCCGGCGAGCTCTTGTTTTTCTCTGATGCGGACTGCGTCTATGAGCCCGACGCACTCTCCGCGCTTGCCAGGGCGCTCGACGATCATCCCGAAGCATCGTTTGCGTATTCGTCGTTCAAACTCGGGTGGAAACTGTTCCGTTTGCGGCCATATGACGTCCATGCTCTTCGCGAACGTAATTACATCCCAACTCGTGCGCTCATCCGGAAGAGAGATTTTCCTGGATTTGACGAAGAGCTGAAGCGTCTGCAGGACTGGGATTTATGGTTAACGATGGCTGAGCAGGGTAAGCACGGCGTGTGGATTCCTCGCGTCCTTTACTCGACCATCGCATCCCATCGCGTTATGAGCAGCGGGTGGTTCCCAAAATTTCTGTACCACATTCCGGCCGTTGCCAACCGGCTTTCTCGCGGTGCAGGAATGACGCTCGAGGAGGCAGAAGCGATCGTCCGGGCAAAACATGCTCGGGACGTTCCGCGGCTTCCTGATTCCGGGTTCGCGTGCCCGCAGTGTCATGCGGGGCTTCTCCGGAAGCCGGAAGGGTTGCTCTGTCCAACGTGCTCAGCGCTTTTTCGTTTTGAAGATGATCTTCCAATCCTCTTGCACCCCACGTTCCTGACGGACTTTCTGAAAACCGAGATTGAGGCCCATAGCGAACTGTCCAAGGAGGGTAACGTTCCTCCCCGAGATGCCTACTACCATCGCCATGCCAAAGCGCGGCTGCTGCGACTGCCCGAGGGCAGCAGGATTCTTGAGGTGGCGTGCGGCGAGCGCCCCGACAGCTTGGAACTTGCACGGGCAGGGATGCGCGTTGTTGCGACGGATCTTGCAACAGCTCGCGTCCGTCGTGCGCGGCGGTACGCGGAACGACTGGATGTGAAGCACCTGATGCAATTTGCCGTTGCAGACGGCGACCGTCTCCCGTTTTCTGACGCGAGTTTTGATGCACTGCTCATCGCGGCGTCGTTCCATCATTTTCCCCATCCCGAAGCAACGCTTCGGGAATTCCGGAGGGTCGTTCGTCCGGGCGGTCTCGTTGTTCTGGAGTTGGAACCGCAGGCATGGCCGTATGTGACGGTCTTCCGCTGGCTCCATCCGCTCAAGCATTTTTTCAGGAAGGGCGACGGGCATGTCCATTCCATCGGCGACGATACGACAAACGGATTCACAGAGCGGGGGATGCGTATGCTCATTGCATCCGCTGGGCTTGAACTTGTGGAACTGCGTCCCGTCAAATTCCTCTCGGATCTCGCGGACCAAGCCGCGCGGATGATCGGGAAATTTGCGAAACGCGACTGGGAAGCTCCAGCAATGCTCCGGCCGCCGCTGGAAGCCGCTGACCGGCTGCTGGAACATGTACCGGGCATCCGCAACCTCTTTTGGCATTGGAACACAGTTGCGCGGGTACGCAAGGATGCGCTATCATCCGAGGCACCCCGGTGACCGGGGCAACAAACGAAAGGAGTTCCCAATCATGCTTCAAGTAGGAAAATCGGCACCCGAGTTCCGGCTGGAAGGGGTGCAGAAAACGGAGTTCCAGCACTACGCGCTCTCTGATGTACGAGGTACATGGGTGATTTTCTTTTTCTACCCTCGGGACTTCACCTTTATCTGTCCAACAGAAATCACGGGGTTTTCATCGGCATCGCCGGAGTTTACCGGACTCAACGCCGTCATCTTCGGCTGCAGCACGGACAGCGCGCATTCGCATCGCGCATGGATTGAGCGAGAGAAGTGGAAACTGAACTTCCCGCTCCTCGCCGATCCGACGCAGAAGGTCAGCCGCGACTACGGCGTCCTCGTTGAAGAAACAGGAGAGGCGCTTCGCGGCACCTTCATTATCGACCCCGAAGGCGTTCTGCGATGGATGGTCGTGTCGGATCTCAATGTCGGCAGAAGTGTCGCTGAAACGCTCCGCGCGCTTCAAGCGCTCCAGACGGGCGAGCGCTGCGGCGTGGAATGGAAGCCAGGAGAAAAGACGCTGGGGAAGGGATAAAGTAACGGAGAAGGTAGAACGAAGAATGCAAAAAGAAGAAGTGAGGGGGGATGGCAATCATGCCCTTCTCTTTCTTCGTTGTACGTTCTCACTTGCTCCCTACCGGAATATCAGGCCGAGGCCGATGGCGAGACAGACGATAACCAAAACCGCCTGGTAGATGAGGCCGGTCCTGAAGCTGACGCGGGAAGGAATGACGCGGTGCGTCAGCTTGTGAATCCAGTCGTGCCCCCGCCAGATGGGAATCAGGCCGAGCTTGTACTGCATCCGGTGGATTATCCGGACGATAACCAGCCAGCTCGTGTAGTAGTGGATGACCGGGAAGACGCTGCTGAGGAAGTCCGGCAGCACTGCGCCGATGATGCCCGCTGATATTCGTGCCATGACGGGCAAATTCTGCGTGGCATAGAGTGCAAAAAGAAAGCCGAAGATGAGGAGAATGTCGATCATGGCAATGAGAAACGCGTTCTTCGGGCTTTTGCGCACCCAGCCGCCGACGTTTTCATCTCCGTGCGGGACAAAATCCAGTACAAAATGCGAGACAAAAGAAAGCACGAACGCCTCAATCGGCCGGTTGACGGCCTGGCTGATGAGAATACCAACTGCAGCGTGGGTCGTGAGATACATATATCAACGAAGAAGGGAGAACTGAGAAGTAAGAAGGAAAAAAGAAAAAGGTAAAAGCGAAAAGGGAGGAGAGATCCGGCTACTCTTGGGGGAAAAGGTCGGAACAGTCGCGGACTCGCCCGCAGTTTGTGCAGACAACCTTGCAGTGGCGCTCTACTGCGGGAGCATAACAGTAGTCGCAGCGGAAGATGCTGCGCTGCTCAAATGCCCTGTGTGCGCTCTCTTTTGTTTGGATGAGGTGGGGCACGGTGTCATCCATTGTACGGCAGGGCGTGAGACAAATCAAATGAAGCTCCATGGGCTCACAGTATCCTGGCGGAGAGAAAAAGGCCCAGGCGCGCAGGGCGGGATGTCTAATCCTGTCTGATTGTGTCGGGAGCACGGTGCCCAGAAAGACACCGTGGCATCTCGATGGGCACGCCTATACGCTGCAGCGTTGTCACAACGCCGCAACAATAACCGTACAGCCGATCGCGGTTATGACAGAACGTTTCGCGCTGGATGACGTCACCGTATTCGTCAACAAGTTCCACCGTATCGTATCCTTCTCTTTCGGCGTTCCACCGTACAAAGAGACGCATACCAACCACCTTTCAGAACGCAGAATCCAGGCCGCCTCTAAACTCCCTCGGGGTACTGGTACCTGGGGGCGGAATCGAACCGCCGACCTAGGGCTTATGAGTCCCTCGCTCTAACCATCTGAGCTACCCAGGCATGCTCTTTTGCAATGTGTCACGAATAACCCGTCTTAGCATACGATGTCCTTTTGTTGATTTCAAGTATCGCTCTCTTCGTGCCGCATCAAGAGGAGAACGATGTCCCTCGAAATACAGTATCTGGAGGGGAAGGCGTTTTGCTGTTGAAATGTTTTCCCCACGCTGATGTTGCTGAAAACGGCGCGCAAGACACCTTGTCCTACCGACATACAGATTCCCATCCTTTTTGCTTCGTAGTATGTAAACGTAGTACCAAGCCGCCAATGCATTTCCTCATAAACGTTTTGGTGCCCGTCATTTGCCCCGTACCACGCACGTTCGTTTGGGTACGGGACACGTACCATTCGTCCAGCAGATAAACCGGCGCAGCCACGTACCCTGAACCACGAAAGGGTTCAGGGCGAAGCCTGAGCGAACGGAGTGAGCGAATGGTACGTGGTTGCGGGGGCGGGACTCGAACCCGCAATCTTCAGGTTATGAGCCTGACGAGGTGCCAAATTCCTCCACCCCGCGACAAAACGACCATGAAAGGTCGGCTTTACGAAGGGTACACAATATCCCCGGTCTTGGCAAGCCCGCTGGTCGGAAAATACATAAACTTCCTGGTCGTGCGGAGGCAGGGGCTCTCATGAACTTGTCCGCTCTTGTGGTGCCGCCGGTTCCCGATCTGCAGCGGGATAAACTCCGTCGAACCGGAAAGATCGCGATGATCCTGAACATGTGGCGGGCGAGGAGAGAATCGTCCCGCCAGTCGGCGGGACCCCCACTCGGTTCCCCGGGAATTTCTCGAGTCCCGAAACTCGGTTTGGTGCCGCCGGTCGGAGTCGAACCGACACGGGATTGCTCCCACGGGATTTT
>CAZCGY010000046.1:7584-8419 GCA_964498355.1 uncultured Gammaproteobacteria bacterium | reverse complement strand
TTGCCCTGGCGCTGGAAGCGGCAGGAGGTCAGTCCGAAGCGCTCATTCGTGCCCGTGCATGCCCCCAATGCCTTGGGACGTTGGACCTCCTCCAGCGCTAGTCCGTTCTCTGATACGTGCACCTTCACCGCCTTGATGTTTGGGCGGTTTTTTCATCCAATACCTTATGACCATATGGTCATAAGGTGTGAGGCAATCAAGAGCTTGCATACCCCGTCGTATGACGGGGTCGAAGGATCTCTCCATTGACGTCAGTTCATGGATATGATAAGAAGCGTCCAGTTTCTTTCAGGAGGTTTGAAGTATGCCGGATCCTTTGTGGAGAGTTCCTTCCGAAGATGAGGTTAAGCAGTTCTTCTTCGAAGCAAGCCGTGAAACGTACGCAGCTGCTACCAAACCAGGCACGAACGTGGATTTTCCCTCAGGTAAGCTTCTCACCCATGTCCGGGGGGCTTGGCGGTACGCTGACATGTGGTTCTCCCTCAACGGAAAATCGTTTGGCCAGACGGTGATCTGGTATGACAGTGTTCCCGTCTGGGGAATGCAGTACCAAGGCTGGTGGAAGAAGTCGGATGATCGGGTGATCCCGTTTCTCAAACGCGCTCTTACTGCTGCTTACATGATGGGGCAATTTTGGGGAGGGCGGGGGCCGGGTCTTTACGAGGAGGAGGACTGCAGTCTTTCATATTCGAATTCCGCGGCGCTTGGTGCATTCGGAGAGTTTGAAGGACGCGAGGACATCATTGATAGGGAGGTCGAGCCAGCGACCGTGTTTGAACACTGGTTTTCGGGAGTGTCGCTGTTGAACCCGCCCAGCCCCTCGTAAACACCTCCT
>CAZCGY010000046.1:0-7574 GCA_964498355.1 uncultured Gammaproteobacteria bacterium | reverse complement strand
CCCGGGTACCGGTCATGACGGCGATCCGAATGTCTCAGTGTTTCTGGATGAGGAGATCACGAAAGCAGCTCGCACAGTCATTGACTCGTTCACGGCATCACTCCCGACCGCATCTCCAGAGCACGTGACCCATGGCGATCAACGGACCCCCTGCGGCCATTTCACCGTTGATGAGCTGACAGTTGCCCTGGCGCTGGAAGCGGCAGGAGGTCAGTCCGAAGCGCTCATCCGCGCCCGTGAATGCCAGCAATGCCTTGGCACCCTAAGCCTTTTGCAGCACTAATCCGCTTCATGTCAGCTCGATCGATTCACCGCTTCCAGTCCTGGAGCGGTTTTTTCATCCCGTCGTATGACAGGATGATCGAAGTAAATCGTGGTATACTCGCTGTGCCGTTCTTTTGGATGCGCAGATGAAGCCCTTCACAGTGGGCGTGAATAGTGAGGCGCGACCTGGCGTCGCGGGGTTCTTCTGCCTGAGCAAAGCCCTCGAGCTACGGTGAGAGGGGGCCATCAAATGGATTACGGGCGTCTCCGTCGGAGCGTTTTCTCCTCCGATGTGCGTGGCAGCGCACAGCCCGGAATGGGTATCGGAGTACCTCTTGGCGGTTTCGACTGCCGATCAGGGAAGAGATACCCAGGCCGAATTCCTTGCCTCATGGGTCTGGCTCAGTTCACTGCGCATTCCTGCCGTCTCCACTGCCATGCCGGGGATGGTTTTTTCTTCCGAGCTACAACAGAAGCAGGAAATCAGAAGCGAGGAACCTCATGATGTCGATTGACGTCCTTCATGCGGTGTGTCAAGGTGCTTCCAGTTTTGCCCTTTTCAACCGGAGGTTTGTATGTCCGACGCACCGGGCAGAAGTTTGCTTTCGCGCCCGCAGATTCTGCGGCAGATGGAAAGCGGGAATATCGTCATCCGGCCCTTCGACCCGAAGAGCTTGAACACGGCAAGCTATGACGTGCGGTTGGGGCCGTGGTTCTACCGGGAACACGCCTCGGCTCACGGTCCGCGGACCCTTAACCCTTTCGACCAGTCACATGTTCGTCGTTATTGGGGGACGCCCCAATACGCCGCGCCTGCCATGTTGCTGCGGTCAGGCTTGCCGCCCCTTGCCGGGATCACCGGTGAAGACCGGCTCATCATCGTTGAACCGGGAGAAACGATTCTCGCTCACACCATTGAATTTGTGGGTGGACGCCGGTGCGTCACGACCGAGATGCGTGCGCGCAGTTCCATGGGACGAATCGGCATTACCGTGTGCAAGTGCGCCGGCTGGGGGGACGTCGGGTACGTCAACCGCTGGACCATGGAGGTGACGAACGTCCTGCGTGAGCGTGCCATCCCGCTCCCCGTCGGAATGCGCATCGCCCAGATCGCATTGTACGAAGTGGACCCCCTCGACGCGTCCTACGCCGGTGAGAGTGGCAAGTACCAGACAACCGATGACATGGATGAGCTTGTCGCGTCGTGGAATCCTTCCACGATGCTCCCGCGGCTGTACGACGATCGTGACATTGGCCGCTTTGCTTCGTTCATTCCGGAAGATTTGAAGCCGTCTGCCTAAAAAGAAGGACGGTTTTTTATTTGCGGAATCGTCCATTTTCTGGGATACTAGAACTACAAAAACAGAGAACAGATATGTCCAGCGCCGCACTCTTTCTTCGATTCATCTTCCTTGATCTTGTGCTGGATATCGTTCGGTTCCCTGCGTGGTGGTTTTCACGCGGCGCGGTGAAAGCGGTGCAATGGTACGGTTGTACACTTGAAGATGCGCTTGATCGGCTCGCGTTGAAAGTCCTTGCCCAGAACCTCGGCCGTCCGATGTTCGGCGACTACACGCGCGAGGGCAGAATCATCAGCTTTTTCATGCGGATTATCCAGCTCGTCATCTCCACAATACTCTTTGCGGGCTGGTGGGTCATACTGACCGTTGTTCTCATCGTCTACCTGCTGCTGCCGATCGGCGTCGTCGGTCTTCTTGTTGTAACCTTCCCTCGTGGTGCCTAACGAACGACAACCCATTCTGTGCCAAACATGCCGCGGGGAGGGGTGCCCCTCATGCGACGGCCGCGGCATGGCCGACTGGATCGGTGGTCGGTGGGCGTACTGGGGCAGGCAGGTCAGCGCGGGGACGATTCTCGAACGAAGCGCCGAGCAATCAGCGCGCGCCGTTCTGACCGTTGGCGTTGCCGCTGTTGGCGTTCTTGGGTTCGGGTCACTCGTGGCCTTTGTCGCCGACCTCGGCGGCATCACACCAGAATCCACCCCGTTGTTGCTGGAACGCCGGCACGACCCGCGGCTCTTTCTTTTTTCTCTGTCGCTCGTCGCCGATCTCTATCTTGTCTACCGAGCTGCCCGTGCCCGCGACAGAGTCTCGCGGATTCCCAGAAGCATGCCAGCTGTCTCGGCACCCGGAACTGTGCGGGTGGAACAGCTTTCGCAACTGGAGCGCGACCAGACCATCGATATCGCAACGACGCTGACGCCTGAGGCGCTTCGGGCTATTGAAGAGGCATGGCAGTTGGCATCACGGTTCGGAGCAGGGGAGGTCAAGCCAGCATTCCTCTTCGCCGCCCTGCTCTCCTATCGAAAGATAGCTGCTCTTCGCGGCCGGCTTGGGACCGACGACAAGAAACTGGTCGGACTTCTCCAGAAGATTCTCAGCAGCCATTCGACACCCGGAGCGACGAGCCCGGTCTTTGGGTCAGGCGTTCGCGCTGCATTGCTTGCGGCATACGCGCGTGCCTCTGCGCGACGTGCGCTCCGGCTTGACGTGACAGACCTTTTTGCAGCGCTTGCGACGACGGCAGAAGACCTCCGCGAACTCATGGATGAACTCGGCATTCCTCCGGTCATGGTGGAGAACGTCACCGCATGGATCACGATCCAGGAGGATCTGCGGCAGCAGTGGAAATACTTCCGCGCGAGGGCACGCTTCAAGCCGAAAAGCGGAATGAATCGTGCCATGACGGCAACGGCAACGCCGCTGCTTGATCGCTATGCGCACGACCTTACCCAGCTTGCGCGCAACGGTTTCTTGCATCCCTGCATTGCCCGCGACAAAGAGATGGATGAAATTTTCCGGCTCATGGAAGGCGGGCACAATGTGGTGCTGGTGGGGAATCCCGGCGTCGGGAAAACCGCCATTGTCGACGGCATCGCACAGCGCATGGTCACCGAAGATGTCCCAGAGATCCTGCAGGATAAACGACTTGTCTCGCTTTCTATCGCCACGCTTGTCGGATCTGATGCCCGTTTCGGCGGTCTTGAGCAGCGGCTCAACACTATCATCAACGAGATGACGCATTCCGGGAACATCGTTCTTGTTCTCGATAATCTGCAAAATCTTGTCGGCGTCTCTTCTGCCGGTGGCGCGACGCTCGATCTGTCTGAGATTGTCAGCGCCGCGCTTGCCAACAAACAATTCCTCTCTCTTGCGACGACCAATCCCCTTGATTTTCGCAGATACATCGAGCCGGCGGCCGGGCTCGCCAGCGCCTATACGCGGATCACCATCGAAGAGGTCGAGACCGACGCTGCGATCCGCATTCTCGAAGCGACCTCTGCAACGGTCGAGTATCGGCACCACGTTTATTTCTCTTACGCGGCGATTGAAAAGTTGGTGACGCTGTCACGCCGGTATCTGCATGATCGGTATCTCCCCGAAAAGGCAATCTCACTCATGGAAGAAGTTGCAGTAGCCGTTCACACAGCACGGCGCGGTGTCCCGGTTGTTACGGCTGAGGACGTTGCACGCGTTGTTGCAGAAAAAACGAATATCGCGCTCACGCAGGTGTCGGAGTCGGAGAGCGGCCGGCTCTTGCACCTTGAGGAACGGATTCATGAGCGTGTCATCGGCCAGGATGAGGCGGTCACTGCGGTCGCTTCAGCGCTGCGTCGTGCTCGTACGGAGCTTCGTGACATGAAACGTCCCATCGTCAACCTGCTCTTTCTCGGGCCCACGGGTGTTGGGAAGACGGAACTAGCGAAAACTGTTGCCGAGGTCTATTTCGGCGGTGAGGCGAATATGATTCGGCTCGACATGTCGGAGTATCAAGAGTCGGGGAGCATCGCGCAACTTCTTGGGGCGTCACCGGGCTTTTCGGGCAGCGGGAGTGGCGGGTACCTGACAGAGGCCGTCCGGCGTCAGCCGTTTGCACTCGTCCTGCTTGACGAACTCGAAAAAGCACATCCCGATATTCTCAATGTCTTTCTCCAGGTTATGGACGACGGACGGCTGACCGACAGCTCCGGTCGGACGATTGATTTCACGAATGTCATCCTGATCGCGACATCGAACGCCGGAACGGAGATCCTCCAGGATGGGTTGCGCGCGCAGCGCCCCTTAGAGTCGATCAAAGCACAACTCTTACAGTCGGAACTGCGAAAGTACTTCCGGCCGGAATTTCTCAATCGATTCGACCAGATTGTCGTTTTCCGACCGCTGTCAAAGACAGAAATCGTCAGCATCACCAAACTGCTGCTCGGTGAGGTTGCCCGGCGACTTGCAGAGAAGGGAATTACGCTTGAGGCCTCCGAAGCCGCGATTCGGGAACTTGCCGATGCCGGGTTCGACCCGTTGTTCGGCGCGCGCCCGATGCGGCGACTTATTCAGGATCGGGTTGATGACGCGCTCGCAAAGTTTCTTCTTACGGGGAAACTCGGCCGGCGCGATACAGTGATTCTTGAACCCGGAGGTACATTACGTATCCGTGAAGCGCCAGCTGTTTGGGAGCGCCATGATGCTTCACGTCCCACCGCAGGGGAGGATAAGAGATGAGAAGAGCGTGGAGACCGGCGCGCTTCGGGTTCTTTTTCACCCACAGGCGCTTCCAGCAAAAATGCGCTATACTCTTAGGAGGTATCTTTTCATACTATGAATACCAAAACCTATGTTTGAAGAGCAAGGACAACCAACAGTAGGCGGCCCGATCCCCCCTCCTCCGATCGCACCGTTTTCCGGCGGTCAGGCAGGCCTGTCAATCCCGATATCTCCTGAACGTACTCCACCGCTCCCGCCGCTGCGTGCTCCACAGCAACCGCAATCGCCCGTCAGCAAACGGCGGGGCAAGAGGCTTCTCCTTATCATTCTTCTCGTCGTCATCCTTCTCGGTGGGGGGATTGCGGTCGCTGCATTTCTGTTCCCGGGGACCCCTGCGGCAGACACGGGTGTTTTAACGAACGGCAATACTAATACCGGTACGGCAAATGTGAACAAGACGAATGCGAATTCGAACACGAACGCAATCGTGAACAAAAACACCAATGGCGCCGTGAATCAGAACACGAACGCGGCGGCGAACACGAACACGGCGTCAAATCAGAATGCCAACGCCTCTTCGAATCAGAACACGAATGCCGTGGGGAACCTCAACGTGAACAGCGCGGCGAACACGAATTCGACGACGAATGCGGCCAACACGAACGCAGCTGCAAACACGAATTCGAACAGGCCGGCCTCATATTCAGTTGATTCCGACGGCGACGGGATGAATAACTATCTCGAAGACTGGCTCGGCACGAATAAGAATAACGCTGACGCAGACGGCGATGGGTTCCCCGATGGAAAAGAGGTGGTGAGCGGATTCTCGCCGATCGGCACCGGAGAGCTGCGTGTTGTCGGGTTTGAGGCGAGCTGTGCCGAAAGCCCATTACTCAAACAGTATGGGCTGCCATCAACGGACATTTCATCACTGTGCGGCATCGGTGGTGATCTGTTGGCGAACGTCCAGGTCATGGTGTCAAATCCTGAATTCTTTCAGGACCTCGACCAACAGCGGTCGGCAGCATGTACGTCGTTCGCGAAACTGGAAAAGAACATCTGTGCTTCAGTCCTGACGTTTGAGTTGCTGCGGTACATGACCACGCCGAAGGCGAGCTAGGAGACAACGGAAAAGTAAAAAGGGAGAAGGAAAAAGGAGGAAGGGGAGTCACGCAAGTTTTCCCTCCTTCTTGACTTTTTTTGTATTCCATCGTACACATGACACACCGTTCTTTTCCATCACCGTATTCTCGGAGAAACGGAGATAACTGATGAGCGTCAAAATAGGAGGCGGCCGTGTCGAGCGGATTGCCGTCGTGACGGGCGAGACACCCGCCTTTGTCGATGCCCGCATGATGTTGTTCAACGCGCGGCTTGGCGTTGTGCAGCACCCTGAAGAGCGCGCTGGCTCCATCGTCGTCCCGCGCTGGATGCAGCGCCGGCAACGGCCCAACGGTACCATCCACAAAGATGAAAAGGCGTTTCGGAACCATCGGGAGCGTGTCTATACACTCGTGCCCTCGGTCTATGATGCGTTCCGGCAGTGCTGGCACATCCTGTATCAGTATGGCATCGATCTGACCATGGGCGAAAAGGCGGAACTCGACGAAGCAGCCAGAGCGTTGCGCGCCTTCAATCTCAAGGTGATCGAATGTGAGCAGAAGGGGAAGCTCAGCGAGCTTCGTGCTGCGACGGCCGAACTCGTCAGCCGTACATCCGCGCTTCTTGGCAAACCCGTGTCCTCGACAAAGGAGTCCGCGGTTCTCCATCTTCTGGCGCTTGGCAAGGGGATTGATTCACGCGGACGGTGGAACCCCAGTGTCTTGATGGCGCGGGCGACAAAAGCCCATTCCCTGGTCCGGGAACGCCTGGAGCAGGAGGTTCTTTCCATCGACCCGCATATCCGGGCGCGGCAGCATGTTCTGGTGACGATGATCCAAGTCGCAGAGTTGCGGCTTGGCGCACTCGACCATTTCGTCCACGCTCTTCTTCGTCGTGGCACAGCGCAGACGGTTGCAGGGACGTCGACGCTCCGCGCAACGCTCGCACAGCAGTGCGCGTGGTTCAGCCAAGACCTTTCCGCAATCGACTACCATCCGTACCGCATCCCATGTGCAGACCTTGTACGCTGGCTCGATGAGCTTGCAAGGTTGCTGCGGATGAGACATCCGACTCACGATGCGTCCTCCGTTATCCGTAAACGGTTCCTGGCGTGCTCCCACGCGCTTCGTACGCTGGCCGCCCTCAAAGAGTTGGAGCGGATGAACTTCCGATTGTTGCGCTACGAGCACAACAAAGGTCCGTTTCCGATTGCTGTGATCCGACGAATGTACGGCAACGTCCGGTCGCTCGTCTTTCTCGCCGCTGGGCCTCGCAATCCTGATCTCTGCCCTCCTCTCGCCGCTGGGCACATCGAGGCACTCGAACCACTCCTGATACCCCACAAGGGCGTCGCTCCTCAACGCGATGATGTGAGAGTCATCCGTTGGCGCTGCCGAATGGCGGCCGCGGCTCTGTATCCTACTCCCACTGCTTGACGTGGGAGTTTTTCTTTCTCGCCGTCGTGACTCATATAATCTGGATCATGAGCGCGTTTTTTATCCAACGCGCACATGAGAGATATACCCTTTTAGCTATAAGGATTGTTTCGTCGGAACGCCCCGACCGCCCTCTTTTCTTTGCATGGAACAGAAAATATTGTATACTTGGCGCGATGTCCAAGCAGCACGAGACACCACAGAACGCGGTGATGGAGAAACTCATCTCGCTTTCCAAACAGCGAGGTTTTCTTTTTCCGACCGCAGAAATCTA
>CAZCGY010000045.1:0-8537 GCA_964498355.1 uncultured Gammaproteobacteria bacterium | reverse complement strand
CGTTGCTGTTCCTCGGTCGAAAACTGGACGGGCGGTACATACGCCGAGAGGTCTGTTTCTGCCGCCTCGCGTTCCAGCTTTTCCCGAAACCCTTCACCTTCAAGGTCGCGTTGGATCTGGTCGCGGTGGCGTTTGCGCTCTTCATCCGTTTGAATACGCTGCCCCTGGAGCGCAAGCTGGTACGCAATCTGTTCGTACCGGCGTCCGGTTTCTCTTTCCATTTCTTCATTGACGAACGCACCCTTGAGATCGCCCTCGCCGGCTGTCGTGCGACGCCGCGCCTCTGCGACCCTTAACTCCTTCATCCGTCGATCCGTTTCTTCGCTCTGCCGCTGTTCACCAAATTTTGTGGCAAGCACCGCGGCCGCCCGCCTCTGACCGCTGCCGGTCAGATGCACGCCTTCACCATCAAGCATATCGCCGATCTCTTTCAGCGCTGCATCCTGAAAACTCACAAAAAGTTTTGCCGCGTCGCCTTTCTGGCCGCGAGCGATCGCCTTTTTCACTCCGGTCATGGCGTTCGCCTGCAAGCGGCCTCCTGCAATCGCCTCTGCCTGCAGCTTCTGGCGGCGGGATGCTTGCTCGAACTCATTCCTTGCAAGAAAGTTTGCCGGGTTCATTGCAAACTCGGGGCCGGCAAAAAACTTTTCCATGTCGCCGCTGTGCCGCCGAGCGATCGCCTGTTGCGTCGCGCGGAACTTCTCTGGATCCACCTGTGCTTGATATTTCGCTTTGAAATCCTTTGCAACAGTCGTATCCGGCACCGGGACTGCGCTTCCTCCCACAGGAGGCACGACTGTTCCGGATGTGTCATCATAGTGCCATCGCTTACCGGTTTTCGCATCAAAATATCCTGCGGCCTGAGCCTTTTCTTGCGATGCGTTTTCAACAAAACGCTTCATGACTTCAGGAGCAAGAACATCATGAAGAAAGACGCCCGGGTGTTCCTCTTGCTGCCGCCGGAACTCCCGCGCAGACCACTTGGACACGTTTTCCCATTCCGCTTCGCGCATCGTCTCACGGTACTCTTTATCATCCTTAATGAGGGATGGGGCTCGCTTGCGAGCTCGTTTCCGCTCTGCGACGCTTTGGGGGGTCGCCGCAAGGAACCTGGTTGAACTGTTCGCGATCCTCCGCATGACGCCGAGGTCAGCAGTGTCAACCCATGCCGCTTTTCTTTCTTCTCTATCCTTCTGCATTTTGCTGATACGCGCATTCGCACGCGCGGCATAGTTGTTCACAAGAGGAATCCTCCGAGCGCCGATAAACCCGGTGACCCGCTTCGCTCCTTCTTCGAGAGGCCTCTGGAGCGTGCGGGCATATGTGCCGGCAAGCAAAGCGTTCGTGGCCGCAAACGGCCTCGCACGCAGTCCTCTTTTTTGCAGATCACTTGCCAGATTCCCCGCCATGCCGCCGCCGACCGTGCCGAACTGCGACGCGACCTTCAGCCCCATGACGAGCAGGATGATGCCGACCATGTAGCCCAAGATACCCGCGTCGCTGGAGATCGACGAAAGCGCGGCGCTGATGGTCCCACCCTGCGACGTGTCAAAGGATGATGTCGAAGAGAGGTCGGAGGGCCCGGTAATAAGCTTGCTCGCTGTTGTCGCCTGCGTGATCGTCAGCGTCAGCCACAGAAAAAACGCGAGCGCCGGTCCGACAACCGCATAGCGCCAGAAATAGTTCCAATATTTGCCCGACTGGGCGCGGGTGCCCGGGAAGGTGCTGAAGAGGTACGCAAGCGGCGAGAGGATGATGAGCACCCACAGGGCGATGATGCGGAAGAGGAGCATGAGCACATAGACGAGCACGACCGCCACGGCGATGATAATCATAATAAGCCCGAGGATGAGCGTTCCGGCCACCGAGACATAGGTGACGTCGCCGCCCGTGTTGTTGGGCTTGAGCGCAAGCATCTCGCGTAAGCCCAGGGTGTTGCTCAGGTTGCCCGCGGCCGTATCGGCGATGGCGTTGACGAACGTCATCATGATGACCTGCGTAAAGTCAATGAAAAACGCTGCGATGATGTTCGAAAAGTTCACGAGCACCGCCATGATGATGAGCCGCCGCAGAAGCGCGTTATACCGGTAGGGCTGGTAACGGAACGCGGTGCCGAAGGCAATGACGAGCAGCACGAGAATAAAAAACATGTTCGCCAGATCCTTCACGATGACCCAGCCGATTTTGACGGCTGCCGCGTTCAGAAAATCGTTGTACTGCGCGACCTGTTTGAGAATTTCAAAGAGGACGATGATGAGCTTGCCGAACACCCAGATAAAGCCATAGGCAATTCCTGCAACAATCCGTGCGACGGTGTTGAGCACGTCATCGCCGCCGATTGCATGGGCGGGATACACAACGACAAAAACGCCCAGAAGGGCGATGGCGACGACGAACACGACATGCATCCGCTTCGCATGGAGGGCATGAACGGCTGCCGATGCTGCGTGACGAACTGCTCTCAATGGGAAAAGAAGGGATTTTGACACTGTTGGTGTTGCGTTCAGTATGTGTGATTATACCACATTTTCTTATCCCCAACAACAGCAAAAACATCCGTCCTGACGCCGAACGAAGCGAGGCGGAAGGATCCGCGGGGTGAAGACGGACGGGAAAATTGCTTCCTGATCAGTTCACGACGACGGTGCCGGGGAACTGGTAAACCGAGACGACTTCCCAGTGGCCTTGAACGCAGATGACGGACCCCAACGCCAAGGATCGGCAGGATAAACGATCGTCATGCTGCTACTGGACAATAAACGTCGGCCCGGTAGTGTATTCCCCGATAACCCCCCAGTGGTCTCGAACGCAGATCTTCGGCTGGAATGTTCCAGTATCAGGGTATCTGGCAATTCGCTTCAGTATAGCGTTACCGGCCGGTACATCCTCCCATTTGTCATAGTCGATAAATGGCGGAGCCGGAGACGCGCCACAACTTTCTCCGCCCCAAGTAATCTTGAACTCTTCGGCAGGGCCCTGGTCGGCATCCACTCTATACGAGAACTCTGCGGTTATCGCCTTCTCTTGAGGAATAGTAATCGTCCCGCTTTGTGCGCCGCCGATTGTCGGCGGTTTTTCGGGCGTTCCAATTTCTGGCTTCACGTAGCAGTGTGCAGTAGGGGAGTAAAGACCCGGGCGCGTGTTGCCCGTACATTGCTGAGGATGGGTACTGCTGAATGGGTCCATAAAGCTGTTCGGGTCCCCAAGGTTCCAGTCCCGCCAGTCCGCCTGCTGCCACGTGCCGGCAGAATCGACATAATCGAGCTTGCACCCAAGGCTGCCGTCCGCAAGGGGAACCTGCCGATATCTCGAAACCAGCTGTTTCCCCGGAGCGTTGTCCACAAGTTCCGTGTGATACTGCCAGCAGCCGTATGAGCGGGCAAAGATGTCTCGAATACGACGGAGCGGCGCGCGAATGCCCGCAATATCACCCGACGGATTTGCCGAATTGACGCGAAGTTTTTCAGGATCTGACGGCGTGTAAATGGAGCACGTGCCATAATCGTATACGGGCGTCGTCGACTTGCAGTCAGCATCAACGGAGCAGGAAATGGTCGGTTTCAAACTGCATCGGCCTATGGGCGCCCCGACACAAATGCCGTTCTGGCGCTGACAAGCGTCGATTTCCGCCTTTGTTGAACAGCTGTTGTTCTCTTTGGTTGTTAAACCGTTCCCATAGTAATCGTTATAGCTTGGTTGTACCGCGTTATAGTCGATTGGGACGAAACAGTATTTCGGTTTGGCGGGGACCGGCCAGCGTGTTGAAAACGGCGTGCCTGCACGGGGAACGTTGCCGATGCTGTCCGGCTCGCGGAAGTCAAAGCTCGACGGCCTTGTCTGCGCTCCTTGATCGTTCGGCGTCCATGTCCCCCAGTTCGAAGGTATGCCGTTCGCCGGTGCACGGACTGCGCCGAATGGGGCCGCATCATTGGAGTACCGTGCATTCGGTTCATACGGCCTTGGATTTGCGGGGGAAACGTAGTCCGGTAGCCCATACTGTGAAAGGGGTTTCAGCCGCGTCGCCCATGCCTGTTCAACGGGCCCATTGTCTGACCTGACGGTTTGGACAAGGTAGTTGCAGGACTGTTTCGCGCGGACAATAACCCTGAACACTTGACCCCTGTTAGAGCCGCCCCCAGGCCAAACACCCTGAGGATAGTCATCACAAACCTTCAGGAACAATCCGTCGACGACCGCGTCATGATGATCAGGATCGGTCGGGTGCGCAAAACGGACAAGAGCTTGAAGCCATTGGTCGTCCCCGCTGCCCGAGCAGCCGCCATTCCACCGGTTTGCATCGAAGAATGGGGTATTGTCAATGTCCGCAAGCGAACTCCCATACCGGGTAAACGTGAGTTTAATGCCATCATCACCTGCACGAGGATTAATATGGTCAAGGGGCAGGCGCCAATAGTGCGCCTCTTTGTTGCAGCTGCACTTTGCCGCGTTCGTGCTTCCCCCTACGGAGCAGAAATAATCTTCTCCGCACGAATCCCACCCGGCGCCCTCATAGTCTCCAAAATGAGCGAAAACGTCTATCTGCTCAATATCACGCCATCGGATTCTTCCTCTTGCGCCTGGTATATCTCCACAGCTGCCCATACCCGAACCGTCTGTCCCATAACAGACATTATTCCCGGTGGTTAAAGTATCGACAGCAATGCGCATCTCATTTTCAAAGCCCCACACCTCTATGTTGCCCGTGTCGAGAACCGATGGGCCGCCTTCTTGTTCCGGGCACATGAACAGGGGGTACCGGCCCGTGTAGCCCTGCTGTCGCTGCGCACCAAAGAGTGACTCGCCGGCAAGAACGTCAAGCGGCCACCATGTCAAACACAGGTTTTCGTTCTTCGGGTCTTTGTCCAGACAGTACCCGCGCCAGCCCTTGTAGTTCGTGCCGCCTGCGTCGCGGTACTCGCACCCCGGGGCATCACCCTTCGGGTAGAGCCGACAGCTCCGCGGCAGCTTGACAAGGCGCGCGTGCGCCGGAAGCGTCGGGTTGGGGTTGTCAACCGTGGCTGTGTTGAGCGCGGGCTTCAGCGACACATCATCAAGGAAGAACGTGGTCGGGACAGGGTCGCCTGCCGTAACAAAATTGAGGAAAACGGCTTTCGATCGTTCGTAGTTGAGCGTGGGCTCGATCACCACGGGCCCGAACACATATTCCTTCCATTCGGTTGTTGCATCTCTGATTTCGCCGAAGTCAAGGTACTCCGCCCTGTTCGGGCCGTTCTCGTACGACTCGTATCCGCCAAACTCGCTTCGAGAGTAGTTGAAAGCAAGCTGGGCTTTTAGGGTCGAGGCTCTTCCTCCGGTATCGCCGTATTTGAATTTAAAACTCACCACATAGCCATTACCGCCTTCGATGAGCGGCGAGTCCTGGTCGGCAACAGGAACCCCGATGCCGCTGAATTTCGGTGCTTGCTGATCAAGCTCAATCCTGAGAATATTGTTGCCGTCCTTCAGGTGCTTAAAAAAGGAGTATTCGGGATAGCGCGGGCTTCTCCCTGCCTCAAACTTGCTGGTTTGGTCTTCAAAGTTCTCATCCGCCTCCCAGATTTTCCACCGGAGCATGGAGCTCGTGTTTGCTTCATTCAGCCGTTGTCCGATGCGAACGGAGTTCTCTCGCGTGCTCGTACTCGTTTCTGTTCCGCCAAACCCGGCCTCTTCATAGTTGTCATTCACGTCGGCAGACGGCGGCGTCACGCCAAGCCATCGGCTTTCTTCGGGGTTCTTGCAGTCCACTTCTGCCCCCCACGAACTCAGATAGCGGCAGGAATTCAGGTTCGTCGCTCCGTCCCTCGACTTTACATCAGCGCAGTCGGCGTCTGAGTCGCACGGGTTCGGCGAAACGATAGAGACCGGCGTCGGCGACGAAGTGTCTGCGCAGACACCCTGGTCGACGCGACAGTCGCTTGTGGTGATGCAGGCAAGACCGTCGCGCTTGCCGCCGTAACAACGCATCTCCTCAAAATCTCCGTTTCGCACAAGGTCCTTTGATTGCGCTCCATTGAGTCCGGTTTCTTTGATATCCTGCGGCGGATAGGTTGCTGCGATCGTGCCGCCGATTTCCTGGACAAGTTCTTTGAAATGGAACCCTGAGGAATACCCGGAATACCATCGGATTTTCGAGTTGACGCCGGTGACATCACCCGGTGTTGCAAATTCTTGATTCTGGCCTGCGGCCGACGATGATACATAATGCGTGCACTGACCGTCGGGTCCAAGCTGATCACAGACGCCCAGAACGCTGCACATATTCTGTGTTTTGCCTGTTGCAATGTTCACTGCCGACGTACTGCTCACGCAATCGAGCCACTGGTTGCACTGCCGGTCTTTTCTCACTTTCAGCACGTTGAAGTTGTTGCAGGGTTGCCAGCTTGCCCAGCATCCGGGGGGCGCGGGTTCGCGGAACCGGCCGCTTGAATCATAACAGAGCGATTCGTTGCACCTGCCGTCCGCGGGCGAGTCGGCAACACAGCCTCCTGGGGTGCAGGTCTCTCCTGCAGGACAACCGCCACCGCACGCGGGTGCGGGCGCGTTGACGAAAATCTGGACGCCGTTCTTTTGCTTGACGAGCGGGACGCCGGTCGACGTCGTGCTGTTCGCCGTGAAATCCAGTGTGTAGGTGCCTGCCGAACCGGCGCTTGTCTGAACCTGCAGCGTTTGCGTTCCCGGATTCATGGTGAGCGGATCAGGGGTGAGCGTGATGGTCGCTGGCAACGGCGGCGCAGAGACCCACGTGACGGCGACGGACTGGCTGAATCCGCCTGACGGCGTGACGCTCACGGTAAACGTGCCGGTGTCGCCTTCGGTCAGCGTGACGGAGTTGGGCGTGACGTCGAACGCAAAATCCTCAGGGATGGGAGGGGCGAGGACATTGACGGTGAGACCGACCGTGTGAGTCAGGGCCCCGTCGCTGCCCTGCACTTGGAACGGATGGCTGCCAATGGCGAGAGATGTCGTATCGATGGTGAGTGTCGTCGTGTCGGGCGGCGGCGCCGGATTGACGTCGAGCGAAGCGTCGGCAAACGAGCAGCCGCCGATGGCGATGCACGAAAGCAGAACGGTGTTGATGTAGCCATCGACGGAGGTTGCCGTGATGTCGAACACGGCGGGTGTTCCCTGCGTTACCGTCACGCTGGTCGGCGTGCCCGCAAGCGAAAAGTCGGGGAAGAGCACGCAGTTGACGGTCAACGCCGTCCCGGCCGTGTGGGAAAGCGCACCCGAGGTTCCGGCCACCGTCAGGTTGTACGCCGGGCCGCCGCAGGGCGTTGCCGGCGACTGCGTTGTGACGGTCATCGTGGTCGTTGCGGTCGGGCCCACGATAGGCAATGGATTGGTCACGAACGACCCCGTCATGGACGCATGCATCCCGGCCACAACCAGCGTTACCGGCGAAGCGAAGCCGTTGATCGACGTAACGGTCACGGTATAGCTTTGCGCGCTGCCCTGGTTGACGGACGCGGTCACCGGCGTGACACTGATCGAGAAATCCGGCGGCGGGTTGATGTGGAGCGTCACGGTCACCTCACGGACCAGGCCGCTCGGCGCCGCGGTACCCGTGACCGTGAAGGTATAGTCGCCGGGCGGTGCGGCAGTCGTGGTGAGTGTCGCGGTCACCTGCCCCGCAGGATTGCTGATCGGCGACGGGGAATAGGACACCCCAAGCCACGGGTAAGCCGTGTTCGTGAATGTTACCGGTTGGGTCAACGGGTCAAATGCGGGCAACCACGCAAAGTCGAGAGTAAGCTGTTCCGAATCCGTCGGATTCATGTTCAAGGGATTGGCGGACGGGTTCCCCATCGTGTAATCCTGCACCGTGAGCGTGGGATTCGGCGCCGGCGTCTCGCGGTCGCCCGCGGTCGTGTGCGTGCCCCGGACGCGAAAGGCATAGCGGTTCGCCGTCGTGACGTTGTTCGTCGTCTGGATGGTGAACGAGCGTGTCAGGGGTCCTGCCGGGTTGACCGTGTTCGACCCGCCTGCCCATTGGATGTTCACGCCGCTGGGCACTGGCGCATCCCACACGACCGTAAGCGCAATGTCACCTGTAATGGTGCCGAGGGGGTTGAGGGTCACGGTATACTGCTGGCTTGTGCCGCCCGTTACGACATGGGTGTCGGCCGGTGCAGCAACCGAGAGCTCGTAGTCGTCGTACGATGCCGTGACCGTTCGGATTTCAGAGCGGAGTTCCGGCGTATGCTGCTGCATGCACGCGCCGCCGCCGCGGGTGACGCAGTCGGCGGAAGTTGAGCATTGAAAATCAATGTCGTTTTCGCAGAACCGCCACGACGAGAGCAGGCACGACCCCGGTGCAACGCTCCAGCTTCTGCGACAACTCAGGCCCTGGGCGGTAAAATAATACCTCTTGCCCTGTGTCGCCGAAGTCGAGGTAGAAATATACTCGTCAGGCGTCGCAGTGGGGCTGGCGTATATCGGCGGAATGATAGGAAAGCTCGAGCAATCAGGATCCCCGGTGTTATCATAGAAGCACTTCCAGAGACCAGGGGCAGGGCCTGTTCCTTCTTCCCAATACC
>CAZCGY010000044.1:0-8667 GCA_964498355.1 uncultured Gammaproteobacteria bacterium | reverse complement strand
CCGCGGATCTGGCCTCTGCTTCGGTGTGGAATTCACCGGGCAGCGGATACCACTCCGATGAGAACGTAGCAAGACCCCGCAATCTCCACATAACGATCCGCCTTTCGTTGTGCGATGATGCGACATCAAGAAATCCTGGCGGTCAACGCTCAGCTGCTCCAAATCAGGCGCCAGCCGCTATTCTTTCTCGTCGAGAATCTCCCGGATGGCTTTTGCAATCTCGCCGCGCCGGACCTTGATTTGACGCTTCTCGGCCAGGATCTTCACGGCGACCTCGCGCCTGCTTTTTTCTTCCGACCCCAGAATGAGCGCAAGCGGAATGCCGCGACTGTCGGCATATTTCAGCTGTTTCTCCAACCGCGCAGGCTCATAGAACAGCTCTGCCTTGATCCCTTCATTGCGAAGATCCGCAGCAAGTTTGAGCATGTCCTGCACGTCATCGGCCTCCATAATCGTCACGAGAACATCAGCCGTGCTCGCCCCCCCCTCATCCAGCTCCAGTTCTGCCATCGCCGCTACGATCCGATCAATGCCGGCGGAGACACCGACCGCAGGAATCTCTTTACCGGTGAACAAGCCGATAAGCCCGTCGTACCGTCCGCCGCCGAAGACAGATCCGAACTCCGGCTTGTTCGTCAGCACCGCTTCGAAAATCGTTCCGGTGTAGTAATCCAGGCCGCGCGCGAGCAGCACATCAAAACGGAAGACGTCATCCATGCCCACCGCCTCGATGAGCGTGCGTACTGCCTGCAACTCCTTGAGGCCCTCTGCTCCTTCGCTCGTTTTTTTCATCTGCTTCGCGATCCGTTTTCCCCACGAACCGGAGTCGTCCGCTTCTTCATCCGTCGGCATAAGATCGAAGAGCGCGTCGATCTGCTTGCCGGACATGCCCGCTGAGAGTTCGCTTTGAACGGCATCCGCGCCGATTTTTTCCCACTTATCGAGAATGCGAAGCGTTGGCAGCCACCGTTCTTCCGGAATTTTCACCGCTTCCAAAAACCCGTTCAAAAGTTTACGATTGTTGAGCCGGATCTCGTAGTCCGTAAAAGAAAGCTTCTTGAGTGCCGTCGCGATGAGCAGCGCGATTTCAGCATCGGCAAGCATAGAGGAAGAACCGACGATATCCGCATCGCACTGGGTGAACTCACGAAAGCGGCCCTTCTGGGTGTTTTCTGCACGCCACACCGGGGCAATTTGGTAGCGACGAAACGGCCGCGGCAGCTCCTGTTCGTTCTGCTGCCCGACGACGCGGGCAAGCGGCACGGTCAGATCATACCGCAGCGCGACCTCGCGGCCACCCTGGTCGCGGAACCGGTACATGAGTTTTTCTCCTTCGTCGCCGTACTTCCCTGCGAGAATATCAGCATATTCGAGCGCCGGAGTTTCGAGGGGCACGAAGCCGAACGACTCATACGTTGCGACAATCGTTTGGATCACACGCTGGCGCGTCAGCGCCGCTCGGGGCAGAAAATCCCGAAAGCCCTTGAGCGTCCGCGCTTCGATGGATGGTTGCTGTTTCTTCGGCATCGTAGGTGCACTCTACCGATTTTATTCTGTTTTTGCAAGCAGGAAAGACAAACAAATTCTGCTGTCGGACTCTTGACATCCTCTGCCCGGACATATACAGTACTTCACGAAGAATGCATCGCTCGTTTTTACGCTCTTTCAGAACCTTTCAAGGGAGACAGCGATGGTGCTCATGAGGCGGCTGATGAAATGCACTGCAGCAACGTTCTTTTTGCTGGTTGGGGCGATCATCGGCCACGGCGCTGGTTCTGTCAGCGATCGGGCGTGCGAGGGCCTCGCAATGATTTTCGTCGTCACGCTCGGCATCACCTTTTTTTACTGCGTCGGGTACACAACCGGCAAGACCGAACCGCAGCAGGCGAATCACGAGCCCGAATTGCGCGACGAGGCAACGCAGATCGTCTAGCTCATCGCATCGTGCGCGTATTGTCTCACTGCCCTTTCCACGTCACGACGTGGTTTTTTTGTTCTCAAATATTCCTTCATGCTTCTTGCAAGGTCGATCTCCGCTCACTATGGACTTTCCATGCCGTTTGAACTATCTTTGATGTGCAGGCGGTCCCCCCCTAACCTGCACGCGGGAAAGGATGGGCTGCACAGCGACAAGAGCCTGCCTCGCTGTGTGGGTGGGAACCTTCCTCCGCGTCACGCCGTCCGTTGACTGACCCCATATCATGGGGTCTTTTTGTATCTTCGGGACGATGACGACCGCAGAATGACGGACGTCTGGGCGAGAAAAAGCGCCGTCAGCGGGCGGCGCGAATGTTCTGTGCTTCATCTTGGTGAGACGGCTGTTCAACTCCCTCGACACCGAGCGATGTACGTTGCTCGAGTGTTCCGGGAACAAGCTGCCAGCGCACGATGCCGGTGCGGACCTCTTCGACGTCATACGCGGCACGGAAGAGTTGCGACATGCCCCCGCCGCAGGGCGTTGCGCGGAACGTAAGGACAATGCGCTCCACAACACTCCTCCCCGCTCGAAAAGAACGTTTACGGTTTTGCCAACCAACTCGGTTCCTGCCGGACAAGCAGATCAGCCGCTCGTTCCGGCTCGGCCATCACCTCCTTGACGATGCGCTCCATTCTGATGGATTGCGACCCTTTGATGAGCACACAATCGTTTTGCTGCATCCGCTCCTGCAGAAATCTCCCTGCATCGGATGCCTGATCGAACGAGAAGACCTTGTCCGCCGGCATACCATGGCGACGGGCAGCGTTCGCGATCTCACGGCCGAGCGCACCGACCGTGACAAGAAGATCAAGTGACAGCTCTGCGACGCGCTCTCCTACCTCCGCGTGCCCCGATTCGCTGTACTGCCCAAGTTCAGCCATGTCAGCAAGACATGCAATGCGTCGGCCGTATCCGGGAATCTCCTTGAGCGTCTCAAGTGCTGCAAGGGTTGAACGGGCTGAGGCGTTATAGGTATCATCGATGAGCATCGTGCGTTTGATTCCAGGGAGAAGACGCATACGACCAGGCGGCCCTTCAAAATGCTGAAGAGCCCCCGCGATTGCGGGAAGTGTCATGCCGGAAGAGAGACCGACTGCAGCTGCGGCAAGCGCCGACGCAACCTGGTGTCTGCCGAGAAGACCGTGCAGCGTGGCTGCAATGGAGGCACCACCGCTGCAAAGACGGAATGTCAGCCCCGTTGGCAGATTGGAGGGTTGTGCTGTGGCATAGGATACCGCCTCGGCTCGGACATCGGCGTCCGGTGAAAACCCAAAGGTCACGACACGACGCCCTGCGACACGTGAAGCAAGTGAGCGGACAAGTTCATCATCGGCATTGAGTACGGCGGTTCCATTGGCAGGCAGCGACTCAAGGATCGCCGCTTTCTCTTCCAGCACATTCCCGATGGTCCCGAAATATTCAGTATGGACAGCTGCGACCGCCGTGATGACTGCGATCGCACATGGCGCGAGAGCGATATGGTCGGCCATTTCTCCGGGCCGGTCCACGCCCATTTCGAGCACGAGCGTCTTCGGGTAGGTCGCATCCACCATCACGGAGAGACGGATGCCCTTGAGCAGGATCCCCGCCCAGCGGAAGGGCGAGCGATAGCCGGACTCTTCGCCAATGATCGTGAGCGGGATGCCGAATGCATTGTTATAGCTCTTGAGATTCCTCCGGACGGACGTGTGCGGCCGGAGGACGCAAAAAACCGCCTCTTTCGTTGAGGTCTTACCGACGCTCCCGGTAATCCCGATAATCGTTGGGCGGTATTTTGCAAGAATGGCGCGCGCCAATCGCCGCAAAACCGCCGCAAGAAATCCTTTCATACGTTACTGCGTCGTCGAGGTGTCGTCCGGCTCGATACGTTCATACTGTAGCAGGAAGTTCGCGATATCGCCAAACAGCGGTGCGGCAGAATTCTCTGCGAACAGCACGTCCCGGGGAACATTGATGCGGACAATCATGGCGAATTTCGGGTCCGTCATCGGCCCGAGCCCGACGAACGTTCCGATGTTTTTCGAAGGATCGTACCCCGGCCTGTCTGCATACGGAATCTGGGCCGTACCGGTCTTGCCGCCGATATAGTATCCCTGGACAGCTGCACGCCACCCATGGCCCTTGCGAACGACATTCACGAGCATCGCGCGCATCGTCCCCGCCGCTTTTGCATCCATGACCTGTCGGACTTTTGTCGGCTCGGTCTTGATGTGCTCGCCGTCCGGTTTCACAATCTCGTCGATGATGTAAGGTTTCATGAGAACGCCGTTATTCGCAATTGCCGCATACGCCATGACGAGCTGGAGCGGCGTGACCGTCATGCCCTGACCGAACGACGCCGTGGCGGGATAGATGTCCCCTTTCTTCGAGAGCAACGAGATGTCGCCGGACCGTTCCCCTTGAAGCTGAACCCCCGATGATGCGCCGAAGCCAAACTTCTCAAGATACTCGCGGAACTTCTCAGGGCCGGCCTGCCGCATGGCGAAAATCGCGCCCGTGTTGATCGATTCCTCAAGCACCTGCGCCATGGTCTGAACCCCATAGGTTTTGCCCTCGCTGTTTCGAAGCGTGTATTTGCCGATGACTTCGCTGCCGGTATCCTCATAGGTCGTTTCGGGAGTGATCTTCCCTTCATTGATTGCTGCCGCAAGCGTCATGGTCTTCATGACCGATCCTGGTTCGTAGGCATCGGCAATGGTAGCGTTGGCGTAGTGGCCTGCCTGTTCTGCCTCGGCATACTTATTTGCGTCGAAACCCGGCGTGTTGCACATCGCAAGCACGGCGCCCGTCGAGGGGCGAACGACGACAACGCTGCCGCTCTCCGCTCCATGTTTTTCGACTGCTGCCGCGAGCTTCGTACAGACCTGATACTGAAGCGTGCGATCAATGGTGAGTACGACGCTGTCGCCATGACGGGCTTCTTGGATCGTTTGCTTGCCGACCGAGATAAGCCGCCCTTCTTTGTCGCCTTCGGCACGCAGGAATCCCGGCTCGCCCGAAAGTTCTTTTTCGAAATACCCTTCCAGGCCGTACTGGCCAATACGCCGGTCATCCTGAAAACCAAGAAACCCGGTGATCTGGCTCATGATATCCGCGAAAGGATAGTACCTGCTCATTTCTGAGGTGGTATGGATGCCTTCAAGACGCAAGGCTTCGACTTTTTCGGCGATCGTCGGGTCGAGATAGTGGCGAAGCACCTCGTACGAATCCTCAGGTCGGTTCAGTTTACCAAAAAGATATTGCGGGTCGATGGCAAGAATGGGAGCGAGTTTTTCTGTGGTTGTTTTTGGGTCTGAGACGGATTTCGGCACGGCAAAAACAAGCTTCAGCTCCCGGTTCGTTGCAACGGCAAAGAGCTCGGCGGGCGACGCCGCGTCTCGCATATAGATACTGCCGCGAACCGGAACGAGTTTTTCGGCCAATCCATGCTGATCCTCTGCCAAAGCCACGTACAGGCCGTGGCGGACCACCTGGAGAAGAAAGAGCCGAACGATGATGCCAGCAACGAAAAGCCCGACCACGATGGAAAGGCCAAAAAGCCGGTCAAACCGGGCTGACCGTTGGTGTGGCCGACGATACGCCATCGCTCCTCCCCGCCGTTACTGCGCGAACGCAACAGACGAAGGAACGGGCGGAAGATACTTGACCGTCGCGCGCGCGACGAGATCGAGCTCCTGGCTCGTCCGCTCGATCGTCGTCAGCGATCGCAGGTTTTCGACTCGGAGTTCCAGCTCCCTCGTTGATCGTTCCCGCTCCGTACGTTCTTGTTGCAGCTGCTTCAAGGCAAGCCCACCCGTCGCAACGTTGTTGATTTGCCGCACATAGGCAAGCCCCAGAATGAAGACGGCGAGCACCATGACGCCGGGAAGGATTTTTGAAAAACCAAGACGGGCATGTGACGGTGTGTGTCGTCCTTTCTGCACAACAGCAAGATGTTTGCGGTAACGGAATTTTTTCATGATGGTTGATGTTTTTCTGCAACTCGGAGTTTTGCGCTCCGAGCCCGGGGGTTTGCTGCCCGTTCATCGGCTGAGGACGAAACGACGTGACGGGTGAGAACGGTGAGAGAGGCGCGATGCCCGCACCGACACTCAGGGAAGTTTGGCGGGCAGATGCAGTCGGTGCTTTCTTGCTTGAAGAGCTGTTTTACAATACGGTCCTCAAGTGAGTGGAAGCTGATGACCGCGATCCGGCCACCGTCGGGGAGAAGGTGGACGAGTCGCGGTAATGCTTCTCGAAGCTGTGAAAGTTCATCGTTCACTGCGATGCGGAGCGCCTGGAAGGTACGGGTTGCAGGATGCGTTCGCGAGCGGCGTGACCTGCTTCCATAGACATGCCGGACGGTCTGAACAAGATCGAGTACTCTGCTGTAGGGAACCGTTTTCCGCCGGAGCACGATCGCATGGGCAATGCGGCGGCCAAGCGGCTCTTCGCCGTTGTCCACGATGCAACGGGCAAGTTCCTGTTCCGGCAAACTGTTCAGCAGGTCGGCAGCCGTCCCGCGCCCTGACGGGTCAAACCGCATATCAAGCGGTTCGTCATCGCGTTGGAAGGAGAACCCCCGACCGCTTTCTTCCAGCTGCAAGGAAGAAACGCCGAGATCAAGAAGAATCCTTGCCGGTGCATCCCCGGGTAGCTGCTCGGCAAGAATGGATTCCGCTTCCAAAAAGGATGCCTGTACGAGCCGGGTGCGTGGCGCGAATCTCTGCAGACGCCCGGCTGCACGCTCGAGAGCCGCCGGGTCCCGGTCAAGTCCAAGAAGCCGGCTGTGCGGACCCGCAGCGTCAAGCAGCGCCTCGGCATGGCCGCCGGTACCGACCGTCCCATCAAGGAGAAGGTCGCCGTCATGCGGCGCGAGGAACCGGACCACCTCTTCTCGAAGAACAGGCGTGTGCAACATAGATGAAATGATCGTCAGACCCCGAGTTCACCCAGCGCTTCAGCGATATCGCCGGAGGTTTTCTCGGTATTTCGTGTATACTGCGTCCAGTTCTGCTCGTCCCAGATTTCCAATCGGTTGAAAAGTCCCGCAATGACCGTTTTCTTGCTGAGCTCGCCATAGCGGCGCAGATAGTCGGGGAGAATGATTCTCCCCTGCCGGTCGATCTCTACATCCATTGCTCCCGCAAGCATGAGACGTGCAAAGGCCCTTGTGTTTGCTTTCGCGATGGGCAGTTCGGCCAATCGCTTAGCAAGTTTGGTCCATTCGCTTTTTGTGTAGAGGAACAGGCACTGGTCAAGCCCGCGGGTCACCACTGCTCCCTCGGCGAATGCCGAACGGAACTTCACGGGAATCGCGATCCGGCCTTTCTGATCGATAGAATGATGATATTCGCCGATAAACATGAGGAACGAGGAATGTTGTTCACAGATGGGGCACCTTATCCCCACTTTTATCCACTTTTCACCTTTCTTGATACATTCTACTCCACTTTTTGCCAAAGGTCAACACTTGAGCAAATGTGGATAGCTGCGCAATCTTTGAGGTTTTTCGTCAAGGAAACGAATAATTCTGTGAGAAACGCGAATAGACACCTTTTAGCTAAAAGGTGTCATAAGAAAAACCTCCGTGAATGGAGGTTTGTTCTATCGGTAAAGGACTTTGACGTTCGCCCAACTTGCCGGCTGAATCGCGACAGGGCGAGGATGGTAGACGCGAACATCATCCCAGTAGGTTGGGGTGTGGGGCTGTCCCCACTTCGAATTCTCCCATATGACGATGTACTGCCAGCCGATTTGAAATGTTTCGGTGGCTACATGCCGGGAATCAATGGAGATGTTTGTCACAACACCGTCAGTCACGAATTCGGCAAGATGCCAACCAGCGCTTCGCGGGACAGTTGTGCTGATCTCAGTAAAGCCAAGTCCGTACATGTAGTTCGCATGGTCGAAGAACGTTTCAAGACCAACCCAGAGGATGTTCTGTGACCCGCAACATGGGTCGGTAACTGACACCCCAATGAGTGGCTCCTCACGATTCGTGCCTGAGTCATAGAACCAGCACTCGAAAATCGTGCTTGTTTGTGGCGAGCCAAGGTCAACCGCAATCCAATGCCAGAATCCGTTCGTTGTAGCCGCAAACGAACCTGTGTGCGCCTGGTTCGTTGAGGTACGAAAAACATCGAAGCGGCCATACCAGTCAGTCGCAAAACCATTTTCGAAACTGTCGGTGAAGATCACCTGGCCATGCGCCGGCAGCGCAATGCAGGCAACGACCAACAAATTGGCAAAGAACTTCATGACACAAACCTCCAGCGTTACACGTGCATCTTCCAGTGCAGCACAACCCTACTCCATGTGTGGGAAAAAGCAATACGATAAGATCGCCGAAGCCGAAAATGGCCTGATTGCTCAAGTCCTGATGTCGCTGTGCGGGCTAGAGAGCGAAGATTTTCTTTTCGTCGAGCTTGATTCCTTGGCTATGAAGCTCGTGGACAAGATTGCGAACGGCGCGATCGGTGGCAAGGTAGTCGAGCACGGCAAGCTTTACCTTGGACATGTCGTCGGCAAGATCCTCGATCTGACCTTTAACTGCATCAAAGCGGGCATCGAAGTGCTGGTTTTGCTCGCCCTGGCTTGTGTTGAAGTGTGAGATGATCTCCTTCACAGCACCGGCAAGATGGGTTTGAGTGACTGGCTGATCCATGGATGTGTTGTTGAAGTTTGGTCGGGTACGTCGCGTCCTCACA
>CAZCGY010000043.1:0-8907 GCA_964498355.1 uncultured Gammaproteobacteria bacterium | reverse complement strand
ATTAACAACCGGACGATTCCGAACGATATCAATATCTACACGCGACAGTAACCAGCCAAAACTTCCGCACATGGATATTCCGGGCCGGTCAAGAAGTCCGGCTCCTGGTTTGCCAGAAACAACGTATTGCCATAAGTTGTTTTTAACGCATCGGTTGTTCATCCAAAGAATAAAAAAACCCCGCTATGGGGTTCCAAAAAGATCGGGCGAGTGCCAGCCGCCGCAGGCGCACGGGCCTTCTCTGACATCGCATCGAGTAAACGGTCCGGCGGTACCTGCGTGGGCATCCATCAGGGAGAGGTCGATTGCACCGTCGATCAAGCAACATTCCTGCAGACCGGAGTAGTCGTGCCGATGGCGTTCGGGATGCTCGCGGATGTCCTTGAGCACATCCTGATGTGTTTTTCGTTTCAACGATGAACCTCCACACAATGTGAGGAACGTTCTGACAGCACTCTACCCATCCTGAGGTCGGATTGTCAACCCTTGCCAACCAGCCGGTCATTCTGTATAGTGAGCAGCGAACGCAAGCATTTCCTTACCGGATAACGCCTTCCACGCCATGGGTCTTCCTTCGAAACGCCGCACAAAATCTTCGAAACGCCGCCGGGCGAGCCACTTCGCACTCCATCCTGCAATGCTCTCCACCTGCTCGAATTGCGGAAAGGCAGTGAGGCCGCATCACGTTTGTCTGAACTGCGGCATGTATGCAGGCGCAAAAGTTCTCACCGTCAAGTCGAAAGCAGACAAGAAACTTCGCAAGCGGGAGAAAGAAAAGAAAAAAGAAAAAGCCGGGGAAGCAAAATAGCCCCGCGTTCCAGTTTTCGTTCCGTTTCCTTCATTCCACAACATGTCGAACCGCCATCTTGCCCGTACGATCGCCATGCAGTCCCTGTACGAATGGGATTTTCGCAAGGCGAGCCGCGAGGAGCTTGAGCAGATTGCACAACACAATCTGGCTGAATTCGCTCCGTCGTTCGACGACCATGGGTTTATCTTCGGCGTCATCCGGACGGTCGCGGACAAACAGCAGGGAATCGACGAGATCATCGTCAAGTTCGCACCCGAGTGGCCGCTTGAACAGATTACGACGGTCGACCGCAATATTCTGCGGATCGGTATCAGCGAACTGAAGTATTCAAAGGACGTGCCGCCCAAGGTGGCGATCAACGAAGCGATTGAGCTTGCAAAATCTTTTGGCGGCGAATCGTCAGGAAAGTTCGTCAACGGCGTGCTTGGCGCCATCTACAAGCGCATGCTTGAAGCGGGGGAGCTGGCCCCGGGCGAGCAACGAGCACCGGGAGCGTCGAAACCCGCAACCACTTCATAATTTTCTTACGGTCCGTCCTTTGCTGCGCACCCGTTCCGCCGGGATGAGTGCACGGCGGGGGACGCGCCGTCCATCAGAGTCATGGAATCGCACGATCTCAAGCCCTTGCAGGAACGCATCGGCGTCACGTTCGCAAATGAAGGTCTTCTCCAGCAGGCATTGGTGCACCGGTCGTACCTGAACGAACACCGGGGGTTCGTCGTTGGCCATAACGAGCGGCTGGAGTTTTTGGGTGATGCGGTGCTCGAGCTTGTCGTCACCCATTTTCTCTATGCGAACTACGACCGACCGGAGGGCGAGCTGACAAACTGGCGCGCGGCTCTCGTCAACTCCGACATGCTTGCGCTCTACGCAAAAGAGATCGATCTTGAGCCGTTTCTCTATCTTTCCCGCGGAGAAGCGCAGGATACGAACGGCAAAGCGCGCATGTACATCACCGCCAATGCTTTCGAAGCGGTCATCGGCGCCATCTACCTTGACCAGGGCTACGAAGCAGCTCGCGTGTTTCTCGAAAAGGTCGTCCTGCCGCACCTCAAGGGTATCCTGGAGAAAAAGCTCTATCGCGACCCGAAGAGCTCGTTCCAGGAGGCGAGTCAGGAGCGACTCTCCATCACGCCATCCTATAAGGTATTGTCCGAAAGCGGGCCAGACCACAACAAACGGTTCAGAGTCGGAGTTTTTTTGGGCGATGAGTTTGTTGCGGAAGGCGACGGCAGTTCGAAACAGGAGGCGCAAGTCCAGGCGGCGTCTGCCGCGCTGGCTGCGAAGGGGTGGTAGTGTCCAGCCGAGGCAGGATATATCCTCATGATTCTCCTTGACGTCCTCGCAGGCGTTTTTTCTTGATCGTTGGCACGAGGATCGAATGAGCCCGTCGAGGTTCAATCAGTACCCATGTCATGCTGACAACCAACTTTCTCCTGCGAAATCCGCGTGGTAGAATGTCCCCGGTAGCACGACATCCAGCTTTTGGATTCAAGCAATCCTTTTGGAACCATGTTTCTCAAAAAACTCGACATTACCGGTTTCAAATCATTTGCCCAGAAGACCGTCTTGGAATTCGATCGCGGCATCGCGTCCATCGTCGGCCCGAACGGCTCGGGTAAGTCGAACACGGCAGACGCCATTCGCTGGGTTTTGGGTGAGCAGAGCGTCAAACTGCTCCGCGGCAAGAAATCCGAAGACGTTATTTTCTCCGGCTCGACGTCCAAGGCCCGGCTGGGGATGGCCGAAGTGTCCCTGACGCTGGATAACGAAGATCGCCAGATGCCCGTGGACTACTCCGAGGTCGTCATCACGCGCCGGATTTACCGTTCGGGCGAAGGGGAGTACCTGCTGAATAAGCAGCCCGTTCGCCTGCACGATATCCAGCTGCTGCTTGCCAAATCCAATTTTGCCCAGAAGTCCTACTCTGTCATCGGGCAGGGCATGATTGATCATGTGCTCGTTGCCACGCCGCTTGAGCGAAAAATCTTTTTCGATGAAGCCGCTGGCGTTCGGCAGTTTCAGATCAAACGGGAGCAGGCGGTCAACAAACTTGAGCAGTCGAAGGATAATCTTTCGCAGGCACAACTGCTCCTGGCCGAGATCGAGCCGCGGTTGCGGACGTTGACGCGCCAGGTCCGCCGCCTTGAGAAACGCGGCGGGATTGAGGCGGAACTGCGCGAGCAACAGGCGGCGTACTATTCCAAGCGGCTTGCGGATCTCTCGCAGGAACTCGGCCGTCACGAGGCAATCGCAGAAGGCCAGAAAAGCAAACAGGCGGAGGAACAAAAAGTACTCGCGGCGTTGCAAACAGAACTCGAACGACTCGAGCGCGAACGGTCGCGGCACTCGCTTTTTGAGGAACTCCAGCGCGACTATACGAAGGCGCTCGAGGAGAAAAACGCCATCATGAAAGAGCAGATTGTCCTCGAGGGCACCGAAGAGCTTGAGGCGGCCAAAAGCGGCGAACTGAATGTCGTGTGGCTTGAAAATCGCGAGCGGGAACTCGCGCGGATGCTTGAAGATCTTGAGAGCGAAATCTCGTCACTTGCGTCCGACACGAGGCGGGAAGAGGACGAACTCAAGAAGCGCGAGGATCTGCTCCGGACGCTTGTGGCCCAGCTGGAGAAACTCGAAGCAACGTTTGAGACAACCAAGGAGCAGTCCCGGCAGGGCGTTGCGGTTGACGTTCTGGCCTCTGAAATCGCAACGTTACACGAAGAGTTTCTCACGGTGAAAGAGCTGCTCGAAAAAGAGGAGTCCGAGCGGGGATGGAAAGAGCTGAAGCGGGAGCTCCGCCGTTTCGCCGAGCGGTTCAAGGGAATACTCGCGCGGTTTCGATCCGCCTCCTCGTCCGTCCAACTCCCCGACATCCTCCGGTTGCAGGAGGAACTCATGCGCCTTCTTCGCAGCAAGGAGCAGGCAGCCGGCGAGCTTCACCGCCTCACGACCGGCCTTGAGCGCAAGAAGGAGCGGCTGACGGCGCTTGCCGAATCCAAAGAGCGCCTGACGCAGGAACTGGAGCGGGCGAAACGGGAGCTCGAACGGCTCACGCCAACCGGCAAACGAAGCGCCGCATCTGTCCGGAATCAGCGCCGTGCCCTTGAGTCGCGCCTTCGTGAACTCGATGGGCAGCTTCAGCAGTTGCGGACGCACATCGTGAATTTCAATGCCGAAGAGCAAACGAAAAAGGAGCACCTGTTCGATCTCCAAAAAAAATTCCGCGACAAACAAAACGACCTCAATGTCGCAACCAATGCGCTGAACGTTACGCGGGTTGCTTCTGCAAAACTTGAGACGCAGCGCGACGATCTGTATCGAGAAATTCGCGCTGAACTCCCGTCTGACGCGGCCGAAGCAATCATCGCCAATTCCGGCGAGGGGGTCCAGTCGGGAGAATCCGAAGAAAAACTTCTTGCCGAGATCATGAACTTCAAGCATCAAATCGATCTCATCGGCGGCATCGATGAAAGCGTCACCGAGGAGTTTAAGATGACGGACGAACGGCACAACTTTCTTTCTACCCAAGTAACAGATCTCGACAAGGCCATTGAGGACCTCGAAGAGGCAATCGCCCAGCTCGATGCCACCATCAAGCAACAATTCCACTCTTCGTTCCAGGCCATTAACCGCGAGTTTGGCAAGTACTTCAAGGTGCTGTTCAACGGCGGCAACGCCAAGCTTGTCCTTGTTGAGTCAGAGGTCGTCGTCGGCCAGGAAGATGATGATCCCGAGGACGAGGGAGAAGAACCGGCAATGCCTGCAGGTCCCTCCGACACCAGGCACAGGGTGAAGACCGAGAAGGTTATTTCTGGCGTCGAGATTATGGCCACGCCGCCCGGCAAACGCATTTCGGGCATCACGATGCTCTCGGGCGGAGAACGGGCCATGGGCTCCATCGCGCTCATCTGCGCAATCCTGTCCACCCGCCCCTCGCCGTTCGTCGTTCTCGATGAGGTGGATGCCGCGTTGGATGAGGCGAACTCCCAGCGGTTTGCGGCGATCCTACGAGAGCTTGCACACCGTACGCAGTTCATTACCATCACGCACAACCGCGCAACGATGGCGATCTCCTCCGTCCTTTACGGCGTGACGATGAACGAGGATGGGGTATCCAAACTCCTCTCCATCAAGATGGAGGATGCGGAGAGGGTCATAGAACAGCACGGGAATCGGTAGGGAAAAGGAAAAACTGAGAACTGAGAAGGAAGAAGCGGAAGGGCACACCCTTTTCTGTCATTCCGGACAAGTGGTAAGCGAATGCGAACCACACAATCCGGAATCTCCATAAGAACGAGCCTCATGGAGACACCAGATCGGGTCTGGGGTGACAGAATCGAAAGACGGATGTGCTATCCTATGTGCAGGTATGTACATAGGTATCATCGGTTCCATCGGCATAGGCAAGACGCGGCTGACGGACGCATTGTCCAAACGCCTTGGGTATCGGCCGTTCTATGAGCCGGTGAAGGAGAATCCATATTTGGATGACTTTTACCGCGACATGAAGCGCTATGCGTGCATCATGCAGTTTTTCATGCTGACGAGTAGGTTCAAGCAGCACATGGAAATCCAGACGCTCCAGAAACAAAACATCCATGTCGTCCAAGACCAGATTATCTACGGCGACATCCAGTACGCACGGCTCACGCATGACCTGGGGTTCATGGATGACCGGGATTTTGCCAACTATGCGTCACACTTTGCCGTCCTCGAACCCCTGCTCATCCTGCCCGATGTCGTCATTCTTCTTGAAACGTCGGTGGACCATGCGCTATCCAGAATCAAAGAACGGGGGCGACAGAGCGAAAAGGGAATATCCAAAGAATATCTAACGTCTCTCGCGAAACTGTTTTCGGATTGGGCCGACACCGTCCAAGGCAAAACAACCGTCCTCCGTCTCGACTGGAGCCAGTACCAGCCGGTGGATGAGGTGGTCTCCAGAATCGAGAGAGAGTTGCAGGTGCAATTGCCGCTGGCGATTTAGAATCCATTATTCTTAAAGCCAGCCCCCCCTTCTCTAAGAAGGGAGGGTATAATAATAAGAACGATAGCTCCCCGGCATCGATTAGAACCTCTTTTGTGGTAAGAAAGCAGAGATGCTTTGCCGCTTTTTCTTGCCGCCAAGAAAAAGCGGCTGAAAAAGAACCGCACCGCCGCTGAACTCGTCCGGCCGAACAAACTTGGCATACGAACCACCCTATCTCCGCGGCCGGCCTCGGACAGTCGCGGCGGTGTTTGAGAATCCGGCTCTTTCCTCGCAATGGAGGGAAAATCCTTAGTGAGGCCTCGAACGATCGAGGCGGGGGAAAACTCCGTATACCTTTTACCCTTTTTGCGAAAAGGTTCATGCGAGGCGTCGCTTTTTGCAAATGGGCTTGGTCACTTAGCAACGGGTTCACGCCAAGGAATATCGGGCGTGTCCAAACAAAACTACATAGAGATGCCCCCCTTCGCTTCCGCTCGGGTGGCATGGTTGCCTCTTGGTGGGTGCGATTGTATGAACGCTACAATCGTGTATACTTTAATAATCAGAAAATCATTAACACAAAGTTCATGAGCCAGCGTCATCACTATCTTCCGGTCGTTCTTGCGACGATCATGGTTTTGCTTTCCCTTGGTCTCGTAGGCGTTTGGTGGTGGTTTGTCGGCGAGTACAATGCGTTGCCCCCAACCTTGTCCTCGACAGCAAACAGTACGACGACATCCAACACCAACACGGCATCGAATACCAATAGTTCCGCGGCAACGACGCCCGGCACCATCATTGTTGATGCCTTCACGAAGCTGGGGAAGACCCTGGTCATCGACGAATCGTTTACAGCGAAAAATCTCCCGGCTGACGTGTTCGCCGGGCAGGTCGGCGACGCGTATGTGGCCGACGACTTTGCTTTTCTCATTGTCCATGAGCGGGATATGAATACACCCGTCCTGCCCGTTGACCAGACGGTGACGTGGGCAGGAGTTCTGGTGAGCAACGACAGCGGTGCGACGTGGCAGAAATGGTACACGATTGTTGATCCGACGGTCGACGGCGCGAAACTTGCCCATAACGTCGTCGGCATCTTTACCCTCGACAAGAAGATGTATCTTGATATTGCCGATGCGCGCGGCGCGGGCAGCGGTGAAGGCAATATGCGCCGCATCACCTCCAGCAACGCCGGAGCCACGTGGGCTGATGGTGCGTGTTACTACATGTCCATGGAGTCCTACTACAAGCCGTCTGTCGCGGACCGCCAAAGTGTTGCTGTCGATGGACTGTCCGCAGGCACAAATTGTGCATATACCGTCGCGCCCGCATCCGCCGATGTGACACAGGATTGGAAGACGTATACGAATGCTGATCCAGTATTTTCCTTCAAATATCCGCCGACATGGACCATTTCCGAAGACAAGACGAATTATCCAGGACAGGTTGCCTACATTGCAAAGGACCCAACAGGCACAGACGGTCAAATGATTGTTGCCCCGAAAGGATATCCTGGCAGTGGCGCGCCCGAGGGAACGGTCACAAATCAAGCGATTCATTTTGGTACCGTCAACGGCACACACATGACACTTACCTTGCCCGATAAAACTATCTGGGTCAGTTATGTGAATCTTGAGAAGGCAACAGCGCCACAAGGCTGGGAGTGGGCACACCCGATTCACCTGACTGTTGGGTCAAAGAATTCCCTTGACGTACTGAATCTTATTCTCTCGACTTTCACCTTCACCGACCAAACCGCGACAAAGGATTGGAAGACGTATACGAGCACGAACTACAAATATTCCTTCAAATATCCAACTGACGCTCGTGTTAGTGACTACGACCCGCAATATGTTTCAGTTTATTCGACAGAAGCGTCAGCAGATGCTATTCGACACATGAGATTTGATTTTTTCGTCGTCCCAGGAACTATTTCTGTTCCAACATTAACAAATCCAATCACGGTGACAATCAATAGCAAGAAGGCCACTCAGGGGACTATCATAGGTACTCCACAACAAACAGCCACCCAATTTACTGTGGATGGTGGAGTTATACAAGTATACTGGGTTGCTGGAAACCAGGATGAGGCCACACAAAAACAAATACTTGGTACCCTCACCTTCGTCGATTAGATCGCAACCAGGGAAGTAAAAATCTTACAGTGAAAAAAACTTCCAAGAAAACCCTCAAAGCGAAAAAGAGAGGGAAGCCAAAAAGGGAGTCCATCATACCCCCACTTCTCATCATGGTGTCATCCGTGGTCGTCTTTCTCGCGATGGCGTATTTCGTGTACCAGCAGTCCTATCCGGCCACGACGGCTGTGAACGCGAATGATAGCGCCTGCACGCAAGAGGCGATGCTGTGCCCCGACGGTGTCACATATGTTGGCCGGTCAGGACCAAACTGCGAGTTCGCGGCGTGTCCCGGATCAACAGACATCAATCAACAGTCAACGAACATAAAAGCCGAGAATGATGCGGGTGACCTCACGACCTATACGAATGCAACCAATGGTGCGACAAAGGATTGGAAAACCTATACGAATGAAAACGGCCTCTACTCGGTTCAATACCCAAAGGATTGGGAGTACGCACCGGGCAGTCGCGGTAATCCATCGATGTTTTACGACCCGCGAGCACGGTCACAGACACAAGAAACCGAATTGCTCATCGGCAGCAAAATTGAGATCTATTATTCGGAGAATGACAGTGCAACGGTGTCCGAAGCCGTCCCCCAGCCCGACGAAGGGTCAACGCTCCTGACAGAAGTGCCCGCAATACTTGATGCCAAGGCAGCCATCCGCCGCACCGTCCGGAGTTCCTTCGGTGGAATATTTATCAACCAACTCCATGTTCTCTCTGGGGGAAAACTTTTCACTTTTGTTCAGTATATTGTCGAGGATGCCTGGATAGAGGAGTACAGCAGCGTCTTTGACCAGATGCTCCCAACTTTCACTTTCACGCAGTAACGGCCAAGCCATCCAACCCTGAACTCATTTTGGCATCAGATCCCTCGCTTTTGCTTCTAGACTTCTTGGAAGCTCGGGACAAAAAAACGCGCCACAAGGCACGTTCTCATTCTTCAGTGAACTCATGCTGTGTCTTCAGCCATACTTTCAGTTCTT
>CAZCGY010000042.1:0-8989 GCA_964498355.1 uncultured Gammaproteobacteria bacterium | reverse complement strand
GCATTTTCCGTACCGCTTGCGCCTCGTTTCATCAAAGATTCGACAACTCCGCCATGGGTTTGCTGACAACGTATGTCACCTTCATGGCTGGCGTGATGGTCGGTCTGCTTGATGCTCTCGTCGTCACGATGAACAGTCCAGGAATCTCGGTACTCGTGACGTGCCTTGTGGGTGTGGTGTGCGGTGTGATTGCCGCGTGCATCCTCAAGCTACACGAAGGGTTCATCGCAACACTTGCAATGGTCGTCTGCGCCTGGCCGCTCGCTTTGATCATCTGTGCAATCGAGCGGCCATTCTACACGGCGCTCGGCATGGCACAGATCATCGTCGTCCTGCACTGTACTTCCGCCTACATTGGCGTATGGATCGGTGAAGGCATGCGGATCGCGCTCCATCGCCTCAAACAGCACTGGAACCAGTATTCAACGCCGCCCGCTTCATAACCGTCTTCGGACGGTTTTTCATTTCCACCATAGAAGCAAGAAAGAGCGGAAATGATCCTGAGCGAATCCCGCACCCAAGTGAGAACGATTGGCACGGGGGAGTCGAAGGATCCCAGCTTGTACCCGGCGCAATGGATCCAAATCCCCTCCGAATCGCAAAATGTCCCGAGCCGCGTTCGACACGGCGAGGGATCTCACTGGGACGAAGTCGGACGAGTCGAAGGATCTTCTGCCTAGTAGTTAAACAAGAAGCGGCGAGCTTCGTGGATTTTTTAGAGAAAAAAGAGTCTTTTCCCCAGATTCTTGGATAATATATTTCGCGAAAAGTCGAAATAAAACATCCCGATCTAGTCGAAAGACCTGTGTCCTTTTCTTCATTCTTCCTTCTTAATTTTTTGTTCTTACCCCACCCCCTCTACTTCTTTTCCTTCTTCTTTGTCGTCTTTTTCTTCCCCTTCCCCACCTTCGTATACACAGCCAGCGTCTCAATCGCTGCTGTTTCCCAGTCGAACTTCTTTGCTTGCTCATAGCCTCGCCGGACCATGTTGGTGCGAAGTTTTTCATCCGAGAGAACTCTGCTGATGGCCTTTGTGATCGTTGCAGGTTTTTCAGGGTCGACGTAGATTGCGGCCGTTCCGCCGACTTCAGGCAGCGAAGAGGTGCCGGACGCCACCACGGGAACACCAAGCTTCATGGCTTCGGCAACAGGCAATCCAAATCCCTCATACAATGAAGGAAAAACAAAACACGCCGCATTCTTATAAAGACCGAGCTTCTCATTGTGCGTGACATATCCGAGGAATCGCACTGCTTTCTTTACTTTTGGTTGCCGCAAGCGATCGAGAATGATCTCGTGCCGGTACCCCTTACCGCCAGCAATGACGCACTGAATGTCTTTCAAATGATGGTGCTCGCGCACATGCAGCATGGCGGTGATCAGATTCTCGATGTTCTTCCGCGGATCGACCGTGCCGAGAAAAAGGACGTAGGGTTTTGCGAGCTTATATTTCTTCAGAACGTTGACGCTTTTGTCTTTCACGTTGATGGGCTGGACAAACGGCGCTTCATACACCACGCTGACCTTCGACGGTGGAATGCTGAAGAGCTCTTTGAGATCCTGCTTCGTGCTCTTCGACACAGCGATAATATGATCGGCATGCTTCAGTGACTGGGGCACAAGTAGCTTCGTAGAGAAAATCTGCCCTGGGAACCACTCGGGATGATTGTAAATCGCAAGGTCGTGGATCGTGACGATGTACCTTTTCGGGTAGGTGAGCGGCACGACGTTCGCCGGAGAATGATACAGGTCAAGCCGTTCTTTGAGCAGGACGCCTGAAATGAGCATATGCGAATAGGTAAAGGGCAGGAACCGTTTGTACTGCATGAACGGAAAGGAACGCAGTTTGATGTTCGGCCCCTCGAACTCTGAGGTATCGGGCATACGGGAATCGAAAAACAAAACATACTCGTTTTTTCGATCAACGGCGAGCAAATGCTTCACGAGGAAGTACGTGTAATGTCCGATGCCGGCATACTCGCCCAAGCCCGGGTTGAGAATTGTTCGACAATCGATGCCGATACGCATAGGTCCTCCTTCCTTGCAGCGTGCCCTTTAGTATACAGGAAAAACCGCCCCGTGTCCCACCCGTCGTGGTACACTTGGTGTGGACAGCACACGACAATGCCGACGATCACAAAAAACCCTGACGCATTCCATCGGTACCGCATCCTCGAAACATTTGAGGCAGGCATTGTGTTGACGGGCGCAGAAGTAAAATCCGCCAAAGCCGGCAGCGCCACCCTCAAGGGGAGTTACGCCCTCATACGCAATGGAGAGTGTTGGCTCGTCAATACAAGGATTGCGCCGTACAAATTTGGGACGACAATCGGGCATCAGCCGGAACGCGATCGAAAACTCCTTCTGAAGAAAGCTGAATTGCGATCGTTGGTCGGCAAGTCACAGAGCGCCGGCTTGACACTGGTGCCGCTCTCCCTCTATACTCATCGAGGTCTTATCAAGGTTGAGCTCGGTCTTGGGCGCGGAAAAACCAAGATGGACAAACGCGACGACATCCGTAAACGGGATACGCGGCGTCGAATCCAAAAAGCGCTGCGGCGTCGGTAGCTCCTCGACAATTCATTGTGTGGACAGTCCCCCCACCCTTTTCCTGGATAGCGCATGCTTCGACAAAGGATACATCGCTAGGCGGCTTCGCCCAAAAAACTGCGGTAGTACCATGCGCAACTTTGGAAAAGGGTGGGGGGGATGTTCAATAGTCGATAGGACGATCGTCCTGATCGGCCGCCACGCGAGGTTGGCTGCCCCTCGTCAACAACAGCCAAACGAACAAGTGCCAAATCACTGTTCAGCAAGGTGAAGAGCGCTTTCGCGTCTCTGCGCCTTGCGCCAGTTGTTGCCTAACGTCAACAACCATCCGCCCGTCTGATGCCTGCTAGGGCGGTCACGGGTGTCACACCTGCAGGCCTCGCTGCCGGACTATCCTGCCGACAGATGAGTACGCTGGATGTAGGCACGGTGCGCTTTTGCCCGCTTCTGACGCGCCGCCGCCGAATCCTCAAAAACGGGCTATCGTGGTAGCAGGTTGATCGGGCAGCGTGCTAGACGCGGGTGCAAGACCCGCCATCTCCACCACGTACCACTCGCTCCGCTCGGGTACATGGCGGAGCCAACCTTTGGATGTCGGCGAGTGGTACGTGGTGGCCCTGAACCCGACCCTGAGTTTCTCGAAGGGAGTAGTTCAGGGCATTCTCTCTATGGTGCATCCCGGGGCTGACGTTAGGAGCCAGCTCGCTGGCATCCTCCGGCAAAATCCTCTATACTAAGGCCTTGGAAGCTTTTTAACCCTAAGTTCGCCCCCATTCAGCAACGATTTCGCGTCAACCACCAGATTCGTGCCCCCGAAGTCCGTCTCATTGACGAACAGAATCAACAGGTCGGCGTGGTAAAACTTCAGGAGGCGCTGCGACGCGCCATCAACCAGGGTCTTGATCTTGTCGAGGTGTCCCCCGTCGCACAACCACCGGTGTGCCGCATTGTGAACTTCGGCAAATTCACCTATCAGCTGGAAAAACAGGACAGAAAAAGTCGCGCGAAGCAGAAGAAAACCGACCTGAAGGTCATCCGCCTTTCCCTCACCATCGGAACCCACGATCGTCAGATGCGGGAGGAACGGACCAAAGAATTCCTCGATGAGGGGCATAAGGTGAAAATCGAACTCATTCTCCGCGGCCGCGAAAACGCTCACCGAGAACGGGCGAAGCAGATGATTCGCGACTTTATCACTCTTCTCGGCAACGGCGTCAAGGTTGAACAGGCCGTTACGCACGTCGGCAACCGCTTTACCACCATTATTGGACGCTAACCATGCCAAAAGCTAAAACGCACAAGGCGACCCGCAAGCGCTTCAAAATCTCAAGCAAGAAAAAGTTCCTTGCACGGGCAGCCGGGCAAAACCACTTCAATGCACGGGAGACGGGCAAAACCACCGTCAAAAAACGCCGCGACAATGTGGCAAGCCGCACGAATGTCGAGGCGCTCCGCAGAATGATGCCGTATTTTCGTAAACGAACGTCATAGCCATGAGAATCAAGAGAGGAACTGTCCGTGCCCGCAAGCGCCGCCGCCTGCTGAAACAGACGAAGGGATATCGCTGGGGAAGAAAGAAACTCGTGCGCGCGGCCCATACCGCCGTTTTGAAGGCCGGGGTGAATGCCTATCGCGGGCGGAAGTTAAAGAAGCGCGTTAACCGCCGCCAGTGGCATGTGCAAATTAACGCCGCTGTCCGCCCACACGGCATCTCTTACAGCCGTTTCATGCATGGCCTGAAAACGGCAAAGATTGCTCTGGATCGGAAGGTGTTAGCACATCTTGGGGAACACGAACCGAGGATTTTTTCCGCCATTGTTGACGCGGTAAAAAAAGCGCGCTAAACTGCAGCCAGAGCTCACCGGTAGAGAGGACGACCGGTGAGTTTGTTTTTCCCCATCTGTTTTGCATAGACAAGCGCTGCGATGATCGCCCCCCATGCATCAACAACGACGTCATGGACCGTTGCGACCCTCCCTGCGACGGCGCCTTGATGCAGCTCGTCGCTGACAGCGTACACAAGAGCGACGATGGCTGAAAGAACAAGGATGGCCGGACGCGGACGATGGAACGCACGGATGAGGAACAGGGTGAGCACGCCAAACTCAAACGCATGTGCAAACTTCCGCACAATGATATGCGCCAGGGTCGGAAACGGCGCGGCAAGATCAGAAATGGATGAAAGCCAGTAGATAACGCCCATCCAGAGCAGAACGGCAAGCCATCGTGCAGGTACACTGTTCATGTTCTTCAGCATACCAGAATGGCGGAGGGGGAAGAAAAACCCCTCATGCGTGATGGGGGCCGAAAAGGTGCTTTGGGTATGGAAGGTAGTGGTGGTCTTCCATGCTCAGATTCAACTCGGGATCAGGATGCCCGGTGATGAGAAGCAGGTTGAGCGCGTACTCGCCCTCGGTGCGGAGGTAATGCGGCGTGCGTGGCGGAACGGTCATATCGCCGCCGTGGATGTGCAGTTCGGCATTGCCAATTCCGAGACGGCACGAACCGGCAAGATTGATAAACCGTTCGGTCTTGAGCCAGTGCTCATGCCGCGACGTGAGCTGCCACGGTGGCAGGACCTGGAGAAGCCACCCGGAACGTTTGTCGCGGCTCCGGCCGAGATAGAGCGCCCCTGAAGAGCCCGAGAGTGACTGGCGCGGCTCATCGAAGAAGTGGAAATCGGGAATCGCAACGGTCAGCAGATGCCCGGGAATCGGCTCGATCGTTACGTACCCTGGGTTCTCGGGATCAAGCGTGAAGAACCGGGGGGCACTCCTGCCATTCGACGGCCGGACAAGCAACGAGACGTTTTCGGTCAGGCATACCTGTGCCATGTGCGGCCGGTGCCGCTCAAGCCGTCCGTCCGCGTAAAATGCGGTCAGGACGGCAAGTTGACTCTCCACAACGACCTCCTGTGGATGGCGTCGCACGAAAAAAGAACGTGTAGACCAAAGGTTCCCAGAAAAGGATTGTGTTGTCAATTGCGGACCGCGACGGGCCGGCCATTGTTCGGCAAACAAAAAACACCCTTTTAGAATGGGTGTCAGCTTAAAGGGACTCGATACAGAACGGCATTCTTGAAATGGCGGCGCATACAACAGCCGCTGGTGTGAAATTCCTGCATTCCATGCGTCTCGTCATCCCATGCATTGATAACGGCATCATCCAGAATAACGGCCGTTACTGTCGTTCCCGGACACTCGTCCAGCCGCCTTTTGAGAGCAGCGAGCTTCGCATCATCGTCCCCCTCCTCGCAAACAAAGATGATCCAGAAAGCGCCGGACGCGGATCTGAAGTCGCTCGTGGACGTCACGACCTTTCCCCGAAGCTCTGAGAGCGAATCTCCTGGCGATGAAACGTTCTCGTGCCAGATGACGAGCATGAGCATGATGAACACGGCAGCGAGCCATGCCTTGCGAATCATGGCCTCTCCTTCCGAAGGAACAACGGATGACTTTCTGCAGCGCTATCCTAGCAAAAGAAATAATGCGCCGCAAGAGCCCCTTTCGTGAATGTGAAGACGTGCTAGCATATCCATATGGATGGTTCACGATCGTCCGGTATTCTCCTTCCTGTCGCGTCACTCCCCTCACCCTACGGCATCGGTGACTTTGGCCCCGAAGCATATCGTTTTGTCGACTGGCTTGTTGCAGCGGGGCAGTCCTGGTGGATGATTCTGCCACTCGGGATTCCGGACGAGCTCGGGTCGCCGTTTGATTCGCCCTCCGCCTTTGCGCTCAACTGGATGCTCGTCAGCCCGGACCTGCTTGTGGAAAAAGGATTTCTGACACCGCACGATGCGCGGCGTGCGCGAACGCCCCGGACCCGGGTGGAGTACGGCAGGGCAAATGTGCTGAAACGGCACGTGCTCGGTCTTGCATGGATGCGCTTTCAGCAGTGCGGACGAACCGCTGAGCGGCGCCGGTTTGCATCGTTCAAGCACACCCAACGCAGCTGGCTGGCCGATTACTCCTGTTGGATGGCGATCAAGGATCGCCATTCGGGAGCACCCTGGTATCAGTGGCCGAAAACCCTGAAGAACCGTCATGCCCGTTCGTCTGGTTTGTGGGAAAAGAAGTACAGAAGAGAGATCGACTACTTCGCCTTCGGGCAGTGGGTCGCTCATGAGCAGTGGACGGCGCTCAAATCCTACGCCAACCGGCATGGCATCGGCATCATCGGCAATATGCCGCATTTTGTTACCTACGACAGTGTGGATGTGTGGGCTCGACCGCAACTTTTCTCAACGGGCAAAGGCGGGGTCTTGCGCAGGGTTGCCGGAGCGCCGCCTGACAGGTTCAATGCAAAAGGACAGTTGTGGGGCAATCCACTGTACGACTGGCCTGCACACCGGCGGCAACAATTCCGCTGGTGGCGGGAAAAAACGGCAGTGGCGCTTGCGCGCTACGACCGCGTCGTCCTGGATCATTTCAGGGGGTTTGTCGGTGTATGGGAAATTCCTGCGCGTGACCGCGACGCCCACCGAGGTGAATGGACAAGCGTTCCAGGGAACGTTCTGTTCTCCGCCCTTGCCCGTGATCACCAACAGCTCCCTTTCATCGCGGAAGATTTGGGGAACATCACCGACGACGTCCACCGGCTGCGGGAACGTTGTGCGATCCCCGGCATGCGCATCCTCCAGTTCGGCGCGGTCGAAACAGGACGGCCGTTTCACTGGCCGCCGTTCCCTCGCCGCAGCGTCGCGATGACCGGTACACATGACAATCACACCGCGCAGGGATGGCTCACTGTCGTCCCGGCGGCTCAACGCGCACATGCGCTTGCCAAAGTTGGAGGAACACAGGCGCGGTTTTCGTCCTCCCTCCTTGCTGCGGGTATGGCGAGCGAGAGTTCGCTCTTTGTTGTTCCGATGCAGGACATCCTTTCTCTCGGCGACTCCGCTCGCCTCAATACGCCAAGCACGACGAAAGGGAACTGGCAATGGCGATGCCCGGCCAACGGGCTGCGCGCAGACGTCGCCAAACGGCTGTGGACCCTGACCGCAGCGACAGGAAGAATCAAAAAAATCCGTCCTTTCGAAAGACGGACAAAACGAGAATGAGCGCTGGGAGAGGCGGCGGGCATCATGTGCTCCGTCAACCGACCGACTGAGGGATCATCCCCGCCTTCTGCCGGACCAAGTCGAGATCTCGTATGCCCCGATCCGTGCACAGGTTGGCAAGACCTTTGCAGAGCTTGCGAGGCACCAGTGGGCCGCCGTAGACAAGCCCTGTGTAGATTTGGACAAGATGGGCACCCGCTTCGATCATGCGAAAGGCGTCCTGCGGCTCCAGGACGCCCCCTGAGCCGATGACCACCAAACGGCCAGTGGTTTGTCGCGCAGCGTGCCGGATAAGACGGAGCGTTTGCTGAAGCAGCGGTGCGCCGCTTTTCGCATGGGCGAGTTCCCACTTTTCTGACGAGGCAACAGGGAGAGAGTTTGCGAGAATGACGCCGCTCATACCGGCCTGGAGGCACTGATCAAGGATGACATCCAGCTCGTCGAGGAGCAGCGTATGCGGCAACTTGACGACGATTGGTACTGTCCATCGGTTGTGGCCCGAAGCAAGCGAGTCGGCCGTTCGTCGCAACATTCCCAACAGCACCGGGAGCGACTCAGGAGTGAGAAACGTGCGCAGTGATGGCGTGTTCGGCGAACTGAGATTGACCGCAATGTAGTCGGCATAGGGCGCAAGCATCCTGAAGGTTGCCTCCATCTCGATAAGTGCGCGCTCATTCGGGACGGTTTCGGGCTTGCCGATGCTGATCCCCAACGGCACGTGGCACATGCGCTGCCCACGCAGTCGTTCTGCAATCACGTCTGCGCCGTGGTTCGGGAACCCCATCCGGTTGAGCAGCGCACGCTCGTCAGGAACACGCAGGATGCGCACGCCTTCGTTCCCTGCGTTGGGGAACCGCGTGACGGTCCCGACCTCAAGAAAACCGAATCCAAGTGCCGTAAGTCCGTGCACTGCCACGGCATTCTTATCGAACCCCGCCGCAAGACCAATCGGATTCACAAACGTCAAGCCCATAAGCCGCTGCATGAGCGCCGTATCGTGAACACGCAGGAGTTCGGTACACTCGCCGGTCAACCATTCATGACGGCCAAGCCACGAAAGCGCGCGAAGCACCACACCATGAAGCACTTCCGCCTCTGTCGAGTGCCAACGTTGTTTCGCCTTGCGGACTATCCGCTCACGAATCATGCCCACCACCTTTTGAAGGAACGAGGGAGTTGTGTCTACCGATGGAAGAGCTTAGCAGCGGAAAGGGTTTTTCGCAAGAGTGAGGATGCCCAGAAACCCCATAAGACCTTGACACCCGTGCACGGCATGGTAGAGTAGCCGCGGCTCTTTTTCTTGTCAGGGGGAGTGTTGAGATGCACCACATGCTGATTCCCGGCAGCGGACTGCGGAATATCACGTTGTTTTCCGTC
>CAZCGY010000041.1:664-9057 GCA_964498355.1 uncultured Gammaproteobacteria bacterium | reverse complement strand
AGGATATCGACAAAACCAAGGCCGCGATAGGTGACGGCCTCTTTGATGAGCTGCGTGAGATGAGTGGCATCGCCGGCAAACCCTCGGGCGACAAATCCGGCGCCTGCGGCAAGCGCGAGCGCGACCGGGTTGATCGGTGCATCAACGGCTCCCTGCGGCGTTGATGGCGTGGCAAACCCGCGCATGGATGTGGGCGACGCCTGGCCCTTCGTGAGGCCATAGACCTGATTGTTGTGGACAAGGTACGTGATATTCGGATTTGCACGAATGGTGTGGATGAAGTGGGCCATGCCCTCGCCATATCCGTCGCCGTCGCCGCCGACAACCACCGTTGTCAAGCCGTGATTCGCAAGTGCAATGCCCTCCGCGAGCGGGAGCGCCCTGCCGTGCAGCCCGTGAAATCCGTACGCGCGGACGAAGTTCGCCTCGTTGCCTGAGCAGCCGATGCCGAACACAACAACTGTTTCATGTGGCTCCTTCCCGAGCTCAGCAAGCGCCTGTTTCAGAGCGGTCCATATCCCAAAATTGCCGCAGCCGGGGCACCACGTCGGCTTGTTCGGCGTCTCAAAATCCTTGATGGGATGGTCGGCATTCATCGTTTCGATATCATGGCTGCGAACTGCTCGGCGAGTTCCACAGGATCGAATGGCCGGCCGTCATAGCGGTTGATGGCATGGCCAAAGGTCGTCCCAGTTTGCTGGCGAATCCAGCCGGCAAGCTGGCCGCTTTGATTTCCTTCCACGATGACCGTGCTTGCGCTGCTTTTGAGCGCTTCAAGAAATGCCGTGCTCGGAAACGGCGCAATCATCGTTGTCACAATGGCGTTTGCATCCAGCCCATGATCGCGTTTGAGGATGTGCAGCGCCGCCTCAACCGGCCCGGCGCTGGATCCCCATGTGACGGCGGTCAGGGGTACCGTTGCCGGACCGCAGCGCCGCGGCGGGAATGCATCTCGAAGAAGCGTCGCGTTCTTTCTGGCCCGGCGGTCCATTTGCGCTTTCCGCTCGCTCGCCCCCTCTTCGGAATAGCCGTAAGGGTTGTGTTCGTCGGAATTTGCAAGGAACAGGCCGCTGGGCGTCCCCGGGAGCGACCGGGGAGCAATACCGTCAGCAACATCCGCTCGATAGCGGAGGTAGGGCTGTTCCGAGCCCGCGCTGGATGGGTTCCAGATTTTCCCCCGCCGGATGGGAACTGGTTTGAGAGTGTCAGTGGGCACGCTGCGATGCCCTTCCGCCAGATATTTGTCGGTCAGGACGATCACCGGCGTCTGATACTGGTCGGCCAGGTTGAATGCTTCTTGGATGAATGCGAAGCACTCAGCGTGCGAGCTCGGCGCGAGGACGATTCTCGGGAAGTCCCCTTGTGATGCATGGAGCACCTGCCGCAGGTCGCCCTGTTCCGTCCATGTCGGCAAACCAGTGGAGGGTCCTCCGCGCTGCGCCTCCACAACCACAATGCCAACCTCGGTCATCGCCGCCATGCCGACTGCTTCAGTCATCAACGAAAAGCCGCCGCCGGATGATGCAGTCATGGCGCGGGCGCCTGAGTATGCAGCGCCGATCGCATGGTGAATGGCCGCGATCTCATCCTCGGCGTGCCGAACGATGATGCCGAACGGCGGGCCGTGCTCGGCAAGGAAGTGGAGGATTGATGTCGCGGGAGTCATCGGATATGCGGAGTAGAGCTGGCATCCTGCCTGGATTGCGCCGAGCGCAAGCGCTTCATTGCCCGTGATCAGCGCCCTTGTTTCGGACGGCGATTCCGGCGTAATGGACCACGGGCACCCCTTTCGTTGCTCCGCCGTGACGGCTTCGTACCCCGCCGTAAATACATCGATGTTCGTCGCCACGACCTTCTCGCCTTTTTTGCCAAACGCATCACGGATGACGTCGCCCACATGTTCCGTTGGGATGTCGAGAAGCGCGCAGCTTGCGCCGAGCACGACGGTGTTGCGCATGAGCTCCTGACCTCCTGCTTTCGTGGAGAGTTCCTGAAGGGGAAGACCGAGCAGCTGGATGTCGTTTCGCGCGACGGACGACGGCTGGAAGTTCTGAAACGTCCGGTCGGAGGCGTCGTAGATGATGACGCCGCGCGCGACGACTTCAGCAAGGTGGAGATCGAGGGTCTCTTTGTTGAGCGCGACGAGAATGGTGACGTGCGTCCGGTGAGCGGTGAGTGAACTTGCGGACGCGGTGATTTGAACGGTGTTATGCCCGCCGCGGATCAGCGAAGGGTATTCGGAATAGCTAAAGACGTGCAGGCCGGCGCGCATGCACGCGCGGGCGAACATTTCTCCGGTGGACATGATGCCAAAACCCGCCTCTCCGCCAATCTTCCACGTGATTTCCTCGCGATGCGACTTGTGGGACGTGCCGCCTTTCATATCCGAAGTATATGAAGAATTGCCTGCTCCTCGTCTGCCGGAACGGTCAGGTGTGGAACACGCCGCGCCGCAGGCACGTTACGAAGGACCAGGCGTCGGATAATACGGTTTTCGCCGATGGGGCCGGTAAAAACGACTGCGTCTTTCTGTTCAAGCAATCCGAGGTACCCCGCGAGGGTGCGTCGAATGTGGTAGAGAAAGACGTTGAGTGCCTGCCTGGACTGCACGCGGACATGAGGGGGCCAATGGCGCCGGGGCCAGCCGCGGACAGGATGGTCGGCGGCACCGAGGATATCCCGCATGTCATGAAGGCCGCACAGCCCCTTGAGCCCGGATTCGTATTCCAGCATCTGCTTGACCCGGCGCACGGACCAGCCAAGCTTCTCCTGGAGGAAGAGGGGAATTTCGGGATCGATACTTCCCGACCTGGTCGCCATGACCAGCCCCTCAAGCGGGGTAAAGCCCATGGTCGTATCCATCGGCCGACCTCGTTGCCAGAGGGTCATGCTCGCGCCTGCGCCGAGGTGGATGGTCACGGCGGAGAATGATCGAAGCGGCCGATGGAGCTTCATGGCGGCTTGCCGGAATGCCCACGCATGTGACGTGCCATGAAACCCGTATTTCACAATGCGCAACCGCTTCGTAATGTTTCGCGGAATAGCATAGACGCGCACGTTCTGAGGAAGGCCGCGGTAGATGGCTGTGTCGAAAACGCCCCATTCGGCGGCTTGCGGCCACGTCCTTTTGGCAAACGCGACGCCCAAGAGATTCGCTCGCTGGTGCAGCGGAGCCAGTTCAGCAACGGACTGCAAATAACGGACGACCGACGATGATAGCTGTGTCGGATGCGCGTATCGCTCGCCACCATGGACAATCCTATGTGCGACAACGCCCGGGGCGCTATGGAGGTCTACCAGCGTTGTGCGGACAATTCCAAGGGCCGCACGCAGATTCGGAACGGCACGAACGGAATGCTTGCGGCGATTGCCGACACGCTGAACAATATCCGCATGCCGGCCGAAATGGTCAATGATCCCCCTGAAAAAAATCTTCCGGTTTCGCGCAACGGCATATTTGAGCGACGACGACCCGACGTTGAGCACAAGCGCGTTCTTCTTCATATCAGACGAGTATCTCCGCTGTCATCCCGGGAGTGACCCCAAGCGCATTCCCCTCGTCCGTATCAAGCTGAAGTCGCCCGTTGAAATTCGGATGGACGCGGACGAAAACGTTACTGATCACGGCCCCGCGCGGACCCGGCACACCCATCGACAGAACCTGATTTTTCTTGAGACCAAGCTTGGACGCCTGGGCAGGGTCGATGTGGAGATGCCGTTTCTGGATGATGGCGGCTGCTTTGACGATCTCTCCACGTGACCCGATGATCGTGATGGTTGCCGCGTTTTTCAGGTCACCGGAATCGCTCAGTGGCGGCGTGATGCCTACAAAGCGAGCATCGGTTATGGACAACTCAACCTGCGTGTAGGGGCGGCATGGGCCCACGATGGCAACTCCCTTCAACTCCCCTTTTGGCCCGCGGATGGTGACGCGTTGCGTTGCGGTAAAATTCGGGCGTTGAGAGAGCTCATGGTCTTTTTTCATTTCCGCCGGACCAAAAAGTGCCGTCCAGTCGCTCTCTGTGAGATGGACGTGCCGCGCTGATATTTCAATTGGAAAGTTGGCCATAGTTTCTCTTCGACACAGGCGACTCGATAATGATCTCACTATACCATTGAGAGGATGTTGTCGCTACCCGGTTTCTGGGGCGATGAGACGCTGAAGGGCCTCCTCGACGGCGTGAAACGCATGGCGCTCGTCAAGTTCAGGAGAAACTCCAACAACGGTGACGGTCTTGAACTTCCTGAGTTTCTGCAAGAAGCGAAGCTGCGTCAACGCATCAAAGTCGTGCATGGAGACGCGCGGACTGCTGGTGAACGACTCGAGCCCGCGAAAGACCATGACGCCCTCTATCCCCTTGACCGTGTCGAGAACCACGAGATGTTCGGGTACATCCCATTCCTCGTTCGGGTCTTTTTCTTCAAAGCGGACGCCGGGGAATCGCGTTCGCAACCGGTCGAGAATGCGAATCGGCAGTGCGTCGTGTGGAAGGTCCGGATTCCCAAAAACATAGACGATCATAGGGTCGTGTTGGCGAGACGGATGTGTTCTTCCGTCCGGCGTTTGAGTTCGGAGGCCTGACGAGATGAGACGACCTCGCAGGGAACACCCCAGTGCATGGTGATGCTTTGCCCCGGTTTCAGCTGCTCGATTTCCAGCTCCGCGCCGAGATTGCGGACGACTTTTTTTGATATTTTTTCGCCAAGCGCCAACTTTCCGACACGAAGAATGAGCGGCTGCGTTTCGATGGTGATGGACGGACCGTCGACCTCCGTGACCGTGCCCCAGCTGATTCTGCACGAGTCCATGCTTTCAAGCGTGTGCTCACGCTCAAGATGGCCGGTGCGCTTCCAAATATCAAGGACGTGAAACGAGTGGTGCGGGACGGCGCCGGCCCTCAGTTTTTCGCCAAGAAGGTCAAGGGTTTTCTTGCCGAGGCGCCGGCCGATTTGCTGTTCATCGCGCAGGTGATTGTAGAACACGCTGGTGCGGATGGTGTCCAACAGGCTGTTGCCAATCCAGTACGCCTCGACCACCCGCTCGTCAAACGCATCGCGGATGCCGTTCGCCTGCGCGATCATCCGCAAGTACGGGTACATTGTACTGAATGCCCGAAGAATCTGGGTCAAGCCGGGGTCGGCGACCTCATGCTCCATGTAGGAAAACAGTTCCCGGTTCGCATCAGGCCCGCAATAGTGGAGCCGGTTCGGCCCGAAGGCGTAGCGGCTGCACCGCAAGAGACCATCCGAGGTCATGGCGATGGACTATGATGTGATGCCGGACGGCGTTCGGCCGACCACCGGCATTTGTTGCGTGCGGCGAGCAAAGGTAACAAAAAGGACGGCCCCGATGGTCACCAAGATCGCGCTTGAAAGCTGGACGAGCGGGAAGGTGTGTGTGATAAACACCGCCGTGAGGACGTTCGTCACCAGTGTTGCCGGAACGAGAAGGGTGGCGACGTAGGTTGCCGGCGCGCGCTTGAGCGCTGCGTACCACGTGACGACATACCCGAAGAGCAACGCGCTTGAAAGCAGGGTCCAGCTCCATTGGACGACGCTCAGCTGTGCAACCGGGACGCCTGAGCCGCGGAACGCGAGAAAAATGAGGAGAATGAGAGAGCCGAGTACCATTCTTGCCGACGACACGGTGATACTTGAGGCATTCTGGAGCGCTTTCTTCGCAATGATATTCTCAACCGCCCACAGGATTGTTGCTCCGAGAATCATGAGCTCGCCAAGATTCAACTTGAATCCCTTGAACCCTCCGACAAAAACGTTTGCCGCGGCGACGAGGACAATACCGGCCCATTGCCACGTTGTCATCCGCTCCCTCAGGATTGGGACGGCAAGCAGCAGTACCCACAGAAAGAGAGACTTATGGATAAGCGACGCGTTGAGAGCGCTTGTGTGCGTCAACCCCGTAAAAAACAGCGCAAACGGGACGGAGCCGCCGACAACGCCGATGGCAACCAGTTTCAGCCATTGCGATTTCGAGAACGTTCGCAGCTCCTTCCATCTCTTGAAAACAAGAAGCGCGCCGATGAGGAGAACGGCAACAACGCCGTTTTTCAGCGTGGTAAAGACAATGGGGTCTTTGACCGCCGTCACGCTGATTTTCGCAACAAAATTACTCACCCCGGAAATCACGGCAGTACTCAGTGCAAGGAGGGTCGCAAAAAAGAGTTTTGAGCCTTTCATCGTTCTTCATAATAGAGGGAAACGAGAAAGAGCACAACAGAACGACCGGCTGAATTACCGGCCTCACCCAAGCACGAAGAGAGCGACCACATGCCGCGGGAAACAAAAAATGGTCATACAAAACCATCAAAAGGACGGGCGGCCCCTGGGATGCTGTGGACGAACAAGGTCGGGCGCTGGACAAAAAATGCTCGCGAGGGCTTTTTATGCTGTCGCTGACACCGACGCGAGCGCGTTGCGCTCTTGCGGATCGCCTGAAAAAGGTGTATACTTCATCAAGAAAAGAAAAACAAATGCGCAATATGTTTTCGAGTTTGGCGCGGATCGGCGTAAGCGAGTTCATCCTCGTTTTCCTTCTTTTTGTCGCACTCTTCGGCGTTTTCGCGCTTTCCTCGAACGTGAACTTTCAGCAGACCATTCTGCCCCCGCCTCCCCCGGACATCACGACCATTCTCGGTGATGCGAATTCGCGCGCCGTTCTTATCATCGGTAAGACCGCCCTCGCCAACGCCCGAGTGCGCGTCTTTGCCTTCAGCGACCCCCTGGTTATCGAAACGAAGGCTGATGGCGACGGCGTGTTCTACGCGGCCTTCACCGAAGATATCCTCCCGCCAGGCCCGCACCAGTTTACCGCGATAACGGTGCTGGGCGAAGAACGCTCCACCGATCCTTCGCCGCGACTTGCCGTAGTCATTTCGGACGAGTACACGGTCACGGTCGCTGACAAACAAGGAGCGGGGGTTATCGTGAAGATCGGGAGCGTCGATGCCGCAACCAGTGAGCTTCTTCGTTCCATCATTCGCAACCAAGAAGCCGCTCGGCAGGTCATGCCTGAGGCCGTTCCGAAGAAAAACATGAATTCCGGCAGGGCGCTTATCGTTCAGATTGTGTTGCTGGTTGTCGTGATAGTCGAAAGCGTGTTCTTGCTGCTCGCGCGGGCAAGACGAAAAGCCCTTGAAGGGCGAAGCTTCCTCCATCTTGGCCATGGTCTCTACCGCCTGCCGACAAAGAATCAGTAGGTTGCGTCAACTTCGTCCAGGACGTCCTGCGGAATCGTGAGGCCCAGCACTGCTGCGGTCGAGGTGTTCAGGTACAAGAAGGAGCGGTCCGGCAGATCGCTGCTGATATCGGTTGGGCGGGTTCCGCGAAAAATGGCGTCTGCCTTTGCCGCAAGCTTTCGACCAACCCTCTCCTGATCGATATAGAGCGAGAAAAGCGCACCGGCCTCAGCATAGTGCTGGGTGTTCCCAAAAAGAATGATGCCTCGGCGCAGCGCCTCTTCGGCAATCGGTTTTGCCATGGTACTTGCCACCGCCCCAGGCGCAATGTAGACGGACGAAACATCCTTACTCGCAAACGCCTCGAAAACGGCCGCAATATCTTCAACGCGGCTGAGCGCCATTTTTTCGGGCCTCAGCCCAAGTGTTGGGGCGATTTTCTCCAGTCCGGCGATATACGTCTTTCCGACGATATCGTCGCCGACAAGAAGAACGCCGAGGGCGTCTGCATCCGGCTTAATGCGCCGAAGAAGCCCAAACTGCCGATCCAAAAGTGCGACGCTGCCAATGCCCGCCAGGTTGTTGCCCGAGCTTGCAAAACTGTCGATAAGCCCGAGTTCAACCGGGTCGCCGGCGGTAAAAAACAGTGTCGGAATCGCGCCTTCCGCATCAATTCTTTGCATCGCTAGCGCCGCGGGGTCGCCAAGCGCGAGAACAAGATCATTCCCGGAACGCAAAAATGCTTTGGCGTGCTCATCAAGTTCGGCGTCGTCGGTTCCGCTATAGCGCCGCTCGATGCTGAGATTTTCGTTTACCCGATAGCCCCGTTCTGCCAGTTCAGACGTGAAAGCGTCGAGAATGGAATCAAGGGTTCGTGTTCTGGTCAAAACTCCGATGGTTCGCGTTCTCTGGTACGGGCTTTCTGACCGATTGCGCTGCGAAGAAACATTGATGGCAGCGACCAGCCCAAGCGTCACGGCGATGATCGTGACCAGGCAGACACCGACCCAAAACTGCACGCCTCGAAGGTATGAGGTGTACGAGTCGATATATCGGTCGCCACGACGGCGTGCATACAGTGAAAAGCTTTTTTGCGGGGTGCCGCTGAGATACACAGGTGCGCTCAGCACCTGCAGGATGATGGCGAGCCCGAGACGACCGATCCAGAGACCGAGCCGCAGTAACCCGCGGACAAAG
>CAZCGY010000041.1:0-654 GCA_964498355.1 uncultured Gammaproteobacteria bacterium | reverse complement strand
GCGCGTCGAGCAATGCCCAGCGCAAGCGCCTGATGGAAGAAAGTGTTCTTGGGGATGGATTGCCGTTTTCCGGATTCGCCGGAGGCGCCTCGGATCGTGCGGGCATACGTCAACAATACTGCCGTGCAGGGCTTCTGCGCAAGTGAAATTACGTCGCGACGACGCTGACGACGAGGTTGATGTCGTAGTCGCTGGCGGCCGGTTGCTCCTCGGGAACGGTCTGGGAGACGCTGATCCCCGTTAGTTCCCAGTAACAGTTCGTGCCCGCTGACGCGCCGGCCGAGATGAGGGTGATCGAATTGGTGACGCCCTCGTTGAACGCCGCGGATGAGCCGAGCGTCAGCCCGGTCGTCGAGCAGCCGGTCTGCGGCGCGATGGTTCCGGCGCTCGGATTGAGCGCCAGCTGGCCGCCGACCGTGTCCGCATCTCCGCCATCGTCTGCGTTCGCCGTCGGGTCGTTGAAATCGTAGTCCGTGCCGGCCGAGTCCCAGACAACCGTCGGCGCCGAGGCGGCCACGGACAACGTCCACGTCGCCGTCGCCGTTGTGTTCGTCACGCGTATCCGCTGGCTCGACGTACCAAACGTGCCGGCGGCGGTTTGGACGGTGAAGGAAACCGACACGGCATTCATCGTGACGGACGGGCTCGTGACCG
>CAZCGY010000040.1:0-9163 GCA_964498355.1 uncultured Gammaproteobacteria bacterium | reverse complement strand
GCACCAATGTGGATTAAGGTGCAGTACTACACGCTCCCTGGTGTAACAAAACCAGGAATGTTACGCTTACTATTAAGAAGGGGAAGACCCCCATTATCATTAAACAAAAGCATTATGCGCAAAGTTTTCTGGGTTCTCGCCGCCGCGCTCGCGCTTGGCGTCATTGTGTTGCCAGGGGCGGTTCGCGCGACTGATACATCGGATTCCGAGGATTTTGTTCGCGTGACCATGCAAGGAACGTTGTCCGCGATCAGCGCGACAATGCCGCCCGCAACGCTCATGGTGACGGTCAATGGGGCGGCATATACCGTGAACGTGTCCACGTCCACAAAGCTCGTGAGAAAGTTCTATGGCGTTTCAACACTTGAGGAGTTCATGGTTGGCGATCGTCTCGAGATTGTGGGTTCCATCGGTGCAACAACGACGACGGTCGAAGCGACGCGTATCCGTGACATCAGCATCCAGCGCCGCGGCGGGGCGTTCAAGGGCAAGATCGGTGCGCTCACGTGCGCATCCAATTACTTCATGTTCACGCCTGACCGCCGCACCGAGCAGACGGTCTACATCACCTCAAGCACCCGCATTATCCGTCATGGCGAGAAAATCACCTGCGCCGATTTGCTGGAAGGCGAACGCGCAGTCGTCATCGGTGTATGGCGCCCCGGTTCTTCGAGGATTGACGCCGATCGCGTCATCGTAAAGTCCGACAAGGTCGAAGGAAGAATCACCGCGATCACGCTTACCGACGGCGGCCTGCCGGCGACCATCACGCTTGACCGCTCGAATCACAAGAAGGACAAATCGTCGTGGACCATCAACGTGACTTCGAAAACCAAGCTGCGATACAAGGGGCTTGAGACGGCGACTATCGGCGCATTCAAGGTGGGTGACAGGGTGCAGGCGCTTGGCGCTGCGGTTGAGGCGAAGGTCTTACATGCCGTCATTCTCCGCGGCCTTTCGGTGTCAAAGCCCAAAGGCGACTCGGATTAGCAATTATCGGGCGAACATGCTCGCGCGTTTTCATCCGCTCCATCAAAGCATCCAGAGAAATCACGATGTTTTCTGGGGGAGCTTCACTGCGAGGCGCGCGAGCATGTCTTGCGGCTTGAGGAGGACGATAAACTTCTCTTGAAGTTCCTATGGAAAAGGACGACCGGCCATCGAACCGCAGCAGCATCCATACGCATCCCGTCTATTGCGATGACTATGATGTTCGTGAGTACTTGCGTCATCTCGACAGTGACGAAGCAAGGGTCATTTTCGATTACGCCAAGAATCATGGATCGGCTGAGTTCGAGTTTAAGAAAGGCGGCACGACACACGACTGCACGATGAAATATGATGACGGTGCGTACATCGTCCAAGAGCAGGAAAACGCAGGGGGCGGGTGGTTCTAGACAATGGGGAAAACTGAGAAGGCAGAACTGAGAACGAAGTAAAGTAAAAAGGCAAAAGGAAAAAAGCAGTGAAACAGAGACAAGATTTTCCTGTGACTGGTTTTGCGTCCTTTGCATGTTCGGCTATCGCAAGAGCTTTCTGTGGAAAAAGATGCGGACAACATCAGGATAAGCCCCGGATAATCCCCGTATCCGAAATAGTCGCCGCCTCTTCTTTTCCTTAATCATATTTCGCTAATCTCAGCCAAAAACGTATTCATTGGAGGAAGCCACGGCTGACTTCTTGACGTACCTAAGGTAAGTTGCTAGAATCATCCCATGCTACTCAGCCCACGACACCGTGGGAAGGATCATGAAGGCCGATTTTTTTCGGCATAACTAGGGCGGTTTCGCCCATATTTCCCTCCAGCCAAAGGCCGGAAGGGGTATCATTTTGTGTCCTCATCTGATGCACGAACCGACCACCCGACGGTTCTTTACGAAGCTCCGTGAAGAAACTCCGCTCCCGGACCTCATCGAGGTACAAAAGTCCTCCTACCAGTGGTTTTTTGAGGAAGGACTCAAGGAACTTTTCGAGGAGATTTCACCGATCAAGGATTTCATCGGCCGCGACCTCGAACTCTTTTTTGAAGATTATTACCTTGATGAGCCACGCTTCGATGAACTCGCCGCTCGCGCGAAAAATTTGACGTACGAGGCGGCGCTTCGCGTTCGTGCTCGCCTGGTGAACAAGAAGACCGGCGAAATCAAGGAACAGGAAATCTATCTCGGTGACTTCCCGATTATGACCGATCGGGGAACCTTTGTTGTCAATGGCATCGAGCGTGTCGTCGTCAGCCAGCTCATCCGTTCCGCTGGCGTGTTTTTTACGGCCGAGCCTATGCGCGACCGGAAGTATTACGGCTCAAAAATCATTCCGAATCGCGGAGCGTGGCTTGAAATCGAAACGGACGCGAACAGCGTCATTTACGTGAAGATCGATCGCAAGCGCAAAGTGGCCGTAACGTCGTTGCTGCGCGCATTCGGGTATGGCAGCGATGAGGAGTTAAAAGCGCTGTTTGCCGATATCGATACCGATCCGGAAAACCGATATATTGAGGCAACGCTGAAAAAAGACGTCGCGCACAGCGAGGCCGACGGTCTGCGTGAGGTCTATCGGCGAATCCGCCCTGGCGATCTGGCCACGACCGAAAATGCTCGTGAATTAATCCATAAGATGTTCTTCAGTTTCGACCGGTATGATTTCGGTCGCGTGGGTCGGTACAAAATCAATCAAAGGTTCGGCTTCGACACGCCGATTGACAAAGATCATCGCGTGCTCCGTAAAGAAGACCTCGTTGCCTTCATCCGGGAAATTATCCGCCTGAATAAAACGCAGGAAGAAGAGGACGATATCGACCACCTGGGGAACCGCCGCGTTCGCGCCATCGGTGAGCTCATCCAGAATAAGTTCCGTATCGGACTCGCCCGTATGGAACGCATCGTGAAGGATCGGATGTCGACTCTTGATATCACGACCATCACGCCGAACCAGCTCGTGAATGCCCGGCCGGTCATCGGCGCAGTGAAGGAATTCTTTATGTCTTCGCAGCTCTCGCAGTTCATGGATCAGACGAATCCGTTGGCGGAGCTTGAACACAAACGCCGCTTGTCCGCACTCGGTCCAGGAGGCCTTTCTCGTGAGCGTGCGGGTTTCGACGTCCGCGACGTGCACCGCACCCACTACGGTCGGATCTGCCCGATCGCGACGCCAGAAGGACCGAACATCGGTCTTGTCGGGCAACTTGCATCGTATGCGCGCGTGAATACCTTTGGGTTCATCGAAACGCCATTCCGCGTCGTCAAACATGATCCAAAAAATACCGCTGCGGAGACGACCGGCGAGGTCGCACGCGCTGATGTTCATGACCCCTCGACTGGCGCCGTCATTATCCGTGCGGGCGAGACGGTTTCTGGCACACTTGCAAAGAAGATCGAAGCCGCACAACTTTCGACCGTCCCCGTCGTTCCCCGTGTGACAAACACAGTCGTCTATCTCGATGCATTCCAGAGCGAGAAGCTCACGTCGACGCCGGCGACGACGCCCGTTGATGAGCAGGGCCATTTTCTCCTGCCCCGCATGGAGGTGTTACGACACGGAGAGCCCTCTATTGCTACGGCCGAAGAAATCGACCTCATGGATGTTTCGCCGAAGCAAATCGTCTCTGTCACCACGTCGTTGATCCCATTTCTCGAACATGACGACGGTGCACGTGCACTCATGGCGTCAAACATGCAGAAGCAAGCGGTTTCGTGTATCTGCCCTGAATCGCCCGTCGTCGGCACGGGCGTTGAAGCGCGCACCGCGCAGGATTCCGGTCAGGTCGTTCTCGCAAAGAACCATGGCGAGGTCGTTGCTGTCGACGCCGCGCACGTGGAGGTCACAGAGAAGGACGGCGAGGTCCATACCTATCAGCTCGCCAAGTTCGTCCGCTCGAACGCAGGAACGTGCATCAATCAGAAGCCGATCGTTTCGGTCGGCGTGAAGGTAGAAAAAGGTGATCTCCTCGCTGACGGTGCGTCGACTGACCAGGGTGAACTCGCGCTGGGGCAGAACGTTCTCGTCGCCTATCTTGCGTGGGAGGGGGGAAATTTCGAAGATGCCATTCTCATTTCTTCCCGGCTCGTTCAACAGGACCGCTACACGTCGATCCACATTGAAGATTACACGGTCGATGTTCGCGATACGAAACTCGGCCCAGAAGTGGTGACGCGTGACATCCCGAACGTCTCGGAGGAGAAACTGAAGAATCTTGATGAAGAAGGCATCATCCGTATCGGCGCGGAGGTTTCGTCCGGCGACATTCTTGTCGGCAAAATCACGCCGAAAGGCGAAACGGAACTTTCTGCAGAAGAAAAACTGCTTCGCGCAATCTTCGGTGAAAAGGCAAAAGACGTCAAGGACTCATCGTTGCTTCTTGAACATGGCGAACACGGCAAAGTCGTCGACATCAAGATTTTCTCAAAGGAAAAAGGAGACAAACTCCCGTCAGGCGTGACACGGTCCATTCAGGTTTCTGTTGCCCAGCTCCGCAAAATCCAAGTCGGCGACAAAATGGCGGGGCGCCACGGCAACAAGGGCGTCATTAGCAGAATCGTCTCAGAAGAGGACATGCCATTTCTCGAGGACGGCACACCGGTTGATATTATTCTGAACCCCCTTGGTGTCGCCGCCCGCATGAATCTGGGTCAGATTCTCGAACTGCATCTTGGCCTTGCCGCCCGTACGCTCAGCTACAAAGTAGCAAGCCCGGCGCTCGACGGTGTATCAGAGGAGGTCATCAAAGAAGAGCTGAAAAAGGCCGGATTCAATGAGAGCGGCAAGATGACCGTCTACGATGGCCGAACGGGGGAGCCGTTCCACAGCCGTGTTGCCGTTGGGATCTCGTATATGCTCAAGCTGAACCATCTGGTCGAGGACAAAATCCACCAGCGCTCCATCGGTCCCTACTCACTTGTCACGCAGCAGCCGCTCGGGGGCAAGGCGCAGTTCGGCGGCCAGCGCTTCGGTGAAATGGAAGTTTGGGCCCTCGAGGCGTACGGTGCCGCTCACACATTGCAGGAAATGCTCACCATCAAGTCCGATGACGTGCCGGGCCGGTCCAAAGCGTATGAATCCATCATCAAGGGGGAATCGATCAAGAAGGTGAATGTGCCGGAGTCATTCAACGTGCTCGTCCGCGAGCTCAAAGGACTTGCACTCGACGTAGAACTCATTGAATCCCAACACGGATCCGGCATGCCGATGATGGCCGATCGGGGCCGCAGTAAGCGCGCGGCTCCCGAGGTCAAAACGGCAAAGAAGCCGAAGCTCGAACCAGAGAAAACCCGCGATGCGAAAGAAGAACAGGCAGCGACAGCAACCTAATACGCCATGTTGAACGACGACCAGCGACCAATCGAATTCGAAGCCATCCGGCTGAAACTCGCTTCGCCTGACGCCATCCACGGATGGTCGTACGGTGAGGTAACGAAACCGGAAACAATCAATTACCGCACACAAAAACCGGAAAAGAGCGGATTGTTTGCCGAAGAAATTTTTGGTCCCTCGAAGGACTGGGAGTGTTACTGTGGCAAGTACAAACGCATCCGGTATAAGGGTATTATCTGCGACAAGTGCGGCGTGGAGGTCACCCGTTCGGTCGTCCGCCGCGAGCGCATGGGGCATATCGATCTCGCTGCACCGGTGTCGCATATCTGGTTTCTTCGCGGTGTGCCATCGAAGATCGGCATGATTCTCGGCCTGTCGGTCCAGGACCTCGAAAAGGTCATCTACTTCGCCAATTTCGTCGTGACGAGGGTCGATGAGATGCTCCGCAAAGAAACACTTGCGCAGATCGACAGCGAATACGCGCAGAAGAAGAAGACGATTGATGCCGAAACGCACCAGCAAACGAACGAGCTCAACAATCGTAAGACGCAAGAAACCGCATCGGCGGGCAGCGATACCGCGCGATCAAAAATCGAGACGACGTACAAGGAAGAGCTCGAAAACCTGACCCTTCTGAAGGAAGAGAAACTGAAGACCCTTGACGCCGCCGTTACGCTCGCCAAGAAAGAGCTGAAAGAGCTCAAGAAGTACGATATCATTTCTGAAAATACTTACCAGGACCTTTCACTCAAGTACGGCCACGTTTTCGAGGCCGGCATCGGTGCAGAGACGGTGCGCCATCTCCTCGCGGAAATTCGGCTTGAAGAGCTTGTTACCGACTTGGAGAAGGAAATCGAGGACTCTCCCCCGAACAAGAAGCGCCGCCTTGTCCGTCGGCTCAAGCTGGTGAGGAACTTTATCATCAATGGCCTCCGCCCCGAATGGATGATTCTGACTGCGATTCCGGTCATTCCGCCAGACCTCCGTCCCATGGTCCAACTGGACGGCGGTCGTTTCGCCACCTCCGATCTGAACGATCTGTACCGTCGCGTCATCAACCGGAATAACCGTCTGAAGCGTCTCATTGAACTCAACGCACCTGAGGTCATCACGCGGAATGAAAAGCGCATGTTGCAAGAGGCGGTTGACGCACTCATTGACAACGGCGCGCGGCATGGAAAGACCGTGACGGCTTCAACGGGCCAGAAACGCATGCTGAAGTCGATTGCGGACATGTTGAAGGGCAAGCAGGGCAGGTTCCGGCAGAATTTACTTGGCAAGCGCGTGGACTACTCCGGGCGATCGGTGATTGTCGTCGGGCCGCACTTGAAGCTGTACCAATGCGGTTTGCCGAAGCTCATGGCGCTTGAACTGTTCCGTCCTTTTGTCATCGCCGAACTGATCAAGCGCGAATATGTCCACAATGTCCGTTCCGCATCCCGATTCATCGAATCAGGCAGGAACGAGGTGTGGGACATTCTTGAAGAAATCACAAAGAAATCCCATGTGCTGCTAAACCGTGCACCGACGCTCCACCGGCTTGGCATCCAGGCGTTTCAACCCATTCTGATTGAAGGCAAGGCGATCCAGATTCACCCGCTCGTCTGCACCGCGTTCAATGCCGACTTCGACGGCGACCAAATGGCCGTCCACGTTCCCCTGACCGATCAGGCAAAATGGGAGGCCTCTGAACTCATGTTGTCCTCGCGCAACCTTTTGAAACCGGCGACCGGGACACCGGTGGTGACCCCGACCCAGGATATGGTCCTCGGCTGTTTTTACCTGACCATGCTCAAACCCTCCAAAAAACTAAAGGCCTTTGCTTTTCCGGATGAGGCGGTTCTGGCATACACTCAGGGATACATCGGGGTTCAAGACGCCATCATGGTCCGCATGGACGGAGAGCGGCTTGAAACGAGCGTTGGCAGGATTCTTTTCAACCGGATTCTCCCCTCGGAGCTTGGGTTTTTGAACGTGGTCATGACGAAAAAATCTCTTTCGGACCTTGTTGCACGAACGCTTCGCGAGCTTGGAATTGAAACCACGGTGCAGTTTGTCGACAGCTTGAAGAAAATCGGTTTCGAGGGCCTGACCATCTCCGGTATCAGTTTGGGGATGGACGACCTGACCATTCCTGCCGATAAACAGAAGCTGATCGACAAGGCACAGGAGAAGGTGGACGAAATTCAGGGGCATTATGAAGCCGGCTTGCTCACGAAGGAGGAGCGGCACGTGAAAATCGTGGAAATCTGGGTCCAGACCCGTGATGCAATTCAGCAGGTGAGCAAGGCCGCGCTTGATACGGGCGGGTCGGTGTATGCAATGATCGAATCCGGCGCGAGAGGTTCATGGGCCCAAATTACGCAAATGATGGGCATGAAGGGGCCAGTGGCCAACGCGGTTGGCGAGACCATTGAACTTCCCATCAAACGGAGTTTCAAAGAGGGATTCGACGTCCTTGAATATTTCATCGCGACGCACGGAACGCGCAAAGGACTTTCTGATACTGCGCTGCGAACGGCGAACGCTGGCTATCTGACCCGACGTCTCATCGACGTCACGCAGGATGTTGTCGTGACGATGGAGGATTGCGGAACGAAAGAAGGGGTGCAGATTCTCAAGGCCGAGAGTGAGGAATTCGGCGAAACGCTTGCTTCGCGTGTTCTTGGCAGGACATCGCTCGAACGCGTGGCGAAACCGCGGGCGAAAAAGCCGGTGGTCGATGTCAACGGGCCCATCACCGAGAAAGTGATGGTGGAGCTCAAGAAACTTGATCTTGCGTCACTCACGGTTCGCTCCGTTCTCACGTGTGAAGCGCCGAGGGGTATTTGCCAAAAATGCTACGGATTTGACCTTGGCTACAACAGACTTGTCGCCATTGGAACGGCAGTCGGCATCATCGCCGCGCAATCGATCGGCGAACCGGGGACGCAACTGACGATGCGCACCTTCCACACCGGCGGCGTTGCCGGTCAGGACATCACGCATGGGCTCCCTCGCGTCGAGGAACTCTTTGAATGCCGCCCGGTCCGACGTCCCGCGATTCTTTCTGATGTTGCAGGGTCAGTTGAAGTCACCGAAGAGGGCCGGGCGCGAACCATCAGGATTTCCTACCAGGATTCGGGAAAGGAGCTGTACGATCTTGAAGTTCTTGGGGAGAAGGGAGAGGTGCATCTCAAAGTCGCCAGCGGAGACACCGTTTCTGCGGGGACGACTCTCTTTGTCGTCGACGAAGAACCAACGAAGTGTAAGAGCTCCGGCACCATCAAACTGAAGGGGAAAATGCTGTCGATTCTTCACAAAAAGGATCAGGTTCGCGAGTTTCAGGTTCCCCCGGGCATCGTCCTGTGGGTCAAGCCCGGCGATCTGGTCGGCGTCGGCACGCAGTTGACCGAAGGGAGTCTCGATCTGCAGGAACTCTACCGTCTCTCGGGGAAAGAAGCCGTGCAAAAGTATATCTTGAAGGAAATCCAGTATATCTACTCGTCACAGGGGCAGAAGCTGAACGACAAACATATCGAGACCATTATCCGCCAGATGTTTTCTCGGGTCTATATCGATGAACCGGGAGACACCGATCTGCTCTCCGGCGAAATGGTCACTATCGACCAAGTGCTTGAAGCGAACCGCGCCGCGAAAGAATCGAAAAAGGCCGAAGCAACTTTTGCCCGCCTGCTCCTGGGCATTACGAAGGCGTCTCTTTCCACGGAAAGTTTCATCTCGGCTGCGAGCTTTCAGGAGACCACCCGGGTCTTGACCGATGCCGCCAGTTCCGGGAAGCGGGACCCCCTGCTGGGGCTCAAGGAGAACGTGATCATGGGCCACCTGATTCCGGCCGGGACCGGCCTGAAGCCCC
>CAZCGY010000039.1:0-9327 GCA_964498355.1 uncultured Gammaproteobacteria bacterium | reverse complement strand
CCGCTGAAATGGTGTTTCTCAACCGCCGCGTCCTCATCGTCGACGACGTGTGGGACGAGGGATACACCATCGACATGGTAAGAAAGATTGTCGCCCGCGCAGGGGGATTTCCCGAAGTCGCCGTCCTTCACTACAAGCCGGAGCGGTCGAAGGTGGAGGGCAGGCCCGAGTACCTGGCAGAAGAAACCAGCGAATGGATTCGTTACCCTTGGGAACCCGATCCCGACGCCCCGTAGCCGCGGGGCTTTTTCTTGTCCAATCGTGTGAACGAGATATCTTTATGGTATTCTCAAAAGAGGATGACTGTCAGAGGGTGTAGTGAACATGCCATCACGTCGGCAACAAAAACAATCAAAGAACAATGACCCCTTGAAAGGCGAGATTCATTCTCGCCCGGATGTGATTGAGGTTATCGCCCGCGGGCTGATTCTCCGCAAAGGACGGCTGTTGGTATGCTGGTCGAAGCATGGAAAGTTCTCTTATCTTCCCGGCGGCCATGTTGAGTACGGTGAATCGGCGCTTCATACACTGCGACGCGAACTCAAAGAAGAGACGGGCGCAACCGTCACGTCAGCAGATCCCCTCGGCTTCTTTGACTTTCGCTTCCGGGAGGGCAAACGCCTGCGGCATGAGGTCAATCTTCTTTTCCAGGCCACTGTCCGGGAACAGAAACTCCGCTCCAAAGAGCGAGCCATTGCGTTCCGATGGCTGACAAAAAAAGAATTACGCAAAGCAAAAGTTCTCCCGCCTCCCTTGAAACGGCTTGCGTTGCGTTGGATGGACTGATTGCCGTAGCCCCTTAGAGCGGTGTTCCGTTGACCTTGAACATGCGCACGGATGGCGGGAATCCGCTGGCTGGCACCGTGACAATGTCGTCAACACCATCGCCGTTCACGTCGCCGACGGCAACGCGGACGCCGCCGGTAAACGTTCGCGGATACGCAAGAAACTGTTTGAGCGTTTTTCCGCCCGCCGTCAAAACCTTGATGCGGGCGAGAGCGGCGGATGCAGGCCCGATCACCATCTCGCCACGTCCGTCGCTGTTCGGATCTCCGCCGGCAGGCGCAACGCCGCCGCGGAATGTCCGCCCATACCCGTAGAATCCCGGAGTGAGCTTCTTTCCGCTTCCCGAAAAAAGCAGGGTGCGGCCCGATCCTGCCTCCGGCGCGGTGACGATTTCTTCTGTCCCGTTGCCATCGATGTCGGCGGTACCGACGAGAACGCCCCCAAGAAAGGATTTCGCGTAGACGCGGAACGTCGCAAGCACGGCGCCGCTGCCGCTGCGGACGCTGATGTCCGATACCCTTCCCTTGGACGGCGCGATGATGATGTCGCCCTTTCCGTCGCCGTTCACGTCGCCGCATGCAATGTTGACCCCTCCTTTGAACGTCCCCAGCGGCGCGAAGCCGTTCGTGATCTTCGGCTTACCGGACGATGTCAGGACGCGGATGACCCCACGGGCCCCTGGGCCGGGAGCAGTAATGACCTCCGCCTGCCCATCACCATCCACATCACACGAGGCGACACGGACACCCGTCGTCGATTTCTTCCCGTACGCAAAGAATTGCGCACGCAGCTTTCCGTTCTGCGAAAAAATCTTCACGTGCGGCGGCAACCCCGGTGCCGTGCCGACGATGATTTCTTCCCTGCCGTCTCCCCAGACATTGCCCGCCGCTACGGTCAGGCCGAGCGTGACCTTCGAGGAAAATGCGAGAAACCCCGATGCATCGGCCCGGGTAAAATAGGTTTGCGGAACCGCGGTGGACGTATCGCCAAGACCGATCCCAAGTTCCAGAAAGCCCGTCTGGCCGTCGGTATTCCGCACGGTGATGTCATACCATCCCGCAGGCATACTCGAGACGGGCAGTGTCACCACGAGCTGCGTGGACGAGATGACATAGGTTTTTACCGCCGGTTTCGTGTAGAACGTGGTGACTGCGCCGAACCGAAAACCCGTACCGAAGAGCTTGACGTTAATTTTCCCGTCGACTGCCCACGAACGAGCAAGGGTTCTCGGGTCTGCGCGCGTCACCGTCGGCGCCGGATTGGTGTAGGGCGCCGCCCCCTGGATGTTGACGCGGCGAAGGACGTCGTTCTGGGAGTCGGCGACGTAGAGCGCGCCGCCGTTCGAATCCACCGCCAGACCCTCCACGCCGTTGTACTGCGCTGACGCCTTTGCCCCGTCGAGATATCCCTTCGTGCCTGAGCCGCTGACGAGTTTCGTGAGCCCGGTTACCGGATCGACCTGGCGGACACGATGTCCGCCCGTTTCCCCCACGTACAGCATGCCGTCCGCGCCCATCTTCAGCGACAAGGGAAGGGAAAAATATGCCAGAGAACCGATGCCTTCGCGATACCCGGGGCTCCCCGCGCCGGCAACGGTCGTAACGGCGTTTGTCGAAAGACTGATCGCTCTGATACGGTGATTCCCTCGATCCGCGACATAGAGCACCGTTCCCACGTCGTTCATGGTAATTCCCCATGGCGTGTTGAATTTTGCAGCACTCCCGGTACCGTCCGCATATCCCGCGCTGCCGCCGGCAATCAGCGTCGTCTGTCCATCGCTGATCCTCACTTTGCGAATCCGGTTGTTGCCGGTATCAGAAACATAGAGATACTGTTCGGAAGGGTCGAGGACAAGGGATGTGGGGCCGAGAAAATAGGCGCAGCCGGCCTGGAGCGTCAGCGGATCATTGCGGTCCACGACCTGGCTGCATTGAACGCCCTCCTGATAGCCGTTCGTCGATTCGCCGGTGCTGTTCGTGCGCCCGGCGCCGCTGACGAGCGACACGGTTGGTGTGCTGCCGTTGAGATCAATCTTTCTGATGCGGTTGTTCCACCGATCGGTGACGTAGAGGGTCTTGCCGTCCGCAGAGACCGTGATGCCCGTGAGCCCGGAGAAACGGGCCTCCTGTGCCGTGGTGACCCCCGGACCGATGGGCAGACCGTCGCGATAGTTGTCGACAATAGACCCCGTCACGTAGGTGGAGGACTTCGTCGCCATCGAGAGTTTGCTGACATGGTTGTTCTCGGCGATATAGAGCGTTGCCCTGTCGTTGGTCAATGCGAGATCATGCGGCCTGCCGAACAGCGGGTCGGTGCCCGCTCGGTTGCCAAAACGGTCGGTGCCCGCAACAATGGCCGTGTCAGCGGCGTTGGCCGTGTTGTACCGGCGTATGATGCCAAGACCGCTCATCGCGACGGAGAGCGTGCTGCCGCTGACGGCCATTCCCGAAGGAAAAATCATCTCCTGCTGGTGCTCATCGATGGCGAACAGCGCCGTGGTGCCGGACGCGAGCGCGATTGTTCGGATGCGGTCGGTGAGATAGAGATCAATGTCGGCAACATAGAGCGTCCCTTCGTCGGGGCTCAATGCGATGCCGTACACACTCTGGAACGAGGCACCGCTTCCCGTTCCTTCTGCGTATGCATTTGCGCCGGACCCGGCAACAACGGTCACGACACCGGTGGCAATGGCGACTTTGAGCACACGATGGCTGTCGGTGTCAGCAATATAGACCGCCGACCCATCGGCCGTGGCGGCGATCTTTCTTGGATTCGAAAGTGACGACGTGTGCGTGGTCACGCTTCCGCCGCTCGTGCTCACCGACTTCAACGCATCATTCCCCGTATCGGCAAGAAAAATGGTTGTTCCCGCAATTGAGACGTCGGTTGGCGAAGAAAGCCCCGTGTTGACAATGGTCGTGACAACACCCGCAGGTGTGACGGCACGAATCGCGTCGTTCCCCGTGTCGGCCACGTAGACCGTTCCATCGGAGCCAACGGCGACCCCTTTCGGCAGGTTCAACCGTGCGGCCGCGCCGGTTCCATCGGCATACCCAAGACCGCCGCCGGCAAGCGTCGTGATGATGCCGCTCGCATTGACGACACGAATCGCATGGTTGAGCGTATCGGCAATGATGCGGTTGCCCGCTGCATCAACGGCAACGTCATCAGGAAAATCAAGCAGCGCGCTTGTCGCCGGCCCGCCGTCGCCGTCATAGATTTTTCCCGCAAACGTCGTTGTATCGCCGTAGGTCGCGCGAGCTTTTGGAACTGCAAAAAACCCGCCGATGATGACCAGGGCGGTAACGACAAAACCTAACCAATAGCGTGATTGTCTTGTCTGTTCCTCCATTTCGTAGGTGCAGTATAGCAAAAAAAGCATCGTCAGTCAATGTTGCAAAAAGGAAAAGAGCGCACACGCGTGCGCTCTTGATTGAAAGAACCTTCGTCTCGTTTACCCTTTCTTCGGCCGGATGACCTGGACTTCGATGTACCAGGTCCCGACGTTATTTGCCATCTCGCTGGTCGTCCACACATCGTTGACGGCCATCGAGAGATAGTTCGCCCCTTTCGGGAGCTTCGTCACCTGCAGCGCACACCTGTTGCGCATGCCGAAGTGGCGGCTCCCGCCCTTGACGAGCGGAACCCCGGTCTTATCGTCGTACTCGGGCTTGGGCCCGACCACACCCATCAAGCAAGCGATGGACGCCTGCTTGGCCAGATGCATCTTGGCCCTGTCTTTCGACCGCAGCTCCTCGGGCGTCCAGTCCACGCCCTCGGGCGTGACCTGTTCGTACCCTCGCTTCTCGGCGATCGGGTCCGAAGTCCAGTGGATGAGCCCGTTGGACTTCTCGAGGATGTAGTCGCCCTCCTGGAGTTCGAACGAGCTGGTGAGGTAGAACTCACCAGCCGGGTTCCACGCGTACTCCGCCCGCAGGACCTTGCCGTCCTTCGGAATCTCCGAAGGGTTCACGACGTAGCGGACCTGGGCAGCGTATTCATCTTGCTTGTCTCGCCCCAAGCCGCGGAGAACCAGGGTAAGGATGATAACAAGGCCGATTCCCCCTGCCAACGCGAACACTCTTCTCCCGAGTTTTGGTTCCTCGAGATCAGAGTTTTTGATCTCCTCTGGTGTCTCGACGACTTTCTCCGCCTTTTCGTACCCTTTTGCCTCGCCCTCCTTTTCTTTCGAGTCCGGTGTCTTTTTTTCGGAGCTGTCGTCAGCGTACCCTCTGCCACGACGACGTCGTGCCATACTCACTCACCTCTCTTGACCATCTGTCGCGCGATGATGCGCGCGATTTCAATAAACGACGAGGCAACTCCGGGCAGGGCAAACCCATGCCCTTCGCGCGTCGCCTTGTAATCTTGCACTCTGCGCAGGGCTTCCTCGAAGCTGATCGGCTGCCTCACCTTGTCCGCCTCCTGCATGAGGATGACGGCTTGCTGGGTTTCGGTTTCGGTTTCGAAGGTCTCCGCACGACGCTCTGCGACTTCCTGTGCCTTCTTGTCGGCCGCGTCGGCAGTTCTGCCAACTGGCTTGATCTCACCGGGGAAGACGTTGAGGATACGGATGCCCCATGATTGGTTGTCAGGAGCACCGGTGTCAACGTTGAAGGCCTCGACACCGTTGTCCGTCAGTGCACGAAGCAGGGTGTCTTTCAGCTGCTTCTCGATCGCCAGCGCGCTCTCCCACGGCTGCTGGATCTCCAGCTGCCAGACGATGAAGTGTGCGTACACACCATCGCTCGTAATCGCACGCTGGTTTTCGGGCTTGGCCATCTCGACGGCAAGAAGCTCTTGCTCCTTGCCAGTGAGGTCCCCCAGAAGTTTGCGCCGGACTTCGTACTTCTTTTTCCGGCGCTCTTCTTGGAGTTCCTCTGGAGCGACCTTGTTGTAGAAGAAATCGCGGAGCGTTTCTTCCACAAGACCGTCAAGCAGCTTTTGTACCTTCCCCACCTGCAGGAAGCGCTTGAGCCGATCAGGATCAGGGTTCCAGGCAATCTGCACTCTCACGGTCAGCTCAGCGTTGTCGCGCGTCCGCACGACGTGCTTCGCATCGTAGTCGCGCTTGACCACATTGACAGGAATGAGTTTTTCGAGGAGCGGGACGATGAAGACCAGCCCTTCGTTGAACTCTGTTTCGGTTCTCGCACGAGCAAACACATAGACTGCACGGTGTGGCGGATCTTCGGTCACGACCGCGAAGCTCTTCGCGAACGCAGCGATCACTAGCAGCATCGTTCCGCCGAGCCACAGCACGTAGTTGTCGAGCCCGATCTGGAGGATCATGCTGATGATCATGCTAACCAGAAACAAGCACCACCACGCGCCGATTTGCGAGATTCTGATCGGGCCAATCGTAGGATTTCCCACGAAGAATCGTTCGAGGAGCCCCGCCCCACGCCTGGCATGTCTATCGATCTCCTCGTCGTTGGTCCCGATCGATTGATCGAGAGACCGCCTCTCGACGTCATCTGTCGAGCGAGCTCGTCGTCGATTGAGATCTTGCCGCCGGCGAGCGAGAAGACGCATCTGGTCGTTTCGACCACGCTGACCGGTATAGACCACCAACGTGCAAAAAATCAACACTGCCAAAGGCAGCAAAAGAAACAACGCGATCCTCAAGGGATCTCCTTTCTCTTGGACGCGCTTTGTCGGCGCGCCCGTTTGTCAACGTACCGACCGGTTTTCGGGTACTTTCTGCCATATGCAGAGAGTCCGATCAAGAACGGGCCATACTACCATGCACCCCTCTTTTTGTCAAGTGCGCACTTGACGGCATCTTCACCACAACCTGAAACCAAGCCCAAAATGTATGGTGTGCGTCAGCCCATCGCTTGTATAGATAACATCGCCGCGTTCATCCGTCCGGTAGAACGGGGTGCGCTGATCAGCGAGTATATCCAGAACCTCTTTGTGCGGATGGCCGTACCGGTTCTTCGCGCCAACCGACAGGACAACGCTTGCCGGCCGGACAGCATCGAGAAATTCGGCGGAGGTCGAGGTTCGGCTGCCGTGGTGTCCGGCTTTCAGCACCGTGGACTGAAGCGTCGCGGCACGCCGGGCAAGTGCGCGCTCGACATCAATGCCGGCGTCACCGGTGAGCATGACGCTGAAGTTTTTGTACGAAAGCCGCCCCACAATGGACGTGTCGTTTGTCTCTTTCGCGCTCTTTCCTTGCCACGATTCCTCGGGCCAGAGAACGGCGTAAGCGACATTCGCGTCAAGCGGGATGGTCTGGCCCGCAATGGCATAGTGGACTGGGATGCTGCGCCGCCGGACTTCGTCAAGCAGCGTCCGGTAGACGGCGCTGTCGCCCTTCACTCCCGTCGTGATAAATGCGCCGACATGATAGCGCCGCACGACCTCGACAAGCCCGGTGATGTGGTCGGCGTCCGGATGGGTCATGAGCACGACGTCGATAGACCGGTCGAAGAGCGGCATGGCCCTGCCCAGCCGGTCAAGCATCGTGTTCGACGGTCCGCCATCGATGAGCATCTGTCTTCCGGATGGCGCCTCGATAAAGAGCGCGTCGCCCTGCCCGATATCGAGTGCGGCAAACCGGAGCGGCCGGGGGGCGCGCAGGACGATAACGAAAAGAGTGGCAGCAGTCAGGATGAGTGCAACGACGCACGCGATGAAGATGCGGCGCCGCGTTTGGAGAGATGTGGCCATTGGCGAAGAAGGATAATGAAGCGCCGGTGAAACGTGAGAAGCACAACAACACCATAGCATGCTGGAGCGATCCACATGGGGACATGATCCACGGATGCTCCGGCGATGGGAAGGCGCGCGAGCGTTTCAGGAACCCACACGATCCACGTGAGGAGGATCGAGGCGGCGGGCACGGCGAACACGCTCACGACGGGCAGAACAGAGAGAAACCCCGCGAGCATCGTGACGGGGATGAACGGGACAACAAAAATGTTCGCTACCGGCGCTACGAAAGAGACGAACCCGAACTTCGTCATCGTCAGGGGAAGCGTGAACGCGGTGGCCGCGAGCGCCGCGCCCGCCGCCTCGCGAATCCCGAATCTCGACGGCAGAAAGCGGATGACCGGCTCCATCCGTCCGGAGAGCACAACGAGTCCGAGCGTCGCGAGAAACGACAGTTGGAACCCGACGTCATCGATCAGAATCGACGGATTGACGGCAACCATAGCCGTCGCGGCAAAGACGAGCGCGTACCAGATATTGCCGGGTCGGCCAAGACGGCGCGCAAGGAGCATGGTCATTCCCATGACGCAGGCGCGAAGGACGGACGATGGCGCACCGGTGAGAACGAGAAACGCGACAAGGACGATGAGGACGGCCCAGAATGCGTGTCTGCGGTGGAGCCCGAGCCGGATGGCGAACGCGAACGTCGCGGCCGCAAGAATCGTAATGTTGAACCCCGAGAGCGCGATGATGTGCGTCAGTCCGGTGCGTTGAAAGGCAGACAGAATGCCGCTCGGGATGCCACGGCGAGCACCAACAAGAAGTCCGCCCAAAAGCGATGCTTGGGGTTCGCCAAAGCGCTCACTGATGGACGTCAGCAGCCACTCCTTTGCCTTGAGGAGAACTCTGACAACAGCGAGGCCATGCCCTGGAGAAACGACAGAAATGTGCGGACGGCGGCAAAGAGTAAAAATATTCGAGAGCGCCAAATATCGATCGTAGGCAAACGAGTCGATCACTTCGGGACGCTCAAGACGACAACGAACATTGAGTTCGTCGCCATAAGCATATTCGGGGAACAGTCCTGTCGAGACCAGTATGCGACCGGACGCGGGAACCCGTTGCCGCTCCTTTTCGACGCGATGGACAGTCACGACGAGCTTTTGCTGATCGAGCCGTCGGTCGACTTCTTCGGCAACAATGCCGGAGAACCTGACTGTGGTATCGGCATATCGGAGCAGGGACGGAAGCGACCCCGCAAACATGGGCCGGATGATACCGATGAGCAGCGCGAAGACCCCAAGAGCTGCAATGGACCTCGGCCGCCACCACAACAGGGCCAAAGAAAAGCAGGCTAGGACGATCGTAATCGCCATCGTGTGCATAACCGGTACGTTTGAAAATGCGACTCCGGCGAGGAATGCGACCTCAAGAAGAAGAAAGCGCTGCGCGGGTGACATAGAAACAAAAAACGGACGGATGGATTCCGTCCTCTTCGCCCGGAGGATAGCATGGCGGAGATATCTTGACAAGAGCGAGCCGCTCGCTCACGCGGCCGTGCTCGGACTTTCGCTCAGGGTCGGGGTTATTGCTTTGGCAGAGGGGAATCCCTCCCATGCCAAGCAAAGGTCCGAGCATATCGAGGACCGAAGAGAGGCATCTCGACAACGTTTCACTCAATCTTCACACGAGGGCTTTCTCGCGAGCAATGGCCCCGGTCTTCAGTTTTTCACAAGATTCATCGTCCCTTCCGCGTAGGTGACGCCCCCAATCGTGAGCGTGTAGTTTGCGTCCAGGTTGGTTGCCGTGACGACCCCGCTCGCCGTCAGTATGTCGATACTCGATGCCGGCACATCGAGGCCGGACACCGTGACGCTGCCG
>CAZCGY010000038.1:0-9694 GCA_964498355.1 uncultured Gammaproteobacteria bacterium | reverse complement strand
AGCTCAGTTGTCAACAAGAAACTGCGCAGAGATCCCGGCGAATGCCGGGACAAATCCCCCCCTTCGGCACCATCCTACGCTCCTACGGAGCTTCGGATGGCGCAGCCATCCGATCGTATGGTTATGGATGATGCGGCTACTTCTCACTACTGCAGGGCTTGTTCCTCCTCGCCCACCAAGAAAGAAGGGATGAAAAGCAGAACATATACCAGTATTGCAACATTGCGGACTATATCCTCGTTGGGTTCGCCCCCTCGGCGATGAGAATGCTTCACTCTGCACTCTTCCTTCTACCTTTTTCCTTTTACCCTCTTTTTTCTAGCTTCTCACTTGTTCCCTCATGCCCCCACTAAAACTTCCAACAACAAAAAAGCTTCGCCGCAGGAATCGCTACCACGAGCCAAAACGAAAGCGCCCGCAGATTCGTCCAAAAGCGCTGCCGGCACATCAATACCGAACACCACGCGCCCCAAAGGGAAAACTGCGTATTATACCGCTCGGCGGGCTGGAGGAGATCGGCCGCAACTGCATCGTTTTTGAATACGAAAGCGACATCGTCATCATCGACATGGGCCTGCAATTCCCTGAGGAGGATATGCCTGGCATTGACTATTCCATCCCGAACATCGCCTATCTGCGCGGGAAGGAAAAGAACATACGCGCCGTCATCATTACGCATGGCCATTACGACCATATCGGCGGACTCCCGCACCTGATCCCTAAACTTGGTAATCCTCCAATTTATGGCACAGACCTGACTCTCGCAATGGTCGCGAAGAAGAATGAGGACGTCAACCCGGGTCTGAAGCTCCGCTTGCACAAGGTCACCATACGGGACACGGTACGTCTTGGCAGATCCTTTCAGGCGAAGTTTCTCGGCATCTCACACAACATTCCGGCCTCACTGGGCATTATTCTGAAAACCCCCCTTGGTATTCTTCTCCACACCGGCGACTTCAAGATCGATCCGGATGCTGAAGAAAAAAACCGAACCGACTTTGAGATGATCAAACGTTTGAAAAGCATGAGGCTGCTTGCCCTCATGAGCGATTCGACGAATGCACCGCAAGCAGGCAAGATGTTGTCGGAACGGGAGATTGAGCAGAACCTCGAACCGCTCTTTCAGCGGGCAAAGGGCCGCGTGATTATTTCGACATTTTCCTCCCTGCGCTCGCGCGTGCAGCAGGCCATTCGCCTTGCCGACAAATACCACCGCAAGATTCTCGTTGAAGGATATTCTCTGCGCACAAATATCGAAATTGGAAAGCAGCTCGGCTATATCAAGGAAAAGAAGGGAACAATGATCAGCTGGGAAGAAGCGAAACGTCTTCCGAACAAGCGACTGGTCATCCTGTGCACTGGCGCGCAAGGCGAGGATAATGCGGTGCTCATGCGCATTGCGAACCGCGAGCATCGCTACCTCAAGGTTGAAAAGGATGATCTCGTCGTGTTTTCCTCTTCGGTTGTCCCGGGGAATGAAAAATCCGTGCAGAAATTGAAAGACGGCCTCTACCGGGAAAACGCCGACGTGGTCGACTCGAAAATGATGGACATCCATGCCTCGGGCCACGCGAAGTCCGATGATTTGCGATGGTTCATCGGTACGGTAAAACCGCGGTATTTCATCCCCGTAGAAGGCTACCATTCCTTTCTGAAGATTCATGCCAAGCTTGCGATACAAGAGGGGATGCCAAGGGACCAGGTGTTGGTTGCTGACGACGGTCAGGTGATTGAGTTTGCCAAGCAGGGGGTGAAAGTCACCGGGAAGCTTACCAGCGAACGCGTCCCCGTCGACCACGTCTTTGTGGATGGTCTTGGTGTTGGTGATGTCTCTCATGTCGTACTGCGTGACCGCCAGCAGATGTCAGCAGACGGCATGGTCGTTGTTATCGCTACCGTGGACCACCGGACAGGGAAACTCATTGGCACACCGGACATTATCACAAGAGGTTTCGTGCACGTGAACGAGAACTTCAAGCTCATCAACGAGGTGAAGCAACGGGCAAAGAAGGTTTTGATGGACAAGGACCCGAAGATGCCGCCGAATGACATGCATCTGCGGGACAATATCCGTGAGGCAGTCGGCCAGTTCCTCTTCACGAAAACCGAACGCCGGCCGCTTATCCTCCCCGTGATCATGGAGGTGTAGTTGCAACGTCTGCTAAGGCGCATTCTATAAACACCGCTGCGTCTGTCCGAGTCCGCCCGCATACGGCGGACTTTGCGCACCATCTTCTTTTCGGGCGGACGAGTTACGCAGCGGTGCGCTTCTTTTTCAGCCGCTTTTTCTTGGCGCCAAGAAAAAGCGGCAAAGACCCCTCAGGAGATTGTAAAAAGCAAAACTACTTCTGTAGAATGAACATCCTCTTGACCTTTTGGGAATATTCGCGTACACTTTTCCCAGTTCTTTTCCCTACCCCGGCCGAAAGGACTCCTTGTGAACGTCTACGTCGTTCTCGGCTATGGCGTCCCAAAAGACATCATGACCGACGGCAACTACGTCCGGTACCTTGGCGCAGTGTTCAACCGCGTCTGGGATGAAAACTTTCCGCGCCCGGGTGAAAAATGGCCAGTCATCGTTTTCTCCGGCGGGCCAACGGACATGGAAAAACCCTACAGCCGGACAGAAGCTGGCGAAATGTCCAGATACTTCAGGCCAATGATGGATCGCGTGGCGACCTTTGGCCACGAACCGTGCGTAGTTCTTTTGGAGGAAGGTCCACTTTCTGCGCTCGACGGTCTGCTCGCTGCGGATTGTGACATGAAAAGCTCGTTCCCAGGCGACATTCCCGAGGTGACGGTTTTTTGCGAATGGACCCGGCGGGACTATATCGCGACGATTGCAAACCGTCTTTTCTGCAACGGTTCGTGGTGGAACCAACCGCGGGTTTGCGGAATCGACTTCGACCAGTCCGCGAATCGTTACCGGGATCCAAGATTTCTTGCTCAGCGCAACGTCTCTGCACTTCAGTTCGATCTGTGGGCGCTCAAGTCGCCGGAAAACTTGCAAGCGCACCATGTTCTCCACGTGCAGCGTCTTGCCTATTTACGCGCTGAGCAGGAGAAAGGCACGCCGCATCCTGATGCCATCCATCAATGGTGGCAAGAGAATCTCGACATGCTTATGAAGAGCTAACCCGCATCTGATGCGGGTTTTTTCTTTCAGGAAGCACCTCATTTTTGAACGAAGATGGGTGGTAGTCCCCACGTGTTGACACAGGCCGCGATTTTTGGTATCATAAACCCATCGTGGTGCGAAACAAACACCATAATTCGCAACTCTCACAATGCTCGGGTCAATCTTCCGGGCATATGGTCGGCCTTTTTCTGGCCGATTTTTTACATCCTTAAAGTAACAAAAGATGAGGCACCAAACAAAGCAACGAATTCTCTTTACTCTTGGTTTTCTCAGCATCCTATTCATTCTTTTCTTCACCCTTCGGACCGCATCCGCAGCGGTTTCGGTTACAGGTAAAATCACGCTCCCCGATGGTGTGACCGGCGTTCAGGGCGCCTCAATCAACATCCACGACAATACATGGTCTGTCTATCAGTCGACGACAACGGGATCGGATGGGTCTTTCACCTTGAACGACCTTCCCACCTGTACATGCGTCATCCAGGTCTATGCCAACCACGCGACGTATGCTGATCCGGACGATACGGCGATTTCTGTCACTGCCGGGCAGGCGGTGAACGCGGGAACCATCAAACTTGCAGTACACAACGTGATCGGCAAGCTGACGGCGCCTGATGGCGTGACCGGACTTTCCTCAGTGGGCATCTCATTTCAGAGCTCCGATTCGACCATCTATCGCTGGGCATCAACAGACAGCACGGGTCAGTTTCGCTTTCGGGTCCCATCGGCCGGCACCTATACGCTTCGCGTCAACAATGACTACACCTCAGGCAACCAAACGCTCTACTTTGCCCCCCCAGAAACATCGGTGACGGTACAGGATATCGCCCAGGCCCTCAACGTCGGCTCTGTTCTCATGAAAAACGCGAACGTCACCGGAACGGTGACCGATGCAGACGGCACAACGCCGGTGAGTACCGCCTATGTGTACGTCCATAACTCCAACTGGTCGATTTCGCGTTCTGCGACAACACCGAGCAACGGTACGTTCGGCCTCTATCTTCCTGTCGGGCAGTACACGCTTGAAGTCAGTCTCCCCAGCGCAGGCGGGAACAACCCAAACCCCGTTGCTTTTACGGTATCCACAGAGGCGGCAGGCGCGTCGCTTGGTGCCATTCGCAAGACAACGCCGAACGTCTTTTTCAAGGTCCTGAAGAAAGACGGAACGACAGCGGTGAGCAACGCAAGTATCTCTCTCCACAATGCAACATGGACGGTCTCCCGATCAACGAGCACGGCTGCCGACGGTACTGCGAGCGCAACATTGCCTTCGGCGGGCACCTACACGGCAGAGGTCTGGGCAAACGACCCGGTTGAATCGAGCCCGGAGAACTTCACCATTACCTACACCTCGGGCAACGTCTACTTTGACGGGACGAACGGGTCACAACCGATTCTGCTCCAGGCGCCAAGCGTTCAAGGGAAGGTGCAGAAAGCGGACGGGAGCGCGGTGTCTTCGGCAACGGTCTACCTCTCCAACAGCACAAATACGGTGAATAAGTCGGCGAGCACAGACTCGACAGGGGCGTTCACACTCCCGGCGGTCGCGACGGGAACATACACGCTCCAGGTTTCTCCCCCGTACAGCACGACGGGGCTCGTCGGACCCGATCCGGTTTCACTCGCGCTCACCAAAGGTGTCACGAACACCACATACGTTGCGACCCCTCTCACGCTCACGCAGGCCTTGAAGACCATTACCGGCAAAGTCACGAAGCCCAACGGAACCGCGGTGGCGAGTGCGAATATCAATGCATGGAAAAATTCCGGCAGCAGCGGATCAACCTCTGCCCAAACGGACGCAACGGGAACCTACTCACTGACGGTCGGCGGCGGCGACTGGTTCGTCTCCGCCTCTCCCATGTGGACCGGGTCGACATCACCTGACTGGGGCTTTTTCGGTTCCCCAAGCACCGTGACCTTCAGCCAATCCAATTCGATAGCAGAGACCCAAACGTTGAACATCACCGTCGAAGCGTTCACGGCGACGGTCACCGGACAGATACAGAACCCCGACGGCACCACACCGGCGGCAGGGACCTCCGTGAATGTCTGGAGGGAACGCGGCGGCTGGAATTCCTCGTCGCTGGACTCGGGCGGGAATTTCACGATAAAGATTGCACCGGGAACCTATAATATTGAGGTGTTCACCGGCAACTGGCAGTACGGAACTCCCGAGCTGGCGCCGATCACGCTGAAAGACGGCGAGACAAAAAACATGGGGATCCTCAAACTTCTGGCCAAGAACGAATTTATTGCGGGCAAGGTGTCCGACTCGAACAATCAGGCACTTTCGAGCCAGTCGGTTTCTTGCTGGAAGCAACGGGGAGGAGGATACGTTTCTGGAACCACGAACTCGACCGGCCAGTATTCGCTGAGTGTTTCACAGGGAATCTGGGAGTGCGACGCTTGGCCGACGTTTTACTCCTACGGCCAGGGGACAAGCCAGATTCAATACTCGAGAACACAGGACCCTCAGGAAGTGACAGTGAACACGAATGAAACAAAACGGGATGTCAATTTCGTCTTTTCCATCAACGATGCGACCATCAACGGCACAATCCAGAATGAAGCCGGACAAGTGCTCACCGACATCTACGGGTGGGTGCAGGCGACGAATGCTGACACGTCCAGCAACTCGGCGCGGTATAATAATCCTGGCGGGGATGCACAGGCCGGCCGCTTTTCTATTCGCGTTCCCGCTGGAACATACGATCTCGGCATCTGGCTTCCATACCAGTCCGGATATACGGCAAAAAGCGAGAAGACGGTAACCGTTGCGGCTGGAGGCACGGTGAATGACGGCGTCATCACCGTTTTGCCGAATAACGCAACGCTTCGCGGGCAGCTCAAGGACGCGTCCGGCAATGTACTGACCAGCGTCTCGGGCAGCATCTATGCGACGAACGGCGCATCCGGTCAACAGTGGGCGAATATCACCAATGGTTCATATTCTCTCGCGCTTTCCGCCGGGGAATGGCGTATCGGGTACTGGGTCGACTCTACGTCCGGGTTTCTGAACCAGCCGCTCGGTGAAAACAATAAGGTAACGCTGACGGCGAATGCAACGACAACCTACGACCTGACGCTTCTCAAGTTGGACTCGACCATTTCGGGAACTGTGACGGACCCCGACGGCAACCCGCTGCCAAATGTGTGGATCAACGTTGATACGGAACTAGGCGGTAAGAAGAAGCTCTCATCGGTCTATACCATGTACGGCGGAACGTTTAGTCTTGGCACCTACACGGATTCTGCCGGAAAGTTCACCATGCAGGCACCCGGCGGATCCTATTTCGTCACCGCAACGACATCGACGGCGTTCGGCTATATCAACCCGAGGGCGCAGGAAGTGACCGTGAGCCCGACGAAATCAGCAACACTTACCTTCCATTTCTTGCGGCCGGACGCAACCATCACGGGAACGGTGTTTCTCGACACCGTTTCGACACAGAGCTTCCGAAGCTTCCGCGCCTTCAGTTCCCAGACAAGCCCCGCATACGTCTCCGCCTGGTCGAGCAGCGCCGGGTTTGTTGAACAGTTCACGAACACCGGGGAGTTCTCCCTCAATATCACGAAGGGCGATGAGTGGCACCTCAAAGGCGTCTACACGACCGGTTCCACCATCTACCGGTCGCCGGAATCCGTCGTGACCGTCGATGCATCCGGAACCATCAAACAGGATATTACGCTCAAGCGCAGTTCGCTCACACTCCCGACTTCCGAGACCACCACATTCCCCTCCACCATCACCACGGTCATGGAGCTCGATGACGGAACAACCGTCACCATGCCGAAGAATTCGCTGACATCCACGAGTGCCAATGTGACCGTCACGGCAACGCCCGAGGCGCAGTTGCCGAACCAGGCAAACGCCGACGTGCTTTCAATCGGTTACAACCTCGAGGCCGTGTACGCGTCCGGGACCGACTCCGGGAAAACCATCACGTCGTTCCCTCAGGACATCACCATTGAAATTCCGTACACGACGGCTCAGCTCGAAGAGGCGGGAATCACGGAGACACAGATCGAACCGAAATACTGGGACAGCACGTCGGGTCTCTGGAAGCCCGTGGAGAATGTTGTCGTCAATACCGACAAGAACACGGTGACGTTCACCACTGACCACTTCACGAGTTTTGCGCTCGTCACGTCGGCTTCGGGCTCGGTTGCTCCGACCATCACGTTGACCTCTCCCGCCGATGGAATCACCGTTCGGAAAAACCGCGTGACGGTCGCGGGATCTGTGACGGACGCGAACGCAACAGTCACGCTCTCGCTCAACGGTGGCACGGCGCAGGGACTCACCGTGCAAAGCACGGGATCGTTCTCAACGACCCTGACTTCGCTCCGCGCCGGCAGTAATACCATCACGCTGAGCGCGTCGAACGGCGCGGGAACGGGCCAGACAGTAACGCGATCGGTGATTTTCACGAGGGCAAGCAAGTCCGCGTCGGCTGACCGCATCGTGATCACGCCGCGAGGGAAGGATGCGCCTCGAGTGATCGTGGCGGACGGGTCAGGAAAGATTCTGGCGAACTTTCTCGCCTTCCCCAAGAATATGACGATGGGGCTGAAAACCATCGTGACCGACCTGAACAACGACGGATATGAAGAAATCATTGCCGTACCGGGCCCGGGGTACGCACCGCGCATCCGCATCTTCAGCATGCAAGGCAAGCTCCTCGGCAGTTTCCTCGCCTTCAGCTCATCGTTACGGACGGGCATCAACGTCATCGCCGCAGACCTTGACGGTGACGGCGACATGGAAATCATCGCGTCGCAACAGAGCGGCGGGCGGCCGACCGTGAGGATTTTTGACCAGCGCGGGAAGATCGTGCGCGCGTTCGCTGGGGCGACATCACGCTTCCGCGGCGGGCTGAACCTTGCGAGCGGTGATATCGATGGCGACCGCGAGGCCGAACTCCTCATCACTGCGCAAAATGCCGGCACGTCCGCGCTGCGCATCTACGACGGCAATGCGAAGCTGGTCGGCGCGTTCTTCCTCTACAACCGGAGCGTGCGCGGCGGATTTCAGGTCACCACCGGTGACGTCGATGGCGACGGGAAGGACGAAATCATTACCGTCCCGGGCAGGGGGCTGGGTCCGCAGGTTCGCGTCTTCTCTGGGAAGGGAAAGGCCATAACGAGCTTCTTTGCCCTCGCCTCTTCATACCGCGGCGGCATGAGCGTCTCTGCCGGTGATCTGACCGGTGATGGAAAGGCCGAAATCATCACGTCGCCTCTTCAGGGCAGCCCGAATATTCGCGTGTTCAACCAGCGCGGAAAGGTCGCCTTGAGCTTCTATGCCTTTCCGAAAACCTTCCGCGGGTCGTTTACCACCGTCACGACGGATCTCAACAGCGACGGCTATGCGGAGATGATTGTTGCGCCGGGCCCGGGCTTCGGCCCGCAGGTTCGCGTGTTCAACCGTCAAGGGCGGGCTATCAAGAATTTCTTCAGCCACGGGAAGACGCTCCGCGGCGGCATCACCGTCAGTGTCAACGACTAGCAACGTCCGACAGCTACGACCAGAAAACCTCCTCACCACGAGGAGGTTTTGGTGACAGCAGGGGAAACGGTCTGCTACAATGACGCCATGAAGCAAGAACTGGTTTTTTCAGGACTCCAGCCGACCGGCATGCCGCACATCGGCAACTACTTTGGCGCCATCAAACAATGGGTGGAACTGCAGAAGGACCATTCCTGCCTGTTCTGCGTTGTTGACTGGCACGCATTGACCGTTGAACAGGACCCAAAGAAGTTTTCTCAACAGACCCTGGATGCCGCCACCACGCTCCTTGCCGCAGGGGTGGATCCAACGAAAGCGCCGATCTTTATCCAATCGAGCGTGCCGGAACACACAGAGTTGTCATGGATTTTTACTACGCTCGTCCCTGTCGCAGAACTTGAGCGCATGACACAGTATAAAGACAAGTCGCAAGAAAACCGGACAAATATCAATACCGGGCTTCTGATGTACCCCGTCCTTATGGCCGCGGATATCCTTCTCTATAAGGGGACACTCGTGCCGGTCGGCGAGGATCAGGTGCAGCACGTGGAACTTGCGCGGATCATTTCCCGCAAGTTCAACAACCGCTATGGCAACACCCTCCCTGAGCCGAAACCAAAACTGACGAAGGCAATGCGCATCATGTCGCTCCTTGATCCCGCAAAGAAGATGAGCAAGTCACACGGCGAGAAGTCCTACATTGCGCTGACGGACGAGCCGGAGATTATCAAGCAGAAACTTGCGAGAGCGGTAACTGCAACAGCTGGCGGCGGGACAAACCCCGGCGTACAGAATCTGCTGGCAATCATGCGGGAAGTGTCGGATACTTCTACGGTGCAGCGATTCGAAGAGCAGGAAAAGGGCGGAACAATAAAGTATTCGGAGCTGAAAGCGAAACTTGCCGACGACCTTGCTGAGCACCTTTCGTCTTTTCGCGAAAAGTATAAGGATCTCCAAAAACACTCGAAGGATGTTTTGGACATCCTGGAGAGCGGACGGAAAAAAGCATCTGCCGTCGCGCAGAAAACCATGGCGGAGGTTCG
>CAZCGY010000037.1:0-9848 GCA_964498355.1 uncultured Gammaproteobacteria bacterium | reverse complement strand
GTGGGCATCGCGGGTAAAAAGATGACGCTTCGACGGTTCGCAAGCGGCCTTCATTCTACACTCCTCTCTGACCAATGACAAACAACAAGCCACCCCCCGTTGCGTTAAACCGCATCGGCGGCTACCCCCTCCATTCCCTATTCCGCTTGGTCGGCCGTTGATTCTACAGGGCCATTGAGGATGTCATCCGCGACCGTCGCGCCCGCCTTGATCACGTTCTCGACCGCCGCCCACCTGCTCTCGGACTTTTGCGGAACAAGGACCACAATCTGATCCCCTTCTTCACCCTTGAAGTAGGTAATGCTCGCCCGCAGGACTTTATACCGCTTGCCGAGCACATCAACCACGAACTCGTCCGTCGATTCATCGCGGACCAATGCACCAAGAACGCGGCGGCGTTCGACCGGGCCAATCTGCTTGTAGATGAACGACCCGTCATCGGCGATCGTGAGTTTGAGCAAATCTCCTTCAACGAGCTTTGATTTTGACGCGTAGTTCGCCGGAACCGAATAGGTCTTCGCATCGGGGCCAATCATATTCTGGCCATCAAAAACACCTTCGATCACCTTTCCGCCGGCCACATCCGTTGACCGCGCAGACTCCTTGATCCGCGGCACAACAGCCGATGTGCCCGCCATCTCCGCAAGAAGCTTTTGCGCACTCGCAAGAGCGCTCTCGGCGCTTTCGAGCAGCTGACGGATGAGGGCGAGTGAGTTACTGTTTGGCATTTCCGCTGTTTGTTGTTGGTTCTTGTTGGATGAAGACGGCAGCGCCAAACACTTTTTGTTGCGCGTCGTCCTCTTTGATTTCTCCACCCTACTCTACCACAGAAGTGCTGTGCGTCAATTCCCCGTTGCCCACACCCTGTTGATAGATATGGACCGGGATGTCCTTTGTCGTTGGCTTGTCTTTCTCCCCGCCAGGCCAGCCCTGGATGGAAAAGGCGTATGAAATAATACGGGCCCCCGGCTTGAGCTCTTGAACAAATTTTGTTTTCAGCTTCTTCATGGCCTCGGGGGTCAAAAAGCAGACGACAACGTCTGCCTCCTTGAGCGGAACAGTATAGAAATCGGCAAAACGGATTCGGATCGATCTTCGGGCTTTCGACAACCTTGCGCGCAGCCACGAAACACAAAACGGCAGGAAGGAGAGCTCGATGCCGACGGAACGTGCGCCAAACCGTTCCGCAGCCGCAATGGTCAGCCGGCCATCGCCGCACCCGAGATCGACGACCAGTTCGCCCGGTTCGATCCGGGCCAGCCGGAGCACCCGGTCGACGTCACGGCGACGAGTGGGAAGCCACGGCGCAGCACGAAACGACGCGGCACCGGCCGTGACGAGTACGAGGAGCGTGACCAGGAGTACGAGGACCCAAAAGAGCAGCGTGATCATCCGACGCGCGGTTGAGCGGCAGGGGGTGTTGCGGGCGCGGACTCTCCGAGCTTTGTTCGAAGAAGGATTTCCCGTTCAATCTCTTCGCGCGGCATCCCATAGCGCATCCTCACGAACTCGCGGATCTGGGCGGCACGTTCGGGGCTGCCAATCGCAGGAGGGAACGTACCCATCGAAAACGTCTTGGCCGCTGTGTTGTCAATCAACAGCCGCACATACGCATGAAAACGCTCAATATTGATGAGGTCGTACTCGGTCACGAGCGGTGCGAGCTGCTGAGCAAGGAGCTCCGCGTCATCCACGCCGACGCGAAACGCGGCAATGGTACCGACGTTGCCGAAGACGGCGTCGCGGACCTTCGTGTCCTGCCCGTTCACCAGCTGGGCGACATACTGGTGCGCCATAATGAGGTTCAAGTGGTACTTTCTGGCCTCAGAAAGAATGATGGCGATGGAGTCCGTAATGAAGTTCTGGAACTCGTCGATATACAGGTAAAAATCCTTTCGTGCTTCTTCGGGCATATCTGCCCGCGCCAGAGCCGCCATCTGAAGTTTCGATACGAGAATGAGCCCGAGCAGGTTCGAGTTGGTTTCGCCAATCTTTCCCTTTGAAAGATTCACGATGAAAATCTTGCTCTGATCCATGATTTCACGGAAGTTGAAGCCCGATTTGGGCTGGCCAATGATGTTCCGCATCATGGCATTCTCGACGAACCGCCCCACCTTTGAAATGAGGTAGCCGAGCATTTCTGACTTGTGGTAGTCGGAGGTTTTCGCCATCTCTTTTTCCCAGAAAGCGCGCACAATCGGGTCAGTGACAAATTTGACGGAGTATTTTTGAAACGCCGTATCGGTGAAAATCCTTGGGATGTCGGCAATGGTACCGGGGTGCTCGGGATTCGCCATGAGCGTCAGCATGGCATTGCGCATATTGTGCTCGAACATCGGCCCGATGAACGAGGGATCGGTCACAAGCTTATAAAAGATGGCGATCATTTCCTGCACCGCAAAATCCGCCTCCTGCGCGTCACGCGCCTCAAGCATATTCAGCCCCACGGGCCGCTCAACATCCGCAGGGTCGAAAGAGAGAACGTCCTGAACACGATGAGGCGGAACATTCTCAAGCACGAGTTCGGCCAAACTGCCATGCGGATCAATAATGGCGACCCCCTTGCCGTTGTGCATGTCCTGGATCGCCATGTTCGCCAGGAGAATCGATTTGCCCGTCCCCGTTGTGCCGATGACGTACATGTGCCGCCGGCGATCATCCTCTTTCATGTGAATGAGCGTCTGGCTCCCGCGGTAGACATTTTTTCCCAGCAGGACGCCCGCGAGCGGAACGTTCACCGGCGCCGGCAGTTTGCGCGCCGTCAACCAGTTGATATTGGGCGTTTCGGTCGTGGGGAGCGGCAGATGAAACAGGCTCGCCATTTCTTCGGCGTTGACGATGACATACCGCCCGGTTTCAAAGGTCCGGTAGATGATGCTTTCCATGAACGCGGCATCAGTTCTCGGCTTTTCCGCACGAAAACCGTTGCCGGACTCATAGTAACGATACTGTCCGAACGCACCGGCCAATCCTTGCAGGCGAGCTTTCGCGTTTGCTTCGCCTGGAGCACTCACAAGAAGACGCACCATGACCTCAAGGCCGGCTTTCGCCGTTTTCTCTTCCAAAAGCTCGATGAGTTGCTGGTCTGCAGCACCGGGCGATCGGCCTGTCAGCGCATCATCATCTCTCGAAGTTCTGAGCGTTGAGGCAAGCACATTGAGCGTAGCGTTTGCCTTGCTGCTCCCGATCGCTGCCCGTTTCGACTTGCCACTGCGCAGCGCGTCGGCTATTTTTGATCCTGACGCATGCCAGCGCGGGTGCGCTGAACGGGCGACGAACTGGATGACGGCCGATTCGTTTTCTGCGAGGCGGGAGAGCGCATTGGTCAATGCGTTGAGCGGGTCTCCGTCCTGCCGCTTGTAGGTACGCAACGGGAAGGCCGGCGGACGGACGAAAGAGAGCGTGGTCCCAACAGCAACCCCCTGAGGCGTGAAAGCGTTGTAGTCCTCAACGAGCTCAATCTCTGCATGTGGATACTGCGCGTGGACTTGTTCCTCAAAAAACTGTTGCAGCGAAGCGGGAGCAACGACGTAGAAAGAGATCAAGCCGTTCTGCGCGACGATTTCAAACGAGAAAAATTCTCGGCGGCCGCGCAACAGCACCCGCAGCCCCCGCTCAGCTTTCATGCCACCGATGATGGAAAAGAGTGTTTCTGCGCGGGCGATCTGGGCATCGAGCGCTTGCTCTTCGTTCGCTTTTTCTTCGCTTTCCTTCGGAACTCGCACCAAAAGGACGGCGAGCTCATGGCCGCGTTCGCGGCTCCGCCGTTTTTGTACTCGGGATACTGCGACGGCCAACAACGTCATCCCGGCGACCGCCAGGACGGCTATACCGATGACCGCAACAAGAAATCCTGTTTGCCCGAGACTACTCATGGCCGGAATCGCGCATGCGTTTGAGAGCCAACACCCGGTCGGTTTTTATTTTCGCCTCTTGTTCGACGAAGAACCTGGAAAGCCCGGGCAGGATGCGAAGCCAGTCCGCGATGAGCCGTACAATCCTATGGGCGCGAACTTTCGCACCTTCGAGAAGCTTTCGTATGGTCGATGCGGTTTCTTCCCCCCTTGTTCTGAACTCCTGCTTTGTGGCTTCATCGAGCCCGGCATAGGTGCGCTCCAGCCCGTCCTCGAGGATTGTTTCAATCTCACGGGTGATGGGATCGGTTGGATGGGCAGCTTCTTCGACCGCCGCCTGGTACTGCTGCTGTGAGGTGCGTGCTGACGGTAGTTCTGATGGCGGCTGAGTCCTTTTCTCGGGGGATGCTGTTTCACGGGGAAATTCAACAGGCTCCACCCGCTCGTGCTGCGGGGGCGTTCCCGATGCCTGTTCAATCTTTGTTGTGTTTTCGGTCGGCATTGCGCTCTGCCCTCACTGAGAGTAAACCAGAAAACAGGCGTTTCGACAACCTTATCTGACAACTTTGCGGCGAGCTTTTTTGGGTATCCGTGCGAACTTGCATAACCATAGAAGCGCGGGAACCAAGGTCGACAGCGGCACGTTGTGTTCGAAAGACATGGCGCGCCACTCCAGATTCTTGTATGAAGTCCGAGGACGGAGTTTGACGCGCTGCTCCTCTGCCAGCAGTCGGAGCATCAAGGTCACCCTTAGATGTTCACTGTACATGATGAGCTTGACAAAATGGTGAGCGCATGCTACTATCGTTTGTTGAGAATTTTACCGAACCCTGCACAGATACTGGAGGGTACATATGTACCGACTCGCTCTTTTCATCACGATCGCCGCGCTCGCCACCCTGCTGACCGCAGGATGCAGCACGTCGCCGAAGAACATCATCGGCGCGTTTGCCGACTGCGTGACCATCCAGGGCCGCGCGTCGACAACGGTCAAGCCACCTTTGATGCCGGCAACCGTCGGCTCAGTGGAGATACTGCCGGACAAGGTTGTTGTCCGACTGCAACCGGCATACGACACCGCCAGGGTCAGGGCGACCTATCGTCGCCTCTTCCCCGGCAAGAAGGTCGAATTCATTGACCCGAGCCCCTCTCACCCCGGCCATGAAGGAGAAAAACGATGAGATACCTGTCCATCGCCCTGCTGGCCGGATCAGTGATGCTTTCCGGCTGCGCAACCTGGAAACCGCACATCGAGCCGCCGCCGGTCTACATCACGCTTGAGGAAACGTCGGACCTTGAAGTACAGGTGATGGACCGCAACACCGGCGGACCGTACATCCGCAGGGACGAACACGGCAACGAACTGGGCGGCGCGGTCGTCCGCGTTTCGCAAAACGAGTTCCAGGGCATCACCAACTCCCAGGGAATCGTTGAACTACTCGTTCCAAGAAATGCGGCATTCGTCGAAGTCGTCGTCAAGTGGTACAACCGCTGCGGCGATCCGTTCTCGTACTCTTCCTGGCCGCGACTCGAGCGCTTCACCACGCGGCACATCGTGTGGGTAGACTCGGGCTGCTGGCGTTGAAAGGAGTGATCAGTATGCGGCATGCAGTGCTTGCTCTTGCTGCGGTGCTGCTCCTTGCTGCCGGGTGCGAGAGCCCCGTCGGCATCGAGATTGTGAACTCGTTCTCGCTCAATGTTCGCGTCATGGACGCGAGCACGGGCGGGCCCTACACGGTTCACGCCGCCCAGGTCGTGGTCGAGCAGACTGGCGACGCGCTCTACACCGACGACCAGGGCTGGGCGCGGGCCCTCAAGGTTCCGCGCGAGGCCGAGTATGTGAACGTCAAGATTCGGTGGATCGACAACTGTGCCGATCCGCACACTGACACGCACCAGGTCCTGCTTCGCCATGGCACAACCGACTTCACTGCCTGGGTCAACAGCCGCTGCTGGCGCTAGGCATGGTTCCTTTCGACCCGCCATCTTTGGCGGGTCTTTCTTTCTTGGCAGCTTGAGGGTGGAAAACGGCCGTGATATACTAACAACAACACAAAACCACCTTTCTATGGCCATTCTCCAGGATTCCGAGGAACGGTTTCGAAAAACAGAGGAACAGCGCAAACGGCGGCAGATGCGGATCTCGCAGCTCGCCGGCGGGTTTTTCCTAACCGTCCTGATCGTTGCAGGCGTCCTTGTCGTTCTCGCCATTATTGTTTCACGGCCCAAAATCTCCATCACCGAAAACGGGCCCTCAAGATACCAAGATGAGGTAGCGGCGCGTCTCAAGCTGCTCCTTGCGCAGAACGTCGCGCAGGCGACAGCAGACAGTATCCGCGCAACGATTGGCAAAGACGACTTTGCCATATTGACGACACCAACGGCAATATCGACAAAGGCGAAGACGGAGGTCGACTACAACATCTTAATCATCCGCGGGGAGAACTTTCGTGAAGACGTCATCATGACTGCACTGGGACTGCCCACCGGCGTCACGGCAGCGTCCGAATCCACGAAAGTACCGGCGTCGACAGAACAGGCGGCTCTTCGGCTTGTCGTTGGTGAAGGAACGACGCTTGGCAGCTACACCTTCAGCCTCCAAGGAGTTGCCGAAAGTAAAAGTCACACCGTCGACGCGACGCTTATCGTCTCGAACCTCACGGCGACCAACGTTGTCGTGAAAGAGGTGCGGCCGATGGATGAAGGATCGCGGTGGCAAGCAACGGTAACATGGGACACCGATGCCCCCGCGAATGCATGGGTAGAGTACGCAACACACCAGACGTACATCGACAATCGACTTGCATACACGTTCGCCGCGGCAGACACGGCAAACACAACCAGCCACATCCTTACTCTCTACTACCTCGAACCAGACGAGGTCTACCACCTGCGCATCCGCAGCGTCGATGTCAGCAACAACTCTGTGTATGGGCAGGACGAGCGGTTCGCGACCGCTGTGCTCGAGCCCGAACAATAAGCAATACGAGCGAGAGGGGCGTACGCAGAGCCGCGTGCAGCAGTGCGTAATTTTTTGAGTCAACGCGAACGTTGACAAAGTGGCCGCGATACGCTATACTGTCAGTTGTAGGTGAGAACATCGTAAGGGGGAAGCATCCGCAAGCTGCAGTTTCGGCCCACATACCATGCGCCGGCGAATGCAGCCGTTTTTTCTACCCTGACCGCGTAACTCAATGGAACAAAATTCATTCGACTTTCAGGAAATCTACATCCTTGTCGCTATCGCCGTCTCGATCGTTATTGTTGTATTTCTGTGGAGACGCAACAATCCCGATACGCAAACCCATTCGTCCCTTCTTGCTCTGTATTCCCGTGATCTGACCGCGCTTTCTCGCCAAAGCAAGCTGGACCCTCTTATCGGACGGCACCACGAAATCGCCCGTCTTATCCAGATTCTTTCGCGCAGAACAAAGAATAACCCTGTTCTCATCGGTAATTCGGGTGTCGGAAAAACAGCGATTGTCGAGCAACTGGCAAACCTCATCGCCGCCGGTCAAGTTCCCGACTCCCTGAAAAATAAACGGGTCTTACAGCTCGACCTTACCGGTCTTGTCGCAGGAACGAAATACCGGGGAGAATTCGAGAAACGCCTTAAGGGTGTCGTGACTGAAATCGTGGCGGCGCAGCGAAGGATCATTCTTTTCATCGATGAACTCCACTCCCTCGCAGAGGCGGGGGAAGCAACCGGCGCAATCGACGCCGCCGACATCCTGAAGCCGGCACTGGCGCGGGGCGAACTCCAGGCCATTGGCGCAACAACGATGGAAGAATATAAAACATCCATTGAAAACGACGAGACCTTGCAGCGGCGCTTCCAGTCCATCATTGTTGACGAGCCCTCGGCACAAGACACGCTGAAAATTCTTCACGGCATCCGCAGCAAGTACGAAGAGTACCACGGCGTCGAAATCACGGATGACGCCATCGAAACGGCCGTTCAGCTTTCTGACCAATACCTGCATGACCGGCATTTCCCCGACAAGGCGATCGACATTATGGACGAGGCAGGCGCAAAGGTCCACCTGGAGGTGATCACGAGCAGCAAGAACGTGAAGAGCGCGCGCCCCAAGGTCACGGCGAAGGAAATTGAAGAGGTGATGAACGAATGGCGTCGCGACCAGGAGACGTACGCACATCTCTCCAAACCCGTGCAAGCAAGTTCTCTCCGGAACCAAACATAAAAAAGCCGCGGCCGCCACAACAGCCGAGGCAGAAAGGAAACAAACATGGAAACAGCATTGCCAGCTCTTCCGATTGCGCAGGAACATACCGCCGCGTTGCCATTGCGCGTGCAGGACCTGCCGGTTGCGCGTAAGGCGGAATCCCCGGTTGCCGTGCAGGTGATGGAGGGCATCACGTTCTCTGCCATTCTCATCATGTTTTCCTACCTCTTCGCAATCGTCGCAAGCACGATACTGTAAGTTGGGACGAGAGAAATGACAACACGAAAAACTCTCCTGTGGGGAGTTTTTTCTTCCTGACATTCCGTCCATCGGGTGCTATACTGACGATCGATGAAACTGAAACTTTTTAATACCCTGACGCGTTGGAAAGAGGAATTTCGTCCTCTTGAGGACAGCGCGGTCCGTCTGTACACGTGCGGCTTAACCGTGTACGGCCCTGCACATCTTGGGAATTTGCGCGCGTACATTTTCACGGATACGCTCCGCCGCGTTTTGGTGGCGAACGGATATGCCGTCCGCCATGTGATGAATGTCACCGATGTGGGACACATGACCAGCGACATGGACGAGGGTGAGGACAAAATGGAGAGGTCGGCGAAGGCCACAAAAATGTCCGCATGGGACGTTGCGAAGAAATACACCGATCTTTTCCTTTCTGACCTCAAGGATCTCAACATCCTTCTGCCGGATGTTATGCCGAAAGCGACGGAGCACATTCCTGAGCAGATTTCGCTGATCAAAAAACTCGAAACAAAAGGATATACCTACCGCATTTCGGACGGCGTCTATTTCGACACCTCAAAAGTCGCTGATTATGGGAAGCTTGCGAACCTGAAAGAACAGTCCTTAAAGGCGGGTGCACGAATCGAGGTGAACCCTGAAAAGCGAAATCCTTCAGATTTCGCGCTCTGGAAGCTCTCACAAAAAAACGAGAAGCGCCAGATGGAATGGCCGTCACCATGGGGCGCGGGCTTCCCTGGCTGGCACATCGAGTGTTCTGCCATGAGCATGAGATATCTTGGCGAGACGTTTGACATCCACACCGGCGGTATCGACCATATTCCTGTCCACCACACAAATGAGATCGCGCAGTCGGAATCTGCAACCGGAAAACCTTTTGTCAACGTTTGGATGCATAACGAGTTTCTCGTGGATGAGGAGGGGAAAATTTCAAAGTCCAGGGGCGCGGCACTGTCCCTGCAAGCACTCAAGGACAAAAAGTACTCCCCTCTTGCGTTTCGCTACTTCTGCCTCAACACCCACTACCGAAAACCCCTCGCATTTACCTGGAAGGCTCTGGACGCCGCGCAGAGCGCATACCGGTCGCTTGTGGAGATGGTGCGCTCGTGGCCGGCACCGAAGATCGGCTGCGCTGAGTTCGAAAAGCATTTTGCAGATGCCGTGAACGATGACCTGAACACGCCCCGCGCGCTCGGCATCCTCTGGGAACTTCTTCGATCAAACTACCCTGACGAGGCAAAACACCGAAGCGTGCTGCAGTTCGACAAGGTACTGGGTTTGGGCCTGGATGCGTTGACCCCCCTTGTCATACCGGCCAACATCAAAAAACTTGTTGCGGAACGGGAGAAAGCACGCGCGGCAAAGGACTTTGCAGAGTCCGATGGGCTTCGAAAGTTCATCGAAAAGGAGGGGTGGGCCGTCGAGGACACGCCGGGCGGGCCCGTGGTTAAATCCTTATAACAACGTCTGGGGATGTACGTCCCCATACGCTGTCCTGTTTTTCGCTGTGACGAACGGCCGCGGACACCCTCTTCGACCGAACAGATCG
>CAZCGY010000036.1:0-10039 GCA_964498355.1 uncultured Gammaproteobacteria bacterium | reverse complement strand
ATTCATCTTGCTCGTGCTTCAAGTATGGCCCGCTCAAGCTGTGAGCTGCTCGGCTGCTCGGTGATGCGGATGGGACCGATGAAGAAGTAGGGCGTGCCGTCGACCCCGGCGGCCGCGACATCGTTGAAGGACTGTTCGACGAGCGCTCGGGCCCGATCCGACGTCAGGCAGGACGCAAACGCATCCGCATCCAGCCCAAGTTCCGTCGCCGCGGTGCGGTAGTATGCATCACTGAGTTTGCTGTTCGCGGCGAAAAGCTTGTCGTGCATCTCCCAGAACTTCCCTTGTTCCTGTGCACAACGGGCGGCAACGGCCGCAGGCAGGGCTTCCGGATGGTCAGGAATCGGCAGATCCTTCCAGACATGGCGGATCTGATCCCGATACTTCGCGAGGACTGCGGCAAGTGCCGGCTGGCTTGCCTCGCAGAACGGGCACGCAAAGTCACCGACCTCGATGATGGTGACGGCGGCGTTGGCAGAACCGCGAACCGGATCGCTTGCCAGAACCTTCGGCGGCCCAGGCGTTCGGTTGCGCAGCCAGGAGGTGATGCGATCGCGCAGCGTGAACACGCCAAAGAGCGTGACGACGACGAAGAGCAGGGTGAGAAAAACGGTGTCGGCACGAAGGCGCAGCATGGCGGATTATTTCAGCCGGAGCTTGAGCAGCCGCCCCGTGCCGCGGTCGGTGAAGAAGAGCGTGCGTTCGTCATCCGACAGCATGGGGTTCGTCACCGTGTACCGCTCAAGGGATTTCGAAACGGGCTGGGCAAGCGGCCGCACAAGGCCGGTCGTGAGATCCACGGTGTAAAAGGTATCCTTCACATTGTCGGCGAACTCAGGGTAGAGACCGCTCCCGCGCTCCAGGGCATCGGGAACGCCGCAATACGCCGTCGTCCCGATGCTGTTGAATGCGCACTTGTCAATGAAGGTCGCAAGCCCAAGATCGGTATTCCCCTGCCCCGTGCGCTCCCCGCGGGCATTGACGAGATAGAGCTCGGGGTTCCAGTTCGTCGCATCGGAATAGACAGTATAGAGCAGCTTGGACCCGTCCGGCGTCCATGTTCCTCGAAATCCCCTTCCCTCGGTCTGAATACTCTTGAAATTCTCCTGGTTCTGCCCGATGAGAATCACTTGTTGTCTGCCGGCATCCGTACCCTCACGGAAGAGCGCCACGACTTCATCCGATGGCGACCATGCCACTTGAACGTTTCCCGCTTTGTCGGCAAGGTCCTGGATGCCTTTGGCGTTCTGCCCGTCGAAATCCGACACCACAAGCAGCTGGTTGTTTTCGCCGTTCCCGCGGTACTCATACGCAATTTTTTCAGAGTTCGGGGAAAACGCGAAATCATCCGTTGCCTGCGGAAGCGTATACTGCTTCTCACCGGCAAAGTCATAGATCACTCTGCTGTCATCAGGGAATTCCAGCACGGCTTTCTGGTGATCGGGCGACCAGGTGATATGCTCGACGCTCGGGAACCTCTTCGGCGAAAGCTGCAATACGGCACCGGTCTCGGGGTTCACCTGCTCGAACAAACCGCTCGTGGCGTTGTAATAGGCGAGACCTCGTCCGCCAGCAATCGTCGTTGCCTGCGTCGCGGGTGTCGTGGTGACCTGCGTGACGGTCGTGAGCCCGCCGTTGGCGACCTCTGAAGGCGTCGGGAGCGCACCGGGTCCTGTCGCGAGAGGGCCGGGTGTGTTCGCGTTCGCAGGACGATTGATGTTTGTGCTCGGCAGCACCCCGCCGGGCTGGTTCGTATTCGCATTTGCTGCCGGCTCAGGCGGTTGCTGGAACAGCGGCCGGAAAAACAGCGCCCACGTGAGCATGCCAACCCCGAGGATGAAAAGGAGGAACGCGATGATGAGCAGGATGCGTTTGAGCCGGGGGGTCATGGATGGGGAAGAATTCTCATAAGTTCCGTCACGGTTGGTGCGGGGTCCGGAACGTCCCAACACCTATAATCGTCGGGATTCGTGCTCCCTTCCTGCCCGATTTTCACCAAACAGCCACCATTGGCTTTCGAAACCGGCCGGGGGGAAGACAATGGATTGCGGCACCGCTGGGCATGGACGCCTAACTTGTTGCTGCAGTACCTCGCGACCGGATTGCCGTTCTCTCGTTCCCAGCATACACCTTCGGCGCCCGGCGTGAAACAATCGATGAACTTCGATTCATACCCGGCAGGAAAAACCTCAAGATCTTTCCAACGAGAAAGGAGAACGTGCATGGAGCAGCCGAAATCAGGTTGCCCCGATATCACTTCTTTGCCGCAACTTGTGTTGATGAATTTCGGCTCTCCTGTTTTGGTTTTCTGCTTTTGCACATACTGGTCCGCCGCGATGCACCTGTCGCCATCGTTGTTGAAGCGGCAATACTCGCCGATCGGATAGCTTTCATAGCGCGAGGTGCGGTCAGGCCGTTCGTCTTTTGTCGCGCAGACGCCCCAATAGTCATCACTGGCAAGCCAGATGCAGGGAATGGAGGTACCGTCAGAGATGCTGATGCGGAACTCCTTGCCGCAGCACTCTTCCGTTGCACAGTCCACGCCGCCGAAATCGATGACCGAGGACGGGTTCTCATTGCAGATTGCGGATGCCTGTTCGATACGAACAACGCTGCTGATATCCGGCAGCTTGAGGCTCACGAGCTGCGGGTTAATGGTAAACAGAAGAATGTACGACCCCAGCACGAGAAGAATGGCAATGACAGAAGAATAGATGACGTCTTTTGCGTCCTGCACGCGCCCCGTATTGCCCGATGCCGTGAGCCACTTGAATCCGCCCCACATCACCATGACTGCCGAGACGATAACGATGCCGCCGGCGAGAAACCGATAGAGAACGCTGATGTAGTCGCCGAGATCATTGACGCATTGCCTTGGTTTGTCAGGGTTCTCACGATCAATGTTTTCGGGCAACGTGCAGTTGTGGGTCAGGCCCGGGATGCCAAGTTGAACAACGATTTCCCTTGTCACTGCTTTTTTTTCTTCTGCTGCCTGGGCCTCGCCGATGCCGACAAAGAATATGGTGAGAAAGAGCAGGCCAACCGCAACAATTCTTGCGATGAACGTTGTGTGCCGCACGGTGATGGCGGTCATGGGAATGGTCATAGTGCTGACGGGATGGCTGAACAGTCAATAACACCCCCGAGTGGCGATGAAATCCTGGTAAGCGCATCAAGCACGGTTGCACCGACCTTCAACGGCGTATTGGCCAGCACGCAGGGGTCGGCGATGATCACGATCATCGCAATGATGCCAAGGATGAGAATGAAAACAAAAAAATTCGCAATCATGAGCCAGATCTTCTCCAGCAGAAAGAACGACGCCATTTCGTTCGAAGAAAAAAACTCTGATTGGAGAAAATCCGTATTTAAATACGCAAGAGCTGAAATCTGCCCGATCGGCTCCGGATCAAGCAGCGCGGCGAACGCGATTTTGCGTGCGTACCACCTCCCCGCGTTCAGTGCGACTTCCTGCGGCTTCATCTGTCCTGCGGCCAATGCGGCGACTGCGCCGCCGACTGCCGCTGCACGGCCGCCACCCATGCCCCGAAGTTGCGCCGCCCCCGCGGCTTTCTGCCCAAGGGTGTTTGCCCCGAACCGCCGGGCAAATCCCGCGCCGCCATCCTGCCCCGAGTTTTCCTGGTCCCCCTGGACCTGGCTCGCGGCGCTCCCGAACGATTGAAGTGTGCTCCCAAGCGTGCTCGCACCGCCCATGCTCGCAATTTTTCCGGTCACCATTGCCGCCCGCTGCACAAACTGCAGGTCTCTCCTCCACCGACGCTGCTGTGCCGGCGCAGACGACGCCTCAGCACCGACAAGATCCGGTGCGCTCGGAGAGATCGAGGGCGGAAAACGGTCAGTGCGGACAGTACGGTCGAACTCCCGTCGCTGTTGCAGCTCTTGCGCTGTCGGTAGTGCGTACGCCATGGACGCTGGTTACGGTTTCTGCCACGCGGCTTTGCTCACCTTCCACGAACCGCCGATGTTGCGGAACTCGATAAGAGCGTTTTGCGAATACGTGCGCGTGTTGCTCGTGCTGCCGATCGATTCGCGACGGACCGTTGCCACGAGGAATGACGCGTAGCTCGCTTTCTCTGCAAAAACCTGCGTGGTGACGGACACCGCGCGCGTCGTCAGGCCATAGTACACGCTCGTATCCCGCCGCTTCGCGCGTTCCGTCGCAACAAACCGCTCGGTTTCACTCTTGAGTGCGTCAGTCATGAAAAAATACAAGCTCTCAAGATTTGAATAGTTCGATTGGTTCGAGTAGCTCCCATACCGTTCCGCAAACGAGGATGCGAGCCGTTCCAGTTCCACCTGCTGGGTCGGTCGCACGGGCTGCGGTGAATTGGTCTGGATCGGGACATTGATCGGAGCATTCGTCGCATTCACTGCCGGCTCATTATTCAGGTTCAACGTGTCTGCATTGGTGGTGGTGGTGTTGGAAAGTACCGGCAAATTCCTGCACCCGATCCCAAGGAAGGGCAGAACGAGAAGGGCAGAGGCGAATGTCAGCGTGCGCTTCGTCATGGGTGGGGGAGGTTTGGCTTCGGTTCCGGCGCGGAACGGAGCGTCTCGCGCGTGGCGCCGATGGGTTCGGGTTCCGATGCGAGCGACGCCTCGAACTCCTTCTTGGCAGATTCGATTTCAAGCAGCTGTCGGGGGTCTGAGGTGATAAGCTGGTCCTCGGTATAGCTGGCGACAATCCGGATGGCGGCGTGTTTCGACCCCGCGAAGAAAATGCCCTCGCCGACGCCCGAATCGAGCAGGAGATACTTTTCGCCCTGTGTCAGCAAGAACGTCTTCGCCAGGATATCGATGCCTGCCGGCGACTGTTTCAGCAGCAGCTGCAGAGACGAGTTCGTGACGATGGCCTGACCGTACGGCGATCGAAGGAAGTCGTTGACGTCCTGCGTGATCGTTGTCACACCGAGGTAGTACTTGCGGCACCGTTTGACGAGCGCATAGATGAATTTTGCGGAGTCCTCGTGCTGCATGAGCCACCACGCCTCGTCAATGACCAGAATGCGCTTTTTTAATTGGGACCGGACGACGTTCCAGATGTACGAAATGATGGTGGAAATGGCGATGGGTCGCAGCTCGTCCTCAAGGTCTCTGACCGAAAAGACAACGAGCTGGTTATCGACCTCGATATTCGTCGGGCTGTTGAAGAGCCCGGCGTACGTTCCTTCGGTGTATTTCTTCAACCGGATGACGAGTTCCTCGCCGCCTTGCATGCCGCCGAGCACGTCTTCGAGGTCCTTCATGAGCGGCGACTCCACCTGCGTGAGATCGCTGTCGGCAGTGATATCCTTTTTTGCATAGGTCTCGATGAGCGCCCGGTCGATGATGGAGTCCTCTTCATGGGTAAACTCGCCGAGCATGAGCCGGAGCAGCCCCTTGAGCGTGATGACCGCTGACCGGATGATGTCCGCCGGTTTCTCATCCTCGCCGATTGCGCGCGGCAGGTCAAACGGGTTGATTTTGTTGTCGGAGTTTAATGAGATGTTGATGTAGCTGCCGCCGACGGCATCCGAGAGATACTTGTACTCGCGCTCGGGGTCGATAATAATGACGTCGGTGCCGAGCATGAGCGACCGCAGGACTTCGAGCTTCACCGCATAGCTCTTACCAGCGCCTGATGTGGCAAACGACACGGTGTTCGCGTTCTGCAGCGAAAAGCGGTCGAACAGGATCAATGAGTTGTTGTGCCGGTTGATGCCGTACAGGATGCCGTTGTCGCTCGTCAGTTCCGACGAGATAAAGGGGAAGGACGACGCGCACGGCGATGAATTCATGTTGAAGGCGATGTTGAGTTCGTCGTTCGCCAGCGGCAGCGTTGCATTGAATCCCTGCTCCGCCTGGAAGAGCACGCGTTTCGTGTAGACAAGCTTTGCCCCGAACATCGACTCCACCCGTTCTGACATGACCTCAAGCTCGTCGAGCGAATCGGCGTACACGGTGACATAGAGCGCATATTGGAAGAACTTTTCCGTCGTTTGCGTCAGATCGTCCCGAAGTTTCTCGATGTCGCGCAGGGCCGTCTCGCGCACCGGATCGCGCGGCGCGCCTTTTTCTGCATCCGAGATGATTTGTGCTTCGAGCGTGCCGACCTTGTTCTTGAGCTGCTTCAGGATAACGTCCGTGTTGATGGGATAGAAAAACATGCTGATGTCAAGCGGGGCGTTAAGGTTGATGACCGGCGCAAACCACCCGACGCTGATGTAGCGCGGGTACGTAATGACAAAAATGGTGCGGACGAACTTGCCGCCAAGCTCAAGGTAGTTCGAGGTGACCTTGAGCGATGCGGGCGCGATGAGGTCGCGAATGGCAACGACACCGGCCCGGTAGACGCGTTCCGCTTCAAGCAGTTGCTGCGCTTCGCTGATGTTCTCGCGCTCGAGCGTTGCTTTCTGCACTTTCGTGAGCGCCGGCGGCGTCACGAGCTCGCGCTCGGGCAGGTCGGATTCCTTGTATTTTGAAAGGTTGATGCGTGGCATGGCGTCAGGTGATGTTCAGATCCTGGACCTTCTGCATTGGTTGCTGATCATAGGTCTGGGGGTTGTACGTATTGTAATACAATTCAATGAGTCCCTGGGTATCGAGCACGACCGATTTGAGACCCGCAACGCTCCCCAGCCCCTCGATGACATAGTCAACGCGTTTGTACAGCTCCGTCTTATATTCCTGGAACTGCTGCTGCTTGAGTCGGATAATTGCGGTGGGAGCGAACGAATCGCGGATTTTGGCGAAAAACCCGCGGCGCTTGCGCTCCTGCGGTGAGAAGGGAATCACCACATAGAACCGCTTGGACATGAGATCGGCCAGTTCCACAAGCTCCGAAATGTACTGGCGATATTCCGCGGTCTGGAGTCGGAGAAGGTCGTTCGCCTGCTTTTTCTCGATGGTTTTCAGGCGTTCCAGATAGTCGTCGATGTCGAACTTCCTTGATTGGATGACGATCTGCAGAGGAAAATCGAGCGCATTGAGGAACTGCGTATAGCTCTGGATGACCGCGATCTGCTCGTCTTCTGACTTCAGGTCGAAATTGATGCTTGAGACGAGCAGGACGGCGCGCACTGTCCCGTCGTTCATAATCACGACATCGTCCCGAATCTCCGCGATGTCGAGAAAACGCTGGGTCGACGGCAGCTTTGCCGCTTTGCGTGTTGATGGTTCTGTGGTGCTTCGTGGTGCCATGAACGTTGTGCTTAGTCGTAGTCCTCCTGTTTATACGCACCCCCTGTGTCGACGACCAGGGAAAGCTCCGCAAGTCGCGAAGCGGTCAGCGGCGGCTTTGCCTTTGCGCGCTGCTTCGGCGGGGGGGCAGCACGCGGGAGCCGGAGGTCCTCACGGGTAACGTCGCGGTGCCAGATGCGCAGCCGCGGTCGGCGAAGCGTCTGCAGAAAGTTCGTCAGGAAGTAATGAAAGGGCCTGCCGTTGACCTTGATGAAGGCGAACCCCATGACGCAGATGACAATGATGAATGCCTCGATGACGAAAAGGGAAAGGTCCGCGAATCGGTAGGCGACGAAGAGAAGCCCTGTTCCGACGATGAGGATGATGAACTGCCGCACCGATAACGGCCCGAGAATTTTGTCTTCAACGTCGATGAATTGGGGGACAACGAATTGCATGCGTTACATAGTCAGCTGGCGGTTGAGGTCAGCAAGCACCGCAAACTCATCAGCGGTCAGATACGGCTGCCCGGTGGCCTTCCGCCGCTCGATCACGACGTCAATCGACTGTGCAGTTGCCATGCTCTCGCCGCCAATCGCCAGATAGAGTTTATGGAGATCGCTGCTCCTCCACGCGGCTATACCCTCGGATCGTTTGCTGTACGAATCTTCGGCAAGCAAATGAATGCGTTCAAGAACCTTGCCTGCCGCTTCAGCAAACGTCCGCGCCATTTGTCGAAAGTCGTCCGCGGTGAGCGAAGCAAGCTCCTCAGCCGGGCTCACGGGCCGCACCGGACGCTTGATGTCGTGGATGAGACGCTGGTTTGTTTCGCTCACCCCTGCCCGCTCAACAACCGGGCGAACTGTGGTCTGCGGCTGGAGTGGTACGGGCCGAGGACGTGCTGTTCCCCGCTGAGGGGACTGGGATTGCTGAGGTGGGGGTGGGGGTGGGGGTGAAGGCGGAGACGGAGCGGGCAACGGCACCGGTGCGGCCGGCCGGGAAGGCGCGGGTACTGGCTCGGCGGGTGGGAGGGTGGTTGCGGGCCGGACAAGCGGGGGCTGAGCAGGTGCAACCGGAGGGGTTGCGAGATGGCGGGCGAGCTGTGCGTCGTGCAGTTTTGCAGCTTCATCATCGGTCATACGCGCAAGCTGCAGGGCAGCGGATGCTTCCAGACCCATGCCGCCTTCCTGCCACGGTCGGATAAGGTTTGCGGAGAGTTCCTCGGACGTGCGGACGTCTCGCAGCCGCGAGAGAAGAAGCGCGGAGAGCCGTGTGGCCTGGTCGGGCGGGACGCGGATGCCCGCGCGGGAGATGAGCGCATCGATGATCGGGCGCAACTCGGCGGTCGGTGACGGGCCCGCGAGTTCGCGCAGACGGTCGCGGTGCCGGGCAATGTCCGCTTCATCATCAGGATGGATATAGTATGACGCCCGTGCAGCCGGTTGTTTGCCCATTGGTGCTGCGGTTGGACGTTGCATGGGTTGTGTCGGGGCAGGGCGCATGACCGGAGGAGGGGTCGGACGCGGCTCTTGAGCAACCGGCCGCCGTGCTGGCTGCGCGGGTTGCGGCCGAGCCGGCTGGACAAGCGCCGAGGTCGGCAACGGCGGCGGAAGCGGACGGGATGGTCGGACTGGAGATGCCTGCACAGTTGCCGGAGGCGGCGACGGTGGCAGCGGCTGAGTTGGAGACGGGGGCGGAGCGGGCGGGCGGAGCGGTATCGGCTGCTCCCTCATGGTCGGCTGCGAAAGATACGGCATCACCTGGCGCAACAGGGTCGTCTGCAAGTCCTGCAGCAATGCACTGACTTGCGGTTGCTCAAGTTTGCTCTCTTTCACGATTTCCGACGGAAGATCGGCCAATGAGACCTCCTTGACCATCAGGCGTATCAGAAGATCAGCGAGCGCGACGCCGTACTTCTGCTCAAGTTTCTCGATTTGCTCGATCGCATCGGGGGACGTCACGGCGGCCTTGAGGTCGTCGGCAAGCCGATGGAAGCGAACGTAGGTCGTATTAATCATGCGACGAATTCCCCCTCTTCGTCCTCGTCGTCAATGTCGGCATCGTCTCCGATTCTACCCTGTTCAAGTTTTTTGAGGAACTTTGCGACGCGGTCACGAAGTGCGCGGACGTCTCTTTCCTGGCCGGGCCCAACGGTTGCGCCCTGGAGTGCCGAGAGTTCAGTGTGCATGTCGTCGAGCCGTTTATCCTGTACGCCCTGCACCTTCGTGACCTGGCGAAGCATGTCACCGAGCTGGTTGAGCTGATAGAGCAGATCCTGGCGTGACGGCAGCGAGTCCATCCGCGTCGAGAGCTTCTGTTGAATATCATTTGCCATACTCCGGATGCTCGTGTCGTTGAAGACGCTCGCCGCGCCCGTCTGCATCGGTGCAACCGGACCCTCCGACCGTTTCGGGACTGCCCGCTCGCGCGGGGCTGCCGTCACGCGCCGGACGCCAGGCGCCTCGGGAACGATGGGCGGCCGCCGCGAACCGCCAAGCTCGCTTGCCGAGACAGCGCTTCTGCCCACGGGCTCGCGTGCGGTCGCCGGCGTCGTCGTAGCGAGCACTTTCTTCTTTTTGGCAGCCGCATGAACAAGCAATGCAAGATCTGCCTCGCCAGGAGTAAAGGTAAGGGGGCTTTCGGCAGTCGTACCATCTTCGGCCGTCATGGCGCGCGGCCCGGACTTTGCACGGTGCACGGTAAGCGCCTCGCGCAAAAACTCGCGTTTCTTTTCTGGTTGCCCAAGACGCTCGTCCGGAGCCCACCGCGTATCGATGAACCCTTCGATCGCCCTTTGCCGGGCCGGGGCCAGCTGGTTATAGATTGCGTCAACCGCGTCGTCCGTGAGGTTATCAACCTC
>CAZCGY010000035.1:1450-10922 GCA_964498355.1 uncultured Gammaproteobacteria bacterium | reverse complement strand
GGCGAATGGTGGGCAAAGAAGGCAAAGGACGGCTGTCATGGGCAGCTGGCGGGCATGAGAGAAGGCACTCACACGCGCCCCTCGCAAGGAAGAGGATAGCTTGCCGAAAAATTGCCGTTAAGGCACCAGTCGCCTCCCGAGCGACGGCGCACCCCACCTGGGATCGGCATCGTCGCGCCAGTTCGCGTGCAGCTCCGGCTGGTCCCTGCTCAGGCTGAGGTACGGCCAGTACTTGGACCGGTCCCGAGAGCCGACAAGGTCGAGGTTGTGGTGCAAAAGCACCTGGGGGAAGACGATCGTGTGGACGATCCCTTCCCAAACGACGTACGGACTCCTGCCTTCGCCGAGGATGGCCTGCCGGTTCTCGCTGGGCCGGATGTTCCGCCGGCTGTTCCCGTCCTCGATGTCACACAGGAGGTAGGGGAGGTTCGGCATCTCGATCTCGTCCGCGAGATTGGCCGGATCGAGGTAGCTCCTCCCCGCCTTGCCGTTGACCACGACGAGGCCCATGAGGTGGGCGAGGTCGTACGGGTCGGGTTTGGGAGGGATGAGCAGGAACAGGCCCGCGGGCAGGGCCTTGCGGAACGGGTCGGCCTGGTCGTAGGTGAGCAACCCCTTATCCTTGAGTGTCTCGACCTCGAAGTCGAACAGCTCGGCGGGAGTGGGCAGGACCACGGGCCGCTGGAGTGAGCGGTACTGCTCGTCGGTCACGACGGTCTTCGTCTGCATGGCAGACTCCTGACTGCGCCGATACAGGGCGCGGTTGCGGGTGTGCGGAGACAGTGCGTGGAGGCGTTGCCTTTTGGATGTTTTGAAAGGGCAGGGAATAACAGTGCGACGCTAAATCTTGAATCAATGCCCGAGCTTTGTCAAGCGTCCGCCTGTTTCGATAACGAGAAGGAAAAAACCTGCTACGAGCAGGTCTTGCTTAGAAGGCAGTGTAGTGGAGGTCGCATTTCGGGCAGTAGAGCGGAGGACAGGGGCGAAGACCGCGTTCTTCAATAAGCTGTACCATACCGCCGCACCTCGGGCACCAGCCGAATGCAAGACACCCAAGGCGCAGCTTGATTCGCTTCCACCAGTCGCGCATTGTTCCGCCTTCTCTTTGCGAGGAACAAGAAAGAACCCGCTTGATCGTACGCCATGGATTGCCGTTTGTCCATATTTTGATCGGTATGGTATGCTTTTGGCAGAAAATGATTTTTTCGCGTATGCCACGGAACCTCTTTTTCATAATAGCCCTTCTCGTCCTTCTGTTCGTCGTGATTCTCCCTGGCCAGGCAGCGGCTGCGGTGACAACGAACAGCAGGGAGCCGGAACTCAGGATTTTTGACGGCGCAAAAGGCACGATGCAATCGTCCTTTTTCGCTTTTAGCAAGGGCTTTCGCGGCGGCGGCACCGTTGCCATCGCCGATGTCAATGGCGACGGGGCAAATGACATCATCGTGGGTGCCGGGCCGGGCGGAGGTCCGCAGGTGCGTGTTTTTTCCTCGTCGGGCAATCTTCTCGGTGAATTTTTTGCTTACTCCGAGGGCTATCGCGGGGGTGTCAAAGTGGCTTCGTGCGATTTGGACAACGACGGTCGTGCAGAAATCATCACCGGCACAGGCCAGGGAGGGGGAGCGCAGGTACGCACGTTCTCGCTTGACGGCTCGAGCGTCTTCACCCCGGGTTTTCTCGCTTTCAACAAGAAGTTTCGCGGCGGGATGAATGTGGCATGCGGCGACGTGAACGGCGACGGGGCAAACGACATCGTGGTCGGTGTGGGCATCGGGGCAGAACCGAAAGTGAGGGTCTTCTCTCGGTACGGCGTGTCGCTGCATCTCGATATCACGCCGTATGCGCAGCGCGACCAGGGCGGCGTTTCGGTCGCCGTGGCGAACGTTGACAAAGGGAAAGAGTCCGAAATCATCACGGGCATCTACCGGTTCGGCCGGTCACAGTTCAAGGTCTACAAAACAGACGCCATCCGTACTATCAAGACGACGTTCGACGGATGGGTCGAGGAAATTCAGGGAGGATTCTCCGTCGCGGCGGCGGATCTTGACGCAAACGGCGTTGATGACGTCATCGCTGCTGTCGGACTCGGCAATGGTCCGCAGGTACGTGCGTTCAGATATGACGGAAGGCCGATGCCCCAGAGTTTTTTTGCCTATGAGCGGACGTTCCGCGGCGGCGTCAACATTGCCGCGGGCGATCTTGACGGAGATGGCCGTCCCGAGATCATCACCATGCCAGGCAGGAACACGGTGAAGGGGAGCGTGAAGTACCGAAAGTATATCGAAGTCGACCTGAGCGAGCAGCGTCTGTATGCATACGAAAATGGATCGTTGCGGCGGACCTTCCTCGTCTCGACAGGAATCGCAAAGTACCCGACACCCGAGGGGCTCTTCTCCGTCACCGCAAAAATCCCCATCAAAGATTACGAATGGTCGTATGGGCCGAACCATCCTGATAATTATGATATCAAGGATGTAAAATGGAACCTCAGGTTCGCGCCGACGTACTATATCCACTATGCATTCTGGCACAACGCGTTTGGAACGAGGCGAAGCCACGGCTGCGTCAACGTCAACCGGGTCAATGCAGAATGGGTCTATCGATGGGCCAATGTCGGGACGCCCGTCGTTATCCATGAGTAGGAGAAAGGATCAGTGAGCGAGGGGGTTGTCGTCTCATGGGGGCTATGCTAGGATTTTTCTGATGTCCCTCCGTCAAAAAGTGTGGATGACCTTTGGCGCTATTCTTGTGCTTGCAATTCTTGCAGGTCTCGTTGACTACCCGAAGGGACCAGACCTGCACATTGGAAAGTTGACGAAAGAGCTCAAGGTCCATTTTGGGCTTGATCTTCAGGGCGGCGCGCATCTCGTCTACGAGGCGGATGTTGCAAAAATTCCTGCGTCAGACCGCGTCTCCGCCCTTGAGGGAACGCGGGATGTTATCGAACGACGGGTGAACGCTTTTGGGGTTTCGGAACCAGTTGTGCAAACGAATACCGCCGGCGAGAGCAACCGCGTCATCGTTGAGTTGCCAGGAGTGACCAATGTGAATGACGCCATCAGCAGAATCGGGAAAACTCCGCTGCTCGAGTTTCGCGAAGAAAAAGCGCCGGAGCCGTTGACCGAAGAGCAGAAAAAGCAGATCGAAGCAACGAACGCAACCGCACTGAAAAAGGCGCAGGAAGTTCAAACAGAGGTCAACGCCGGGAAGGACTTTGCCTCACTCGCCGACCAGTACTCTGAGGATCCGGGGAATACGGGCGGCGACGGCGCGAAGAAAGGCGGCGACCTCGGGTTTCAGGATCTCTCTGTCTACGTCGCTGAGTTCAAGGATGCCGTCGAAAAGCTGACGGATGGCGAGATGACCAAGGAGCCGGTACAGACACCTTTTGGATTTCACATCATTCGGCGCGAGGAGAGTCGCGAGGCACGAAATACGAACGAAAGTCCGATACAAGAGGTTCGCGTCCGCCACATTCTCTTCCCAACCCTTTCGGAAAGCGATCTGACCGGCGGAGATCAGGAATTCGCGAACACCGGTCTCTCCGGCCAACATCTCAAGCGTGCAGAAGTCACGTTCGACCAAACCACCGGCGCTCCGGAGGTCTCCCTGACGTTCAATGAAGACGGAAAGAAACTTTTCGGCGAGATAACGAAGCGGAATGTTGGCAAGCCCGTTGCAATCTACCTGGACGAAGTCCTGATTTCAAGCCCGGTTGTGCAGCAAGAAATCACGACGGGCAGCGCGGTCATTAACGGCAGCTTTAGTCTTCAGGAGGCGAAAGCGCTTGCTGCCAACCTCAATGCAGGTGCTCTCCCCGTGCCGATTCGTCTCGTGTCTCAGCAGACCATCGAAGCCTCGCTTGGTCAGTCGGCGGTCGAGAAGAGCTTTGTCGCCGGCATTCTTGGGCTGCTTCTCGTCGCGTTCTTCATGATCGCCTACTATCGGTTCCCCGGAATACTGGCTGTTTGCGCGCTGGCGATTTATACCCTTGTTGTGCTGGCGATTTTTAAACTCTGGCCGGTGACATTGACGTTGGCCGGTGTCGCAGGGTTTATCCTTTCAATCGGTATGGCGGTCGACGCCAACGTCTTGATTTTTGAGCGCACCAAGGAGGAACTGCGACTTGGCAAACCCCTCGCGGTCGCCATTGAACAGGGTTTTTCTCGGGCATGGCTTTCTATTCGTGATTCGAACGCCTCATCCATCATCACCTGTGTCATTCTCGCGTGGTTCGGAACATCTTTGGTGAAAGGATTCGCTATTACGCTCGCCATTGGAATTTTTATCAGTATGTTTTCAGCGATCACAGTGACAAGGACATTCCTGCGCCTTTTGCTCGGGGAGTGGCTCACGCGCCACCACTGGCTCTTCGGTATACGGAAGGATGATGGTACGAGGGAGGCCGGCGATGTTTAAGATCATCCAGCGTCGCCGGCTCTGGTATGGATTTTCCCTTCTTTTGATCGCCGCGAGCGTCGTTTTTCTTCTCCTTGGCGGGCTGCGACTGGGCACTGACTTCAAGGGAGGATCACTGCTCCAAATCCGTTTTGCTGCCGATCGCCCGCCGGCGAGCGAACTCGAAACAATAGCGAACGAAAATGGGCTCGGCGCCGTGCGCGCGCAGCATGTCGATAACGCGAGCGCGCTCCTTCGCGTCAAGGAGCTGACGAGTGAAGAACACGCAGAACTTCTGGCGGCCATACAAAAGAAATTTTCCGGCGCGAAGGAAGAAGCGTATTCTGCGGTCGGTCCAACGATCGGCCGGGAGCTGCAGCAAAAAGCGTTCCTCGCGCTGTTTCTCGTTCTCCTCGGCATCATCCTCTATATCAGCATTGCGTTCCGAAAAACTTCTGGCCGGCTCTCCGGATGGGCGTTCGGTGTGAACGCAATCTTTGCGCTCATTCATGATGTCGTGATCACTGTTGGGTTTTTCGCGGCGCTTGGCTATTTTGCCGATGTTGAGGTCGATGCGCTCTTCGTGACCGCAATTCTTACCGTTCTCGGGTTTTCCGTTCATGATACGATCGTTGTTTTCGACCGTGCCCGTGAACTGTTGCGCAAGTCGTCTGCGCCGCTCGAGGACATTCTGAATGACAGCGTGAACGCAACGATCATCCGGTCGATCAACACGTCGTTGACGACGATTCTCGTTCTTTCCGCCCTCTATCTTTTCGGTGGCAGCTCAATCCATTCGTTTATTCTCGCGCTGATCGCTGGCATCACTGTCGGTACCTACTCCTCAATTTTTATTGCAAGCCCGCTCTTATTGGTGTGGAACAAACAAAAAAAGTGACGCGTTCCCCGAGCTGACATTCGGGGTATCAGCCCGTTCGGGGCTTTTGGAGCGCGGAACCCCGCACCGTCCTGCTCTGCGGGACTGGTGCTTGGGTAAAAACGACGCATAACACAGTACTTTTCCACACCCTACTTGACGGTGGCCTTGGTTTTTGTTTTCCTTGAGTAATTCTTGACAGAGTTTCCTATATATGCTATATTCATCGCAGGACGACTTTTCAACAAAAAAGAATGGAAGACACGTCGATCTTGGATAAAGTGCTTTCAAGCAAGCAAGTTGCGGACATTGAGAATTTCCATCCTTCTGATTTGCTCGGTTCGCTTTTAAAGCATCTTTCGTCAAAAGAGGAAGAAATTCTTCGTCGGCGTTTTGGATTGCAAAATGAACCGAAAGAAACGCTCGAAGAAATCGGGAAGCGCTACAACGTGACGAGAGAGCGGGTGCGGCAGATTGAGAACGCCTCAATCAAGAAACTCCATTCCCTGAAGGAATTTCGCCCGCTCACGGAATCCACCGAAGAACTCATCCGCCAAATTCTCGAGACGCATGGGGGGGCAATGACGGATGACGATTTGTTCCGGGAGCTTTTTCGATCATTGAGCCCAAGCGAAAACGAAATACGCTCGGTACAGTTTCTTCTGCATGAGCTGTTTTATGACAAATTCGACCGCGTGGGCAAGACGCAGTCGCTTGAGAACGGCTGGAAGGTCAAGACGGCATCCTTGACCGTTCTTCACGATACGATTCATGAGATCGACCGTGCGATTGCCGAACATAGCTCGGCAGTAACGCTCCATGATCTTCTGGAGCTGCTGCGAGGGAAGGAGTTCTTTCAGACCCATCCTGATCGGCTGACCGAGGAAATCATTACGTCATCGATGGAGCTTGCGCCGAACCTTGGACACAATCCATATCAGGAATATGGCCTTGCCTCATGGGGGACCGTTCTGCCGCGCCGGATGAATGATAAAATCTATCTCGTGCTGAAGAAACACGGCAAGCCCATGCATTTTACCGAGATTACCAACCAGATTAACGCAACCGGATTTGATAAACGCAAGGCCTACCCGCCGACGGTCCACAACGAACTCATCCTCAACAAACAATATGTCCTGGTCGGCCGGGGTATTTACGCATTGAAAGAGTGGGGATACCAGCCCGGAGTCGTTGCCGACGTTTTGCAGGAAATTCTTCACCGTGCAAGTGCGCCAATGACGCGCGATGAACTTGTCGCAAAGGTCCTGGAGCAACGCATCGTGAAAAAGAATACGATCCATCTCGCCTTGGCCGACAAAAGCAGATTCCAGAAGCTTACCGATGGCCGGTATCAGCTTGCCCAACAGCAAAACACGTGAGCGGACGCGGGTGTCGAAAACCAAAACAGAACGTTCAAACAGATAGCATAACCAAACGACAAACCGCGTATGGACATCGTGATTGATGTGAGTGAGCTTCAAGCCGTCGGGCAGAATCCTTTGCTCGCAGCGTGGTTTGTTGTGACGCATGGCGGTTGGATCGGCCTCGTGGTCCTCGCCTTCATTGGCGCCTATAAGGTTTTTATCCTGACACGCCAGAATACGTTCATCCGTTCGCTCAACTACGTTCTTCTCGCGATCGACGTGCCGAAACTGAATGAGCAGACCCCAAAAGCCGTTGAGTCGTTTTTCGCCCACTTACACGGGATTCAGCGCGGCGGAAACTGGAAAGAACGCGTCTTGAAAGGATATATCCAGCCCCCCCTGTCGCTTGAAATCATCGGTATCGAAGGGCAAATCCAGTTTCTTCTCCGGACGCCTTCGCCATTTCGCGATTTGGTCGAGGCGGCCCTCTATGCGCAATATCCGGATGCCGCGATCACGGAGGTTCTTGACTATACGGATTTCGTTCCCTTTCGCTTTGAAGAAGAGGGTTACGATTTATGGGGGACAGAACTGACCCTCTACAACAAGGATGTGTACCCAATACGAACCTACCCGTTTTTTGAACACTCGCTGTCGGGGAACTTTCTCGACCCCATGGCGTCGCTCCTGGAAATTCTCGGCCGGCTCGGGCCAAGCGAGCAGGTATGGCTTCAAATTGTCATGGCACCGTCCGACGACTCGTGGAAAGCAGGGGCGTCCCCGGAGATTAAGCGCATGCTCGGCGAGATCAAGAAGCAAGGCGGCGTTCTCCCGCTTGACATCCCGCGCCAGGTGGCACAAGGAATGTTTGAGTCCCTGACGGCGTCTATCATCCCTCCTGAGGCTTTCGGCGCAGCCGCGAAGCCCGAAAAAGCCAAGGTCGGAAAGAAATTCAGCGAACTCACGACGGGCGAGAAGGGCATTGCCGAGGCCATCGAGATGAAAACAGCAAAATTAGGGTGGAAGTCGAAGGTGCGCATGATCTACATTGCCAAGAAGGAATTCATGAACCGCAGCAAAGGCATCGCTGGTGTTCTTGGTGCCATCAAGCAGTTTAATACCCAAAACCTGAACGGGTTCAAGCCCGACAAGAAGGTGACGACGAGCATTGATTATCTCTTCATCAAGCGCCGTGTCCGTGCGCGGCAGAAGAAAATCCTCAGCAAGTACAAGCGCCGTGCCCTTTGGCGCGGGCGACGCCTCAATATTCTCAACACGGAGGAACTCGCAACGTTGTTTCACTTCCCGATTATTTTGGTGAAAGCCCCCCAGGTGCAGAAGACCGAAGCGAAGCGCGGTGAACCGCCCATTCGGTTGCCCATCGGTCTGGATCAAGAAGAACCGCTGTCACCTCCTTCTGAGCCGGCGGGCGTGCAGCCAGCAGCACAACAAATGACTGCGGCACCACCGTCCGAGGCCCAGGTGACTGAACAGAAGGGCGCACCACCCCCGAACCTGCCAATGTAACGATGGAACAGAGAGGCGACATTATCTATTTTGCGCGAACGAACTTCCGCAACCAGCAGAAGAAGTTCGGCATTAAGCTCGATGACCGGCGACGCCACATGTACATCATCGGCAAAACCGGCATGGGCAAAACGACCGTGCTGGAGAACATGATGATCCAGGATGTGCAGAACGGACATGGGCTTGCCGTTATCGATCCACACGGCGATTTTGTAGAAAAAATCCTTGATTTCATCCCGTCGCATCGGATCAATGACGTTATCTATATTAATCCTGCTGATGCGGATTTCCCGGTCGCTTTCAACGTGCTCGAGAGTATCAACCCGGAACACCGACATCTCGTCGCCTCTGGCTTGCTCTCTGTTTTCAAAAAAATGTGGGTGGACTCCTGGGGTCCGCGGCTTGAGTATATCCTTCGTATCTGCATTCTTTCGCTCATGGAATACCCGGGGTCCACACTCCTCGGCATCACCCGCATCCTTGTCGATGATGACTACCGTGCAAAGGTCGTTGAGAAAATCACGGATCCAATCGTCAAGTCATTCTGGCTCGTTGAGTTCAGTCAGTATGCGAATCAGTTCCGGACAGAAGCAATCGCACCTATTCAAAACAAGATTGGCCAGTTTCTTTCCTCGGTGCTTATCCGGAATATTGTTGGACAGCCAAAAAGCACGCTCGATCTTCGCGAGATCATGGATTCCCGAAAAATTCTTCTCCTGAATCTGTCAAAGGGTCGCATCGGCGAAGATAATGCAGGACTCCTTGGAGGTCTCATGATCACGAAACTCCAGGTGGCTGCCATGAGCAGGGTGGATGTCACCGAAAAGGAGCGAAAGGATTTCTTTCTTTATGTCGACGAGTTCCAGAACTTTGCCACAGAAAGCTTCGCCAACATCCTCTCGGAGGCCAGAAAATACCGGCTGAATCTCATCATCGCCCACCAATACATTGAGCAACTCGATGAAGCGGTACAGGCGGCGGTCTTCGGCAACGTCGGGACGCTCGTGTGCTTTCGCGTCGGTGCTGCCGATGCCGAATTTCTTGCCAAGGAGTTCGCCCCGGTTTTCGACGAAACCGATCTCGTCAATCTCACGAAGTTTGATATCTACCTTCGTCTCATGATTGACGGGGTTGCCTCAGAGCCGTTCTCCGCCGGCACGTTGCCGCCGATCTCTGGTGTGACAGGGAACAGAGAGAAGGTGATCCGTAGTTCCCGGGAACGGTATTCTCGGCCAAGGGCAGAAATAGAAGAGAAAATTAGCCGCTGGATGACGATCGAAGAGATGGTGCAGTTGCAGCAAACGCG
>CAZCGY010000035.1:0-1350 GCA_964498355.1 uncultured Gammaproteobacteria bacterium | reverse complement strand
CCGCCTCCTCCACCGCTCCCGTCGCCCAACAAGCCCAGCGGCAAGCCCTTGCGGCCGAAACAGGTCATCCATCCGAAATAGGGTCTGACGCGCTGTGTGGTAGAATGTCAGTATGGAAACTCCAGAAAAGCAGTTTACTCAACTTGTGCGAAATACGGAGCAGGTTTTGCCTGCGGAGGATCTCAAGAAAAAACTGGCCACGAGGCGTCCGCTCACCGTGAAACTCGGGCTTGATCCGACCTCACCGGACATTCACCTGGGGCATGCCGTTGTGCTGCGCAAGCTCAGGGAGTTCCAGGATTTCGGCCATAACGTCGTCCTGATTGTCGGCGACTTTACGGCGAAAATCGGCGATCCTTCGGGCCGGTCCAAAACCCGGCCGGTCCTTTCGGATGCGGAGATCAAGAAGAACGCGACAACCTACAAACAGCAGGCACTGAAGATTCTGGATCCCAAGCGACTGACCGTCCGGTTCAACAGCGAGTGGTTGAAGAAGCTCAAACTTGATGAGATTCTCGAGCTCATGGGGACATCCACCGTGGCCCAGATGCTTTCCCGCGAGGATTTTAGCAGGCGAAACAAAGAGGGGAATGTCATTGGTCTGCATGAACTTCTCTATCCGCTCATGCAGGCGATGGACTCCGTTGCGGTCCGCGCAGACGTCGAGTTGGGCGGGACAGACCAGACCTTTAACCTGCTTGCTGGGCGTGAGTTGCAAGCTCGCGGGAAGAAAGAACCCCAGGTCATTATGACTATGCCGCTTCTTGTTGGCACGGATGGCGTGAAAAAGATGTCCAAGAGCTTAGGCAACTACGTCGGCGTGATGGACGAGCCGGCTGAGATGTATGGAAAAGTCATGTCGCTGCCCGACCAGTCGATTCCGGAATACCTGCGCCTTGCGTCGTCCTTCAGCGATGGGGCCATCCAGGAGATGCTGGACGGGATCAAACAAGGCGGCAATCCGATGGAGGTGAAGAAAAAGCTCGCAGCCGACATTGTACAACGGTACTGGACGGAGAAGGACGCACAACAGGCAGCAAGCGCGTTCACGGCAACGTTCTCAAACAAAGAGTTCCCGGGCGATGCACCGGGTATCGTTCTGCGTGCACCAGCAGACATTCTCACGCTTCTTGTTGAGCACAACATTCTGCCGTCACGATCCGAAGCGCGCAGAAAAATAGCCGAAGGGGCCGTCACGTTGGATGGAAGCAAAGTGACGGACATCCAGTGTATCGTCCAGCCCTCTCCAGAACATTCCCTTGAGTTGAGAGTAGGGAAGAAAGGGTTTTATCGGGTGACTCGACAGTAAAGGAAAGTTGCTGTACAGTACAGTTCGCGATTTTTGGGTCG
>CAZCGY010000034.1:0-11144 GCA_964498355.1 uncultured Gammaproteobacteria bacterium | reverse complement strand
CGTTCTCTTTCAAGTCAAATGCGACATAGCGAATGCGTGAGGGGTTTGCATGTTCAGGGACAGATGCGGTCGCTCGTAGAGATAGTAGCGGAGAAATTCATTGAGGCGCAGCTGCAGCATCGGCATATCCTTCGGCCGATAGAACCCATAGCCGAGACACTCTTTTCGGAGAATGCCGTTGAAGCGCTCAATAAAGGCCTGCTCGTTCTTGCGATAGGGACGAGCCGTCCGGATGAGCGGGATATGTTGCCGTGCGAGTGTGTCCCATGCATCCTTGAACTCTGGCCCGCCATCTCGCTGGATGCTCTTGATCGGTCCAAAGAACGCGAGTTGTTCTGCCAATGCGGCAGCGCCTGCCGTTGAATCCAGGCGGTCTTTCAAGACCACCGCGGGTTCCTTCGTGAAGGTATCGATGGCCGTGAAGGCATAGACTGCCCCGAAGTCGACCGAGTCAGTTTGGACGACTTCTCGCGGCTTTGTGCCCACCAACACTTTGCCTCGCTTGATATTTTTCTTCCATTTGCTCCGGAGTTGGTACTGCTCACTGAGAATGCGGTAGATGGTGCTCACCGACACGTCCTCGCCGTAGTCGCGACGGAGGAAATACCGGATCTTCTCGCCACAACAGCGACGTTTGGCTTCACGAATGGTGTAGATATGGCGTTTGAGGATAGGGTTGGTCGTCCGGTGACGATGGCCTTTCTTCGCACGTCGGTACCTGCGGGTGAACTCGGCGATCCCATAGAGGCGAATCCCTTCGAGCCACCGGTACACCGTGGCTCGGTGCATCCCAATCTTTGTGGGGATAGCCTCAGGACTCACCCCGCTGTCCGCTAGTTGCCAGCAGACATGGATGGCGGTGACATGCTCTTCGAGATGTGACATGGGCGATTCTGTTAAATGGGTATACTCCCTCACAGTCTACGCCATGTCGCATTTCTAATGAGAATAGAACGGAGAGCGAAGGGGCCATCGCCTTGTTCTCAATCGCTTTCTGCGTTATACTCGCAGTGGTTTCACTCTTTCTGCCACTCATTTCGGCGAACATGTCCGGGCCACAGAAACGACTGTTTCGATCCAGAACAGACCGTATTCTCGGCGGCGTGTGCGGTGGGCTTGCACACTATTTTGGAATGGATCCGACCTTGATGCGGGTCATCTTTGTGGCCGTCGCACTCGGCGGCGGGTTCGGCGTTGCGCTCTATAGTATTCTTTGGATTGTGATTCCCGAGGAGCCCGTAGCCGCGGCTTCAGAACGTCCTTCTTCATCCAGTGAGAAGAGTAAGGATGGTATTCAACAGATGGTCCAGAACGTGGCTGGGGGAACGACTGGCCGACGCACGCTTTTTGGGCTCGTGATTGTCTTTCTTGGTCTCGCGCTTCTTACTCATCAGTTTTTGCCCATGCACTGGTTCCGCTGGGATCTGCTCTGGCCGGTGCTTGTGATTGCTCTGGGTCTCGCGCTGATGTTGAAGCGTTCATAGTCCTTACAATATGGATGCATCCAGTGCCACTCCACATCCTGAACCAAAAACGCCCGGGCCATTCACTGACCGTGGGCAGGCGAGTCACAAAAACGGCAGTGGTCGTCTGCACCGTGATGGACCCGGTCTTTTTCGGGTTGTGCTGGGGCTCTTTATTGCGCTCATTGGCCTCTCACTGCTTGCAAATCAGATGGGGTGGCATTGGAATCTTTCCGGGCAGCTCCTTCGATTGTGGCCGGTGCTCATCATTCTTGCCGGCTTGTCGCTGATGGGAGGAAGGGGCGTCATCGGTCGGATTGCGGCTCTTGTTGTCGTCATCGCTGTTCTCTTCTTTGTCGTTTCACTTTTCGTCTGGCAGGTCGTGCCGTTCTCCAACGACGTGACGCAGTCGTCCATCACAGTGCCGCTGGACCCATCAGCCCAGTCGGCGCATGTTGCGCTGAAGCTTGGCGCTGCAAAGCTTTCGGTTTCGGGCGGGTCCGACAATCTTGTTTCGGGGAGCTACCGATCGGGGTTCAGCACGCTCTCGACCAGCTCCACCGTTTCTGGCGGCGTGCAGTCCGCAACGCTCAGCAATGTCAGCGGCATAACGTGGTGGCAGGGGCCGTTTGGGCGCGGAAGGACTGAAGCAGATATCCGGCTTTCTGCAAAGATGCCGGTCGCACTGGCGATTGACGGCGGTGCGCTTGACGCAACCATGGACTTGACCGACGTCCAGGCGACCGAACTGACTGTTGCGGCGGGCGCTTCAACCTTGAATCTTTCGCTTGGCGATCTCGTTACCGCGAGTACTGTTACGGTCAACGCAGGAGCAACGGCCCTGGATATTTCACTGCCATCGACTGTCGGCGTGCGTCTCACGCTTGAATCCGGGGCCACCTCGAAGTCCATCGAACGGCTGTCACGCGTGGGAGGGGATACGTACGAATCCGGGAACTTCGCGACGGCTCAAAAAAAGATTTTTCTCATGCTGAAACTCGGTGCATCGACGCTCAAGGTCGGCTGGAGAGAATGATTGACCACAGGCAGCCGAAAGTGTGCTATAATAGCTGTGGAAACAAAAAAATGCTAGAAAAACTGAAGAAAAGCTGGCTCGAGTTATCCACACCGGAGTCTCCCAGCATAATCGAAAATTATAGTGACCACCCGATTGAATCGGGCGGATGGTTTTGTGAATTCATACGTGTAAATTTTATTCATTAACGACACATGTTCATGCACCGAAGAACATTTAAGCGTTTGAGAGCTTTTATCGCGGCCTTGACGGTCTTTGCACTGATCGGTCCGCTGTCGTTTCAGGGCATTTCATTCGTGCCGACGTCCGTCCGGGCGGCGAATGATGCAGTCATAACAGGAAAGATTCTGAAGCCGGACGGCACCGCTTTTAACTTTAGTTGTGGAGCTCCGCCACCTGGCGAGAATATTCCTCCGGCAGGCACTCCTCCACCAGGTGGCACTCCTCCACCAGGCGGTACTCCTCCACCAGGTGGCACTCCTCCCCCGCCCACGACAAGCTGCGGCGTTTGGGTCAATGCCATGGGCGGCCCTGGCGTACCCGGATCAGGAGCGAACGCAGACACAACCACTGGCGCATTCACGCTGAATGTCCAGGGCGGAATCAAACAACGGATTGAGTTCATGGGTCCGATGGACCAGATGAGCGGCTATACCTTTCCCGTCGTCTACGTCGAGATACTCAGCGGTCAGACCAAAGACCTTGGGACCCTGACGGCGACGCAGAAAGCAGGCCACATTAGAGGAATCCTGAAGAACGACAAGACCGGAACGCCGATCGCGAATGTGCAGGTGAACGCTTTCCCGATCTTCGGGGGGCCCGAAGGCCCTGGCGGTCCTGAGGGTCCGGGGCCAATGATGCCCAGCGTGGCGACAACCGGGGCGGACGGAAAGTTTGACATAACGGTGAATGCGGGCAGGTACGGTATCAACATCATGCCCGGTCCGAACACGAGCTTTGTTTCTTCCGGCAAGCCCGTGGAGGCCTTTGTTGAGACAGACACATCAGTCGTTGAGGGCATTGAGCTGACTGCGACGCAGGCAGACGCAACAATTACCGGGAACGTTCTCAACGAAGCAGGTACGCAGGTGACGCTCCCGGGTGGCGTTGGTGCGCGACCAGTTGGTGCCATGGACTTCTTCGACTACAACGGTCCGATCAATCCTCCTGGAACCTACACCATCAAAGTTCCTTCAACAACCTCGCAATACACGCTCACTATCCACATGCCGCCGGGGTCGGAATATTCCCTGAAGGAATCAGTAACGGTTACGGTTGTACCGAACGGATCGGTTACGCAAAACCTCGTCGTGGTCAAGAATTCTTCGTCCATTTACGGCAAGGTGATCTCGCAAACAGGCTTCGCGCTCTCAAGCTGTGTGGCCAAGGGTGACAAGTTCAAGGGCGGCTTTTTCGGGGAAGTATTCGCACACAGCGAAAAGTCAGGTATCTTCGCAAACGCTCAGATTAAATCGGACTGCACCTATCTCATGTCTCTCGGTGTCGGGAACTATAGGTTCGGCTATCGGTTGAACCCGGACGCCGGCTATATCAACAAACCTTCACCCGAAGAAGAGATTACCGTCGCAGCGAACCAGAATATTGAAAAGAACATCACCGTGATTGCGGGCGACGCGACGATTACCGGGCAGGTGTTCGATGCGAACGGCAAGGCCCTGGCCAATGTCTGGGTTGATGCCGGCAACGAAGGAGAAGCGCGCAAGGATTTCCAGACAGGCGGTACCGGCGGCGGCCCAGGTGGTCCTGGTGAACCAGGTGAGTTTGTTGGGCCAGGCGGCGCAAAATCGCCTGAAGAAGTGATGAAGTATTGCTCTGACCCCAAGAACAAGACGGAATGCCAGAACTTCAAGCTCCCGCCGGGTGCGACGGGTCCTGGCGGATGCACGAACATGCTCGCATGTGTGCAGTACTGCGAAAAGAATCCGAAAGTGTGCCAGGAATTTGACAAGGGCGGTTCGGACAAGCCAGACGGCCAGACCGTCTTGGGGAAAGGGCCGAAGAAGATGTCTACTCCCGGCCGTGTGCGGATTAATGCGGAAAGCGTCACGAAGCAAGCCGAAGGCCCTGACTTCCTCCAGAACGTCATTCACGTCGGGGGGCAGACGGACATCAACGGTAAGTTCACCCTTTCGGTCGTCTCAGGCCACGTCTACCAGGTACGGACGAACTGTCCGCCAGACAAAGATTGCAGCAGCATGATTCCGCCAAAAGCCGTTGCGGCAGACATGAGAACGGTAAAGACCGCAAATGTCGTGCTGCAGTTCCGTAACTCGTTCGGGACGATGACCGGTAAAGTCGTCATGCCAGACGGTTCAGCGGCTGACCGATGCTTTGTCCACTACTGGAGCAAGGACGGAGGCGGCGGTGGAGCGCCATGCAGCAGAGACGGCACGTTCTCGCTTGGGTATGACAAGGGCGTGTTGAACATCGGCGCCGATTCGTTCAACGGCAGGGACGCATACCGCACGAAGGAGGACGCCATTACCATCACGACACAAAAGAAGATCACGAAGAACTTCACGCTGTCGAAAGCGGACTTCGAGATGCCGCTGCCAACCTCTGAGACCTTCGACGCATCGGCGCAAAAAACGCTCGCGCTGAGCGACGGAACGCAGCTTGACATCCCGGCAGGAGCGCTGGCTGAGAGCGGCAATGTGACCTGTTCGGCCACCCCGACCGTTAACCTGCCGACGTCTGAGTCTGCAGCGTCCATCGGCAAGGGCTATAGCTTTTCCTGCACCGATGCAAACGGCAAGGAAATCTCGGATTTCAATTCCGATGTCAAGATCAAGATGCCGTATGACGAGGACTACGTGAAGGAGGATCTGGGCTTGAACCCGAACCTGTTGAAGTGCGCATACGTCAGCGATACGACGAACAGCTATTCGGATTGCGAAAAGGCAACACGCGGCGACGGGAGCTTCACGGTCTCGACGGACCACTTCACCGACTATACCATCGTCAGCCCCGGCGGGGTGAACCTCAAGAGCGTCTCGGTGTCATCAAGCGGGAAGAACACGAAGGTGACGATTGACGGGACAAAGTCGTTCACGCTCAAGGGCAAGAAAGACACATGGAATGTCGGTACTGCCAACTTCGGCAACGTCGGTCAGCGCATCGCCGTTTCAAGCATGTCGGCGAGCGGTGGCGGGAAAGTTCTGTTCTACAACACCTCCGGCAAAAAGGTAAAGACCATCCAGTATGCCGGTTTCAAAGGAGGTCTGAACCAGGTGGTTGAAGATGTCACGGCAAAATCGGGCAATGCGCCGGATGGAACCCAGGACATCATTGTTGCTCCGGCGACGAAAGGGCCAGCAAAGGCACTGGTCATCAACCTGAAGGACAACAAACTGCAGGCCATCACGACCGGAACAGGCACCGGTGCGACGGCCCTGAACACGGCCGAGCTCTTCCAGGCAGGGCTTGCAAACCCGACGACGCTTTTTGACGGCAAGACGAGCAAAGCGTGGAAAATGTCGAAGGGCAAGCTCATTGAGGCAAAAGGCGCCGCGGTCACAAGTTCACTCGTGATCAAGAACGGCAAGGTGGAAAAGAAAGTCGCGACGCCGAAAGTGAAGAAGGTGAGCCCGGCGAAGTGTTCGACGAGTTCATCGACGAAGCTGACGATTCAGGGAACAGGGCTCGGAACCAGCGCGCCCATCGTTCTCTGGAACGCGACAGCGGCGCTTGCCGTCAAGCTGGTCAAGTCGGACGCGACAATTCAGGTAACCGTTAATCCGTCAGCTGTTGACGTCAAAGCGGGCGTCAACACGATGACGATCGTCAATGCTGACGGTCAGGCAGGCGTCGGCATAGTAACCTGCAATTAGTCAGTCGTCGGCGCAAAAGCGCTACAAAACCCGGCCACTTTCCGGAGGTGGCCGGGTTCGGCGTGCCCGCAGAGTTCACCGCCCGGTCGAGGGGCTGTCCTTTGCGGGTTTGAGAGGCAACTGTATGTTGTTCGGTTTCTTTCTCCTCTATCCTTTGGTACACTGCAGTTATGAAAGAGCATACCTCTCGTTTTCTCGTTGTGCCGCTCGTGATGCTCTTCGCAGCCGCAGCATGTGCCAAGACGCCAACAACGAGCTCATCGACTTCTACGGCCCCGCCTGTGGCTGAGAAGCAGGCAGCAGGGGATTCATCGACAACAACCATGCAACAAAGTTACAAGCTTGCGGCGTCGCCCGTCGCGACAGTCATAACAAACTTCGGGAGCTTTACCGTCAAGTTTTATGCTGCTGATGCTCCGGAGCTCACGAAAAATTTTCTTGAGCTCGCAAGGGCGAAGTACTATGACGGCCTTACGTTTCATAGGATTATTCCGGACTTTGTCATCCAAGGTGGTGATCCGAATGGCGATGGAAGCGGCGGCCGGAGCTATAAGGGAGAGGGAGTCGGGCTGGCCGATGAAGCAGGTGCCCTTGGTCTCAAGCACGAGCGCGGGAGCGTGGCGTGGGCAAAATCGTCGTCGCCGAACTCCATCGGAAGCCAGTTTTACGTTGCGCTTGGCCCACTCCCGTCTCTCGACGGCAAATATTCCGTCTTCGGCCAGGTCACGGATGGGTTGGACGTTGTCGACAAAATCGCCGAGGTCGAAACTGGGGCTCAGGATAGACCGGCCACGCCGGTGACGATACAGAGTATGGTGATCGCTGAATGAAGTCATGGGCATGACCGAACAACTCATTACATGGTTTGTCGCGATTATCGGCACACTCGGATACGTCGGTGTCGCCTTTCTCATGATGCTCGAGAGCATGGTTGCTCCTGTGCCGAGTGAAGCGGTCATGCCGTTTGCCGGGTTCCTTATCTATCAGAAAACTTTTTCTTGGATCGGCGTTGGAATCGCGAGCACGGTCGGCAGCATCATCGGATCACTCATCTCCTACATCGTCGGGGCGGTTGCTGGCAGGCCGCTCATCCGCCGGCTCGGGAAATACGTGCTGCTGAACGAGCATCACCTCGACGCGACCCATCGCTTCTTCGAACGGCGCGGGGAAAAAACAATTTTCTTGAGCAGATTCATCCCCGTGGTCCGCCACTTGATCTCATTGCCGGCCGGGGCAGGCCGGATGAACCTTGTGAAGTTTCTTGTCTACACGACGGTCGGCGCTGCGCTGTGGAACCTTTTTCTTGCCTGGCTCGGGGTGCGCATGGGCAGCAACTGGGAAGTCATTCACCGCTACAGCAGCATTCTTGACGTTTTTGTGCTTGTTACTCTTGTCGTTCTCCTTGTGTACTTCATCCGCCGGCGCTTGCGCAGCCGTGCTGCTGCACTTCCACCACCCTAGGCATTCACGTCATTCCATGCACGAGCGCGAAGAGCCATCACAACAGCAATCCCATATACCAGAACCATCAATGTCCAGAAAGGTTCTTGAAACGCTCCCACGAGGAGGCGAACGTCTGCAGGCGCTTTCTGAAGCAGGTGACCACCGCGAGGCGGCTGCCTTTCAAACGGTACTCGGCATTGCCCGATCCGTCCGTGAAGCAGGCGGCAGGGCCATGCTCGTCGGCGGAGGAGTGCGCGACCTGCTGCTTGGCCGCCAGGTGAAGGACTATGATCTTGAGATCTATGGTCTCACCTCTGAACGCCTGGAAGAGCTTGCGGCGTCGTTTGGAACTCTTAACAGCGTTGGCAAGGCGTTCGGCATCCTCAAGATCCAGCGCGAGGGTTTTGACATTGATCTGTCAATGCCACGGACCGATTCGAAGATCGGCGGAGGCCACCGCGGGTTTGCGGTAAAAGCCGATCCCTTCATGAGCATCGAGAACGCCGCCCGTCGGCGCGACTTTACCATCAATTCCATGGCCGCAGACCCTGAAACGGGCGAGGTCATTGATCCTTTCGGAGGGCGCGAAGATCTCGCGCACGGCATCCTGCGCGTGACGGACGAGGAACGATTTGCCGACGATCCGCTCCGCGTGTTGCGCGGCCTGCAGTTCATCGGGCGGTTCGATCTTGCGCCTGAGCCGAAAACAGCAAAGATGATGGAACGCATGTCGTCTCAGCTGAAGGAGTTGCCGAAAGAGCGGATTTTTGAAGAATGGAGAAAGCTTCTCCTGTTTTCGAAAGAACCGTCCAAGGGGCTGGGCATGGGGATGGAACTCGGCGTGTTTCGAGAGCTGCACCCAGAACTCCCGCCGCTCGCCGCAACCCCGCAGGAACCGGCATGGCATCCTGAAGGCGATGTGTGGACCCATACCATGATGGCTGTGGACGCAGCCGCGAGTCGTGTGGGGGCTGAGCGGAGAACTACTGAAGAGTCGCTTACCGTGCTGCTTGCATCGCTTGCTCATGATCTTGGAAAGGCCACGACCACACAGCAGCGGGAAGACGGAGTCATCATCTCCTACGGCCATGAACAAGCCGGCGTTGAACCCACGGTGAAATTGATGGAGAGTATGGGCGTGCCCCAGCACGTTCGAGAAAAAGTCGTGCGCCTGGTTGCGGATCATCTCGCGCCCGGCATGCTTCATGCCGCGGAAACGTACAAACATCAGCACGTCACGGATGGGGCGATCCGGCGTCTTGCGCGCCGTCTTCATCCAGCAACCATTGAAGAACTTGCGCTTGTCGCAGAAGCTGACCATCTTGGCCGCGGGCCGTTCCCGGATGCCGAAAACCCCGGCACGTTTCGCATGCCCGAACTGCCCGTTGCGACGGAGTGGCTTCGCGCTCGCGCTCGCTCGCTCGGGGTTGGCCGGGAACGCCCACCCGACGTACTGCAGGGCAGAGATCTCATCGAAGCCGGAATGAAGCCCGGCGTGGCATTTGGGAAGATCATCCATCTCGCGAATGAACTTCGCGATGAACACGGCCTGACACGGCCGGATGTGCTTGAGTGCATCGGGGCTGAAACTGACCCGCTTGTCGTCATAGAAAAACTTCGGGACCGGCTTGATGCCGAGACACCCGCAACATAAACCATGCAACGACTACGACGCAAACGAAGATCTGTAGTCCTTTTGCACGCCGAGAACTATCGCGCAATGATTCGCAATGCTCCCGGAACAACGATGTTCCGTTCGCTCTTTGCGAAGGCGGGGAACTCCAAAAAAGACCTACTCCGTAGCGGAGAGCTTTCGTGCGCCTATTTCGTCTCCTCCATTCTCAAACAGTTCGGGTTTATCCATGACCTTCATGCCACGGTCAACGGAACAGTCCGCGATTTGTTGAAGTCAGGGCACCGTCCACGCAACACGAATCGTCCAGAACTCGGCGACGTGCTTGTCTGGGGGCCGGCACGAGAGAGCCATGGGCACGAGCACATTGGATTTTCACTTGGCGGGGCACATGCCGTCAGCACAAGCGCGACGCAGCGGGTCGTTGCCCGGCATCACTGGACGTATGGGGGGAAACGGAAAATCCTGGCGATATTTCGGCCAACATCCAAAGGGGACTGATTCGAAAAAACCTTTTCGTAAAAAAGTTAAAAGGTATTTTGTTCACATAAACCAAAACCCCCCATTTTTCAACGGGGGAGTTTGTTTCAGTATCTCGGTTCAGCCTAGAGAATTGCGTCTTTGGCTGCCTTGGCGACACGGAACTTCACCACGGTCTTGGCCGGAATCTGGATGGTTGCTCCAGTAGCCGGGTTACGCCCTTGGCGAGCGGCGCGGTGCTTTTTCACAAGCTTGCCGAGCCCGGGAATCGTGAATTCGCCGGAGGTCTTGGTCTGGTCATAGGCGACCTGAGCCATGAGATCCAGGAATGCAGCGACGTCCTTCCGTGCCATACCGGACTTCTCTGCCAAATGATTGAGAAGCTGGCTCTTGTTGAGACCTTTGGATGGCATAGATGTGCTCCTTCCTTAATAAAAAATTTATGACGTACTTATACACAACCAGAACTATTGTAGCAAAAAGCCCAAGGAATTGCCATGTTGCAGTCAAGCTTGACGTCAATGCAGCTCGCGATTGTCCTTTTCTTTCGTCGTCGGGTAGAATGCCATCGTGACGAAAAAACAGAGTCGGCAAAGGAATGGAGACCGAGCGAATCTTCGCCAATTTCAGCGAAAAATTCTGGGGTGGTACGGCCGTTTCAAGCGAGACTTGCCGTGGCGAAAAACTCATGACCCCTATCGAATCCTGGTGTCGGAGGTCATGTTGCAACAGACGCAAGTGGACAGGGTCATACCGAAGTACCGCGCGTTTCTCAAACGATTTCCGACGGTCGCAGCGCTTGCAAGCGCGCCGCAGCGCGACGTCGTCAGGATGTGGTCAGGGCTCGGGTATAACAGCAGAGCGTTGCGGCTGCACAGGGCAGCGCGGGCTATCCGCGGCATGTTTGGCGGAAAGGTTCCTCGGTCCGTCGAGGAGTTAGAAGGCCTCCCCGGGATCGGCCCATACACTGCACGGGCAATCGCCGCGTTTGCGTTTCAGCAGGACACCGCAGCGATCGACACGAACCAGAATCGCGTGATGGGGAGATATTTTTTTGGAGGAAAAAAGATTGCCACAAAAGCGGTGCGGAAACTGGCAACATCGGTTCTTCCAAGGGGTGGAGGATATGAGTGGAATCATGCCCTGATGGATTTTGGCGCAATGGTCTGCACGTCGCGCCCCCTCTGCCCCGTGTGTCCTCTTCAGTCGACATGTGCAGCGTATCCGGAGGTTCTTCA